>JBGQJI010000084.1:0-10651 GCA_041498975.1 Methylomirabilis sp. (SeqCode)
CGCCCGGGTCCCAATGCTTCCTGGTTCAGGATCGCCTGATCTCGGGGGACACCCTGTTCATAGGCTCGTGCGGCCGGGTCGATTTACCGGGGAGCAACCCGGAGCAGATGTACGATTCGCTGGTGAATAAATTGATGAAGCTGGACGACAAGACCGTGGTTTTGCCTGGCCACAACTACGCCGGCGGCCGGACCTCGAGCACGATCGGTGATGAACGGAGGCGCAATCCGTACGTCCAGTTCCGCTCGGTCTCTGAATTCCTTCGCGCCATGGGATATGCATAAGCCGGGACTACTGCCGCTCTACTCGCCATCTCGAATTTCCACCTACCAGTCCTGTCCCCGTCAGTACAAATTCCGCTACATCGATCGGATCCCCCGTGAGGAGGAGTCGATCGAGGCGTTCCTCGGATCGCGAGTCCACGAGACGCTTAACAAGCTCTATCGGGAACTGCAGCTTGGTCAGCGTCTCGGCCTCCCCGAACTGCTGGACTCCTATGACTGGCTGTGGCGGCGGCACTGGCATGAGAAGGTCACGATCGTCAAGCAGGACTTCTCGATCGAGCACTACAGACAATTCGGCAAACGATGTCTGGAGACCTACTACCGACTCCACGAGCCGTTCGACCGGGGACAGACGGTGGGATTGGAACACCACGTAATGACCTCCCTTGACCCGGATGGCCGCTACCGGGTTCGAGGATACATCGATCGTATCGTGAGCCTCGGGTCGGGACGCTATGAAATCCACGACTATAAGACCTCCGGTCGACTTCCGGCTCAGGGCGAGATCGACGCTGATCGGCAATTGGCGCTCTATCAGCTCGGCGTGGAAGGGATGGTGTCCGATGCCAAAGAGATCGGGCTGGTCTGGCACTACCTGGCTTTTGGGAGGGAGCTACGATCAACGCGAACGCCGGGGGATCTGGACAGGTTGAAGGCGGCGACCATCGTTCTGATCGATCGGATCGAGGCTGATACAGAGTTCAGGCCGATCAAGAGCAGCCTCTGCCACTGGTGCGCCTATCGGGATATCTGCCCGCTGTGGAAAGACGGCCCTGTTACAACTGATAAGGGTTCCAAGTTCCAGGTGCGAAGCTCGAGGTTCAAGACCGGAAATTCGGAACTTGGAACGCGGGACCGCGAAGCGGAACTCGGAACCCCGAACCCGGATCCGCGATATGTAAGAGCCATAGAAAAGGCAGCGGCTGGGGATGGAGAGGATGGAGATCTGCGGTCTGTATCTCGCGAGGCGTTGCGAGAGGCGATCCTGGCCGCGGCCGGGACCGAAGGGGCGGAGGTCCGCTTCTTGGAACACGGTCAGCTCTGGGTCCGCATGGGTCAGTTGATGTCGCCCGATGTCCTGGACGGCAACGCAGCCGGGTGGGTCCAGCTTTCCGATGAGAGTCTCCCTCTGCTCTTCAGGCAGGTCGAGCGCGCGCGATGGAGCGCCACGTTCGTCGAGAAGCTCCAGCGGTATCTCGCATCGTGACCCCTTTGTCGGCATCAGATGAATCCGTCTCGATCGGTTCGGTCATGCGGGCCCCACTTCTGTAGGCGTTGATGGAGATGGCAAGAAAAGGTCAAATCACCATTCGGTATGCTCCGGTTTTGACACCAGTCGGGCAACTCTACGTGGCCTATCGTGGCAAGGCAGTCTGCTGTCTGGCGCTTACGTCAGGGGCGCATGGCTTTGAGCGGGCGTGCGCCAGGATGCTCGGCATCCGACCGATCAGGGATGCCCGCCTGCCGGAGGGGCTGGCCAGAGCGGTCGTGGATCATGTAACAGGAAAGCGGAGCATCTCGGCCCCGTTCGACCTTTCCCGGCTCACGCCATTTCAGCGCATGGTCTTGAAGAAGGCCATGGAGATCCCTCGCGGCGAGGTGCGTTCGTACCAGTGGGTGGCAAAGGAGGTCGGAGCGGAGCGAGCGGCTCGGGCTGTCGGGACGGCGTTGGCCAGGAACCCGATCCCTTTCCTGATCCCCTGCCACCGTGTTGTCCGGGCCGATGGCCGGATCGGGCGTTACTCGGGGGGCGGCCCTGGGGTGAAGGCGATGGTGCTGGCTTTCGAAGGCCTCGATCTCGAAGACCTTGCACGTGCGGCCGCCCGGCGGATCCGCTTCGTGGGGAGTGACGAGAGCAGAACCTTCTGCCTCCCTAGCTGTCATCGCGGGCGGCGCATCTCGGGGCGGCATGCGGTCTATTTCGCGACGCAGCAGGACGCAATGGGCAGGAGGTATCGCCCCTGTCAGGCCTGCCGACCGGTCTAAATTGTTGCGTACCTCGCGGGAGGGTTCCCCTGTCTGATGCCCCACGGCCAGGAGCAGTTACTGCGCGGTGCGGGGAGCGTTGTCATCTGTCTTGCGACCCGCTTAGTAAGTGGGGCGAGAGTTGATCGGGAGGAGTGACGTTACCAGCCCACGGCGGGCTAACATCCAGAGGAGCAACAACCGATGAGGATCTGGCGGGATCTCTCGTACCTGGCCCTGGCGGCCTCCTTCGCCAGCCTGGGGATCGCAAACGTCTCCTGGATGGCCGTAACGCGATTCGGTGGGTTAAGCCCGAGAGCCTATGCGGCCGGCGCGGCCATTGCCCTGCTCTATGCTATCGCTTTCATGCTGATGGAGTTGGTGCAGCGGAAGGGCTAGTGCCATTTCAACGTGTTCCGGTTAATCGCCGGCAGGTGTCGTGTAAGAGCTATCGCTTTCTCTAGCCTCACCAATTTGGCGTAAGTAGTTGGGACGGCACTAATGGGTTACTTCCTTGTCCGACCCGGCACGGCTGGAGAAGACGTGGGAGGCGTGATGATGGACCATTTGCCAGATCCCGTTGGTCTTCTCATAGATGTTGGTGGCCAAGAGCGTGGTCGCGGTCACATCCTGCTGGACCTCGGAGAGGAGGTTTTCCGTCAAGACCACCCAAGCTAAAGGACCGTGGATCCGCACCCGGACGTCGGTCAGGGTGAAGCGGATCTCCTTCGTATTGGAGAAGATCAGCTCCCAGCTCGCTCTCACCGCCTCCCAGCCCGAGAGGAGCGACCACCCGGGGTGTATGCATTTGACGTGGGCTCCCCTGGCCCAGACGGCGGCCATTCGCAGAATGTCCAGGCTTTCGAAGGCTCGATAAAAATTGGCATTGACCTCCAGGACCTCCGCTTGGTCAGGGTCGCGTATGGCCATCATCCTTTTCCCTTTCAGGTCTCCGTGTCCGGCGTTCAAGCCCGTCGCATTCTAGTACCGTTCCAACTTGTTGTGACCAATCACCGAGAGGTGTCCTTTTATGTATTATCGCTTTCTCTCGTGCCGTTCAAACTTGTTCGGATACATGACAAGGCTTTGCGGAGGCCGATCCAGATGCCTGCGGGTCAATGTCATGTTAGGCGGATACAGTTGGAATGGCACTAGCCTCATCATCGTGGCGTGAGTTGTTGGGATGGCACTAGCCGTGGTCCACAGGTGGGCAGACGACGAGGACGGTTTCATCCACTACCTGCAGCGGCAGTCGCTCGAGATAGTCTCCGGGGCAGGGCCCCGCCACACATTCGCCGGTGGCGGGATCGTAGGTAGCCCCGTGAGTGCCACAGATGATAAAGCGGCCGTCTTCTGACAGGAACTGGTTCTCAAACCAGTCCATGGGCATCGGAATATGACAACACCGGTTCACATAGGCATAAAAGCTTCCACGGTAGTTCACGACAAAGCCCTCGACCTGCTGCCCGTTCACGGTCAAGGCAAACTTTTTCGAGCAGCCCTCCGGAAGCTCCTCGACACGTGCCACTTGCTGTTCGATAAGACTTCGTGACATCTCTCCTCCGTTTCATCTCTAAAGCAGGGCTTATTATACTGGTCCATTTGGGAAAAGCAAAGGGTTAGGCGGCTTGACAGTCCGCAGACCCTTGGGTATAGTAGCGTGGCCCGCGCGCCGGCGTAGCTCAGTTGGCAGAGCAGCTGATTCGTAATCAGCAGGTCGAGGGTTCAAGTCCCCCCGCCGGCTCCAGCAATCAGGGAACTACAGCCAGCACATTACATGTTGTTGCATTGTCATTGCGAGCGACCAGCGGGAGCGCGGCAATCCGAGACGGAGTGTTGTTGCGAGACGCAGCCCCCTCGGCATTGCTCGCGGCAGGCTGTGCAATCTCGAACTCGGCACGATGGTGGGATGGATTGCTTTGTCGTTGTAGCCCTCGCCATGACATCAGTTTCCTAGTGTGTTTGTATCAGTCTTTCAGCCGCATGTCCGCCGCAGACGACAAAGTTGGCGTCCATACTCGACAACCTTCTGTCAAGTGACCGCGCTCTTCCCTAGCTCGCGATTCTGAAGCACGCAGCCAATTGAAACCCGCTACTCCCGACTCATCGACGTGGCAAGTCCTTGCTTCGGTGGGCGGCAAGTGACCCGATGCTGTGGACGTCGATCGCTCGCGCCTGAGTGTGTTCCCGCTGCCCTATGTTCAGGGGGATCCCGCCTGACCGATGAATCGAGGAAACTACCAGTTTTCGCCTGACAGAAAACGTGTCTCCTGCGTTCAATCTTGGGCTCGTGAAGCATATCGAAGTTGTGGTGGAGCTTGGTAATTGACTGGAATGGGACCCTCATGAGCCGACACAGACGACCTCTCAAGGCATTGTTTCCTATCGGCCTGCTCCTCTTCTCTTTGGTTCCGCTGGCTGTCGCGCTTTCGGCTTGGGCGATGGACTGGACCCTGGTGAGCGAGAGCCGGCTCTTGGCTGCAGAGACAGACTCGGATAATTGGCTGATGGTCAACAGGACGCACGACAGCAAGCGGTATAGCCCATTGAGCCAAATCAATACGAAGAACGTCAAGAATCTCGTCCCGAAGTGGACCTTCTCGATCGGCACGCCTGATCGGCAGGAAAGCACGCCGGTCGTGAACAACGGGATCATGATCGTCACCGGCTCCTGGAGCAAGCTGTACGCGCTCGACGCCCGAACCGGGGCACTCCTTTGGAAACGGGAGGCGACGCTTCCAAGCGATCTTCCTGAGCTTCTCTGCTGCGGCGTCGTCAACCGGGGCGTCGCGGTGCTGGGTGGCACGATCTACTGGGGCACCCCAGATGCCCATCTGCTGGCGCTGGATGCGAGGACCGGCCGGGTGGTGTGGGATGTGACAGTGGAAGACTACAAGACTGGCTATACTCTGACCGGTGCCCCCCTGATCGTGAAGGGGAAGGTGGTGATAGGCCTCGGCGGCGGCGAGTACGGCATCCGAGGCTTCCTCCAGGCATTTGATGCACGGACCGGACAGAGCGCGTGGAAGACCTATACAGTTCCTGCCCCGGGCGAGCCGGGGAGCGAGACGTGGCCGAAGGGTTCTGACGTCTGGAAGCATGGTGGCGGCTCAACGTGGGTGACTGGCTCGTACGACCCCGTCTTGAACCTGGTCTACTGGGGGACCGGCAATCCCGGCCCAGCGTACAACGGATGGGTCCGACCGGGCAAGAACCTCTACACGGGGGCGGTTCTGGCGCTGGACGCCGACAGCGGCCATATCAGGTGGCACTTTCAGTGGACCCCGCACGATGTCTGGGAATACGACGGGGTGAACGAGATGATCCTGGTGGATCGCGTGAAGCGTCCGGACGGCAGCATCGTCGACAAGGGGCTGATCCATGCAGACCGGAACGGCCACTTTTACCTGCTCGATCGGACCACCGGCAAGGTCATCTACGCCAGGCCCTTCATCCACGTTGACACTATCAAAGTCGATCCCGAGACGGGCGAGGTGACACCTCTCAAGAGGCCCAAAATCAATCAAACGATCGTGGGGTGTGGCCACGGGACCGCGGGGAAGAGTTGGCAGCCGATGTCGTTCAATCCCGACACCGGCATGGCCTATGTGCCTGCTGTTGAAATGTGCGCCCACTTCTCCAATCGTCGCGTGATCTATGAAAAAGGCAAGCAATACCTCGGTGGCAGCCAGCGGGGGGTCTCGCCCGGCTGGGGTCATCTCACGGCCATAGACGTCGGCAGCGGCCAAACGGTGTGGGAGTACGTAACCAAGTTCCCGATGTATACGGGCACCGTGACGACGGCGGGAGGTCTGGTCTTTGCCGGCAACCCCGGCGGGGAGCTGATGGCATTGGGCGCCAAGGCCGGCGAGCTGCTCTGGCGGTTCCGGATCGGCTCGGCAGTCGTTGCTGGACCCATTGTCTTCGCGATCGACGGCAAGCAGTATGTGGCAGCGGTGGCGGGCCTGCCGATCGGACCGTCGGGGGCCCTCGGTAGTGGAGGACTTCAAGAAGACATTCACGGGTCGCGGAGTGTGCCGGGACGCTCTGTGCTTATTGTCTTCGGGCTTCCCGAATAGCCTTCACCAGGCATACGCTAGTGTGGTGACTCAGAATTACTTTAACAATAAACCCGTTCGGGCTGAGCCCGTCGAAGCCTCAAATACGCACCCTTCGACAAGCTCAGGGTGAACGAAATGTGTAAAGGAACTTGAGAGTCACTACACTAGAAGGGGGTGCTGACCGCATCTCTTTCCGCCTTGGTCAGGGGGCATCACCGAGGATCGGCAATGGCCAATGATCGAGCTAAAAGCGAGCATGCAATCCCTCATCGCTGTGTTGCTAGGATCAGCGCCCCTTAGGAAGGTGGCCTGGAGCGACCCGGGCTAGGTCCGCGAGCGGACTACATGCCACCCAACCCTCCGTTGGGCTGGCCCCGCCCTCCTTTTGACGCCGTGCGGCGTAATTTCTTGACATCCCGACTAAAGGCTGCTATGTTACACAAAGCTCGTTGAAATCCGCACTCCAGCGGTCGAAGGGGTGAAAGATAGAGTCACTTTCAAAAGGGGTGACGCTTTCGATCAAATACTCATCCCCGCGGATCGGACAATTAGAACGGCTTTACCCCTCAGTAGCCTGCCCGACAGGACGGCTGCCCCGCCCAACATCCCACGTGCAAGAATCACAACCTTCTGAACTCAATGGGTGGTGGCGCCCTTTCTTGTAGAAGGAGGTGAGCGAGGAGAGGATGGATAACCCAATCAATTGGTTCGGCGGCACACAGTTCGCCGGGTTCAGCGACAACGAGATCAGGGCGATTCGAGAGGGCGCTGCTTTGAGAGCGCGTCAGGACGTAGACGCCCCCCGGCAGCAGACATCGCGTGCGGCGGGGTCGAGAAGAAAGCGTAGTGTGAAACGAAAAGCCGCGTAGGCCGTCGGGCTTCCTGGAGCATCAGGCAGATCGGAGGCTGTGAAGGGGCAAGATCGCCCGGGGAGGGTAGACTGTCGGTCGTACTGAGATCGGATATGCCGATGAGCGGGTCGGGGTGGTGGCGTTTTCGCGGTGCCGCCGCGGCCCTGGTAGTCCTGGTTCTCAGCGGATCAGCCCTCGCCGTTCAGAAGAAATCCCCAGCGGCCGAGCGCAAGCCCCCGGCCGATCAGACGACAACGGCAGAGGCGCATTACGAGCTCGGGGTTTTCTACCATCAGCGGCTGTTCGCCGATCTGGACCAGGCCATTGCCGAGTATGAGCAGGCAGTCAAGCTCAGAAGCGACTTCGCCGATGCCCACTATCATCTGGGACTGTCGTATCATACAAAGGCCAAGCTGGGCGTAGATGACAAGGCTCTGTACCGCAAGGCGCTGAAGGAATACAAGCTGTATCTGAAATATCTGCCAAAGGGCGAGCTGGCTGATAAAGCCCGGCAGAACATCAAGGCAGTGGAGTTGCGGCTACGATGAGGGTTCGGCCAGAGAACCAGGTCTCATGAAGATCTTGGGCAAGATCGGTAGGCATGTGTTCGTTCTGTGGGTCGTGGGCGCCCTGCTGGGCTTCCCGCACCCTCGGCACGCCTCAGGCTTCACGATCATCTCCGAGGCTGAGGAGAACGAGATCGGCAGCAAGGCCGATGAGGAGATCCTGAGACGATTTGGACGCTATCGGGATCAGCAGCTCCAGGCATATGTCGAGTCGGTCGGCCAGCGGCTGCTTGAGGCGATCGGTCCGACCAGTTTTCGCTACAGCTTCAAGATCATCGACATCCCCGAGGTGAACGCCATGGCCCTGCCTGGGGGCTACATCTATATCACCCGGGGGATGCTGGCGATGCTGAACAGTGAGGGCCAACTTGCGGGGGTCCTCGGCCACGAGATCGGTCACGCCACCGCCCGCCACGCGGCCAAGCAACTGACGAAAGCATTCGGCGCCCAGATCCTGTCATTGGGCCTCATGGCTCTCAGTCCAGGGGGTCGGGAGAATGCTGGGAACTGGGCGATGGTTTCCTCAGCCATCTTCGATCACGTCCTGTTGGGATATGGCCGGGACGCCGAGTTAGAGGCCGATGAGCTGGGGCTCCGGACGGCCTATCGAGTCGGGTACGATCCCAAGGAGATGGTCACCTTTCTCAAGGCGATGAAGCTGAAGGAGCGACTGGAGGCCCTCGGTTATCATGGGTTCCAGGGGACCCATCCGGAAACGACCGAGCGCATCGTGAAGGCCCAAACGATGGCTTCCATCCTCATCGAGCAGGGCGGTGGCACTCTCGAGGTGAAGGGAAACGAGTATAAGGCACATCTCGAGGGGCTGGTCTATGGAGCGAAAAGGGACAACCGGCGCATGAAGGTGTACGCCGCAAGAAATGGGGATACTCCAACCAGCGTAGCCAGGGATGTTCTTGGCGATCAGCAACTGGCATGGGAGATAGCCAGCCTGAATGGGATCAAGGAGGCGACGGTCTTCCAAGAGGGGGACCAGGTCAAACTCCTGCCGCCTTCTTCTGAGGCGGTAAGTGGCGGGCAGCGGTTAAAGCTGTCCCCGAACTGAATCCTATTAATGGAGGGCGAAATGATCGGAATGATCAGAAGGACGGCCATGACTCTCTGACACTCATCGCACGTATCATCTGTACCATCCAGAGGGTCGGGTCCGGCAAGAACGTGGAGGCGCTTCAGATGTTCCCCTGACAGAGTGTATGTAGTCCGTGTATTCGCGGAATAGACCAGGCCGCTCGGGCCCTCTGGAGCAAGGCACCAGGGGGTTTTTATTTTCGCCATGGGCCGATACAATTCATTCAGCCCCCTGCCTGAGTTGGACGAGGGAGCCCCTGTAAGTTCGGGCAGCCCGCTATTCAATGAAGGAGGGCACAACGATGTACGAGACCATTCCCCTGATCCCCCAGCGAACGCTTCGTCTCTACGCGAACGTCGAGCGTCGGTATCAGGTCTGGATTGTCGTCCTTGCCATTGCCGCTCTGGCTTTAGGCGCCTCCACATTGGCGCTGCACGGGCGGCTGCAGACGGCGGAGCCAGAAGGCTATGACGCCGTCTACGAGAGTGTGATGAAAGAGTACGATGCGGTGCGGGACGATCTCTATCTCCGTCGGTACCTGATCGCGAAGATCAAGAGCCTGGCAGCGGAATATGAGGTAGACCCTGACCTCCTCTTCTCGGTGGTCGCGGTCGAGTCTTCCTTCCGTGTCGTGGCCAAGTCTCCGAGGAATGCCAGGGGCTTAGGGCAGGTCATGTTTGCGACGGCCAGGGCGGTGAACCCCGACGCAGTGAGCCGGCCCGATGACCTGTACGACGTTCATCTGAACCTGGACACCGCTTTGAAATTCTTGAAGGCCACTCTCGTGCAAAACCGAGACGATATGCGCGCGGCGTTGCTGGTGTACTACTACGGGGATACGGCGCGCCGGCCCGGATTCCAGGACAGAGACCAGTATGTCCGAAAGGTGATGGATTGTTACAATCACCTTCAAGAGCGGCGGCAGGTTCTTGGTGGAACGGCTCTGATCTTGGACCCGGCCTACCAGCCATCCGGCTAGTACCGTTCCAACTTGTTAGCACAAATGGCAAGATTGTGAGACAGCCGATTAGTACGGCACCAAGTCATTTCGTCGTTAGGCGGATAAAATTGGAACGGTCCTAGTCTCCACTCGGGCCGAGGCGAGAGGGCTGACCATTTGGAGGCGGGTCAAGGAGGAGGGAACGGGGACGCCATCCGCCGGATGTTTGGCGGCATCGCGCACCGTTACGATCTCCTCAATTGCCTCCTGAGTGTCGGCCGGGACCGCTACTGGCGCCGGGAGGCGGTGGCCGAGGCCAAGCTCCCGCCTGGTGGGCTGGCGGTCGATGTCTGCACCGGAACCGCCGACGTCGCCCTCGAACTGGCCAAACAATTCCCCTCGGCCAGGTCGATCGTCGGAGTGGACTTCTGTCTGCCGATGATTCGGCTGGCAGCGGAGAAGGTGGCCCGGGAGGGTCTGGCTGGCCGCATCGGGCTGCAGGCCGGCTCTGCCGAGGCGCTCCCATTCGACACCGACACCTTCGACGCGGCCACCGTTGCCTTCGGCATCCGCAATCTGGTGGACCGAAAGCAGGGCCTCGCTGAGCTGAACCGGGTGCTCCGGCCTGGGGGCCGGGGAATCGTCTTGGAGTTCGCCATGCCAGAGGGGCCGCTCTTCGGCCGGCTCTATCGCTTCTATTTCCACCGGGTGCTACCGTGGCTGGGCGGCCTGATCTCTGGGGACCGGGCGGCCTACAGCTATCTTCCGGCCTCCGTGTCGGCCTTTCCGTCCTCGCGGGAGCTGACAAGAATGATGGAAGAGGTTGGCTTCCACGACGTCCGCGTGCGTACTCTCACCGGTGGGATCGTCACACTTCATGTAGGGAAGAAGTGGCAG
>JBGQJI010000085.1:0-10618 GCA_041498975.1 Methylomirabilis sp. (SeqCode)
CCACATTTATCGATGATTGGCCGCGACACCACGCGACGGCCGCAAGACAATGGCCTGTTCACCGGCGATCTCAAGCAGCGAGAGCCGCATAACGCCACTTTCCAGCCAGTGTGGCGCTAGCCGGCTCAGGCTGATCGGCAAGGCGTCTAGTTCCAGGCCAACCGGCTCGTGAACCAACCACCCTCCCTCCATCCGAAAGCCAGCCCCCTGCTGTTGCCGATCCGGAGTCCCGGCGCCATATCCTTGGGTGGAGCTGGTCAGGAGGCGCAGTCGTGCGGTTGGCGTGATCTGGTAGGTCTCGCGCCACTGAAAGTGCTCGACGGAGTGCTCCCAGGTCACGGTAAAACGCTCAGTTATTGGGACCGGAACGATCCGCAAGAGGCGGGGCGGAACGCTCTGAGTCCAGATCTCCAGCTCCCTAGCACGCGCCACGCCTCCCGACAATAGGAGGATTCCAATGCAATAAAGCGTCACGCGACGCAACGCGGTCTCTCGTACCCCAGGAAGACTCTGAGCCCTCCCCGTCGCCATCACGGGTATCAACTCGACAACTCTCGCGGTTAGGTCAATGCGTTGGGGTGTGAAGCTTCGTGGCTACTTGACGGCGCCGGTGGTCATGCCCGAAATGAAATAATCGAGGGATAGCGCGTACAAAATCACCACCGGGATCGACCCTATTATCGCAGACGCCATGAGCGGCCCCCAGAAATATACGTCCCCGCGGACCATGTCCACCGTGATACCAACTGGCAGGGTCCGGTTCACGGTCGAGCTGATAAAGGTGAGTGCGTAGACGTACTCCTGGAACGAGAGGGTGAAGGCGAAGATGGCCGCAGTCAGGATTCCTGGAAGCACGACCGGGATCACAACCAGGCGGAGCATCTGTAAGCGCGTCGCCCCGTCCAGCAGCGCACGCTCTTCGATCTCCTTCGGGACGCTCCGGAAGAACCCCATGAGCAGCCACGTGCAGAACGGGACGGTAAATGTCGGGTATGTGAGAATCAAAGACCAGATCGTGTTGGAGACCTTCAGCGCAGATACAAATTGGGAAAACGGAATGAACAGGATCGTCGACGGGATGAGGTAGGTCAGGAATATGGCGATCCCCACACCACGGTTGCCCGGAAAGCGCAACCTCGCCAGACCGTAGGCGGCCGGGACCGCCATCAGAAGCGTGATGACCACCACCACCGAGCCGGTCACGAGGCTCACCCGCATCCAGCGATAGAAGGGGGTGCTGAACAGATACCGGTAGTGTGTGAGGGTCGGGTTGGGCACATGGATGACGCCGATCACCTCGTTGGGATGCGCGATCTGCCCGGATTGAACGCGGACCTCCGCCAGCGTCCCATCAACCGGGCTTGTGATCTTCTGCTCACCGATAAATGCGATGGGCGCGGGATCTTGCTCACTGTCGCTCCGAGTGGTCTGGGCACTCTGGCCGATCTGCCACCGGATCACGCCCTCGACCAGTGATGCGGGCACGATGATGTCTTTGTGGTATGGCAACCCGCTGGCACTATCCACCCTCGAGAACCAAAAGGGATTCCTCCGAAGGTCGTACAGGTTTGCGTCAGCCTTCAGCGAAGTAATGAGCCCCCAATAGAATGGGAACAGAGCGAAGGCAAGGAAGGGAGCCAGCCCAAGGTATGAGAAGAGGTGGGGCTTGATCCGGTGCCAGACTGCCCCGCGCCCTTGCGCCATCGCTACGCCTCTCGACGAAGGAACTGGAGCATGAAGTAGACCATCACGGCCATGATCGGGAACATGAAGAGGGAAATCGCCGCGCCCCTGCCCAGGTACCCGGCGTTGACCCCTATTTGATAGGCGTAGGTCGAAAGGACCTGCGTCTGGTCATAGGGTCCCCCTTTCGTGATGATCCAGATGGTGTTGAAATCTGTAAAGCTGAAGATCACGGAGAAGAGGAGCGAGACCATCAGGATGGGCCGAACCATCGGCGAGATGATGTAGATGAACCGCTGGAAAGCGCTGGCGCCGTCCACACGGGCCCGCTCGATGATCTCGTCGGGAATGGCGGTGAGGCCGGCCAGGATCACGATCGTCGTGAAAGGGAAACCCCGCCACACGTTGACGAGGATGACCGAAAACATGGCCCAGTCCTTATCGCCCCGGAAGTTGATGATATTGGCGGGCGTGATGATCCCCCAGTTGACCAGGCACCAGTTAATGACGCTGTAGGTAGAATCGAGGATCCACAGCCAAGCCTGCGCGCTGATGGCGATCGGAATCACCCAAGGGATCACGATGAGGCCGCGGAGAATCCTCCGGCCACCGAAGCGCCGGTTGAGCAACATGGCGCAGGGAACTCCGATGAACAGCTTGACGATCTCGGTCCCGAACGTGTACTTGAACGTGTTCTTGAGGGCCAGTGGGAAGTTCGGGTCTTGGACAACGCCCGTCCCGTTCGTCTTGACCCTGGTGTCGGCCTTCAGCAGGAGTTGCTCCTTTCGCATTCGGTCCAGCGCCCCTCTGGTAGCGAACGGGCCCAGCGTGATCGGGGACTCTTTGGCGTGGGCCACAACGGCGTAGCTCCCCGCCTCTGGTCGGACCTCCCAGTCAAGGTCTTGAAGGATGGTCTCGCCCTGAAAGACGACGTCCTTCTCGTTTTCCATTTCGAGGAATGGGATCGTGCGGTCGGCAATCAGGAACGAGCCACGGAACCGCGCCCCCTGGGCCGGGGCGGTGACCACCTTCCCCTGGCTACGCTGCGCGACGAATGCCCGTGCGACCGCCTCGGTGGGAAACGTCGCGATCACGAAATCGTTGGCGAGGATTTCGTAACTTGACACGTGTGAATAATTGCCCAGGCCAATAAAACTCCACCGCTCATTACCGGCTTGCGCGTCGGTCAGGCTCAGATAGATGGACATGATGAACGGATAGGCGATAAACAGGCTCAAGTAGAGGATGGCTGGCAGGATCAGCGCGTAACCAAGCGGTCGTTCCCTCTCGAGGAACTTGACCCGGCTGCGGGCCGGCGTTACAACCTCGGCGGGAAGCGCGGGCGCAGTCAGATCGCGCACTCGGTCTCCCGATCGAAGAGATACGCTCGATTCATATCGAACCAGAAATCGATGTGATCGAGGCGCTGGACCCCTGCATAAATCTCGATCTCAACCTGGAATACCCCAGCGGAGCACGTGGCAGACACAATGACGTCGTGCCCGAGCGGCTCCACTTCGTCGATCACGGCCGGGACCTTCACCGCATATGGGCGCCCGTTGGGATCAAGCGAAATGTACTCGGGCCGGATTCCGAACACGACCGGGCGGCCGGCGGACCCCACGAGATCCTGCCGGGCAAGTCGCAGTCGCAGCCCCCCCTCGAGGACGACCGCGGCTTGCCCGTCACTTGTCGCCAGCTCTCCGTTAAAGAAGTTCATGGGGGGGCTGCCAATGAAGCTGGCGACGAATTGGGTGGCCGGCCGATCGTACACCTCGAGGGGCGTACCGATCTGGCAGATGACGCCGTGGTTCATGATCACGATCCGGTCGCCCATCGTCATCGCCTCGACCTGATCGTGAGTAACGTAGATCATCGTGGACTTGACGCTATGGTGGAGTCGCTTAAGCTCCGTGCGCATGTGCACGCGGAGCTTGGCGTCGAGATTCGACAACGGCTCATCGAAGAGGAGCACCCCTGCCTGGCGGCAGAGGGCCGCCCCCACCGCCACCCGCTGCCGCTGTCCGCCCGAGAGCTGCCTGGGCTTGCGCTCGAGATGCTCGCCGAGGCCGAGGATATCAGCGACTTCCCGGACGCGCCCGTCGATCTCCCGCTTAGGCAGTCTTCTGAGCTGGAGAGCAAACGCCATATTGCGATAGACCGTCATGTGGGGATACAGCGCGTAGCTCTGGAAGACCATGGCGATGTCGCGGTCACGCGGGGGGAGATACGTCACCGACCGACCGCCGATCCGGATGTCGCCGCCGGACACCTCCTCCAATCCTGCGATCATGCGGAGGGTCGTCGTCTTGCCGCATCCGGACGGGCCGACGAGGATAACGAACTCCTGGTCCTTCACGGTGAGGTCGATCCCGCGGACGGCCAGCACCTCACCGAACCGTTTCTCGACGTGCTCGAGCGTCACGTCTGCCATGGCTGGCTCGCACGAAGGCGTAAGCGAGAGCGGCGTGCCGGTTTGCGGCCGCTACGCCGCTTTTCCCACTGTCTATCCGGCACGCAGCTTCTGCTCCGCTTCATCCATCGCAGCCCGCGGCGCCTTCTGGCCGGTGCATACCTGCGCGAACATCGTGGGGACGATGAACTTGGCGTACATGGTCGTCGCTGTCTTGGTCATTGGGCCAGGAAAGCCGATGAACTTCACGTAATCCTGGTAATCCTGCAGGAGCATCAGCTTCGGCTCATGGCCGATCACCGGCATGGGCTTCTTGAAGAAGGCTCTGAGGTAGGGATGATTGTAGCCGGTGGAGGATTCCATTCCCTTCAGACCCTCTTTGTTCATCGCGTATAGGAACTCCTTGGCCAGATCCTGCACCTTGGAGAACTTGTAGATCCCATACGACATGGTCCGAGCGCCCCCAACTCGAATCTCACCCGCCCCGATCGGCGCCTTCACGATCTCCAAGTTCTTATAGACATCCGGCTGGTCTTTGGCCGCGGTCCGATATGCGCTGATGGGATTGCAAATCATCGAGCCCTTGCCGGAGGCGATGAACCGGTTGTTCGAGGTATCGTCCCAGCTCAGCACCTCGTCGGTCATCGTCTCCTTGAAGAGCGCTGCGCCGAACCGGAGCACCTCGACGATCTCCTTCTTGGCGAAGGCGATCTGCCCAACCGTGTTGAACATGTCGGCCTTGTAGCTAAGCATCATGGGGACCAGGTTATCGTTGGAGTCGGGCGTCTGCGATATGGGAATGCCCAGCGGATGGCCGGCCTTCTTCAGCTTTGCCCCGATTTGTCGGATATCCTCCCACGTGGTCTTGTCGGTGTAGTCCGCTCCGACTTCGTTGAAGTACTGGCGGTTGATAATCCAGGGGAAGCTCATGTACCAGTGCGGGATGCAGAGCCACTTGCCGCGGACCACAGCTACCGATGAGGCTTCAGGGATCCAGCCACCGAATTCCTTTGCCAGCCGGTTGGAGACATCGGTCACGTCAACCAGCCCCTGATCGTAGAGCCACCCTCCCGTACCGTTCAAATGGAAGATGTCGTGACCGCCGCCTCGGGAGATGTCGGCTGCGATCGCGGTAGGGAGATCGGGCGTGGCGACATAGTCCACCTCGACCTTGACCTTGTGGGCCTCGCCAAAAGCCTTGGTGAAGACATCGAAGTACTTGTCATAATCGGGCACGAAGTGCTTCCAGTGGAC
This sequence comes from Methylomirabilis sp. (SeqCode), assembly GCA_041498975.1. Taxonomy (GTDB): domain Bacteria; phylum Methylomirabilota; class Methylomirabilia; order Methylomirabilales; family Methylomirabilaceae; genus Methylomirabilis. The sequence goes on from JBGQJI010000085.1 coordinate 5,351, forward strand.
GATCTTCAGGACCTTTTCCTGGGCCTCGGAAACGCGCCGTACCAAAATTGTCGGTGCGGCGACAGCCGCGCTCGCGGCAAGAGACAGCTTCAAGAAGTCGCGCCGCCCGATCCCAGCTTGCTTAGGGCTTTCGTGTCGCTTTTGCATTGCGTCCTCCTATGACGGGAGAACCCGACCTGCGGGCGCCCCGTGCTATGCAATTTGGAAATCCCCACTCATCCTCGGTGACGGATGTCGGACTGATTGGGCTAGGTTCATTGCTACGATGGGCTCGAGGGAACAGGGCCCAGGAAAACATAGCTACCCAGTACGATTCGTTTGTCTGGAGCGTGCGCACCCACTACTACATCGGACCGCCCATTGGGCCGGAAAAAGCGTCCCAAGAATGGCCAAATTTCCCATTCCCTGTCAATAGAAAAGTGGCGCAGGGCGTAGAGGTTGAAGCCTCCTGGCCGGATTTCCGCGTTGTTGGTCATGACCGGATAGACGCGCTCGACAAAACAGGGTATCCAGAATCATCGCCGGAGCCGATGCAACAAGCGGCATGACGGTTCTGTCGCCAAAGGCTCGGAGAATCGTGGGATTCGTTGGACAAGGGTGCGGTATCGCGGCGGTTCAGTCTGGGAGGGCGAGTCTCAGTAGGCCTTGTTAATCACGATGTCCACGTTCGTAGACCCCACGGTTACCGGATTCCCCGAGTAGGTTCCTTCGAGCGTGCCCGGCTTTGCAGCGCCCACCATCCCTGCCGGATCGATGCGCGCCGTGACGTACACCTTGCCCACAAAAGTCGAACCGACAAGAGTGATGTCCTCAGACGTGAGCTTATACTGATAGGGGAAGGTGGCGTCGAAAACCCGATTGACGACGATGGCCGGCTTGTTGGGCGCCGCTGATGGCGAGGCCATGATCATGAGAAGCGGCCGTTTTCCCGCCTTCTGCTTGAGGGACGGGTCCAAGGTGATCGTGCCCGAGATGGCCGCTTCCTGGGTTGGCGCCGTCTCCGCGGCCGGAGCCGAGGGTCCAGCCTTCTTTTCCTCCTTCTTCTCCCCACAGGCTTGTAGAACTATCAAGAGAGCGACAATGGTTAGCGCGATCGTGAACCCAGAGCGATGACGTTCCGTTGTCGTCACTTTTCGCATCCTCCAAGATTACAGTCCCCCGGCACTCCGCTAGTGCCGTTCGAGCTACTTGCGCCAAAATAGTGAGAATATGGAAGGCGATAGTTCTTAGCAGGACATCTGTCGGCGATTGGCTGCAACGAGCTTGAACGGTACTAGCCCTTTACGGCACCGGTGATCCCAGCCACGTAATGTTCGACGAAGAATGAGTAGATCAGAGCGACAGGGATCGAGCCCAGCAGGGCCCCCGCCATCAGTTCGCCCCAGTAGAACACGTCACCCTTGATTAGTTCACTCACCACGCCTACGGGAACCGTCTTGTTGGCGGCGTCGGAAATGAAGATCAGCGCATAGAGAAACTCATTGGCCGACAGGGTGAAAGCGAAGATTCCAGCCGAGACCACGCCCGGCAGGGCCAGGGGCAGGATGATCCGCAGCATGGCCTGAATCCGGGTCGCGCCATCGATCATGGCCGCTTCCTCCAGCTCCTTGGGGATTGTCCGGAAGTAACCGGACAGGAGCCACGTGCAAAACGGAACCAGGAAGGTCGGATAGGCCACAATCAGGCCCCACGGGTTGTTCAGCAAGTTCCAGTGCAGGAGCGGCATGTTCCCTATCAAGTCGGACAATGGAATGAAGAGCAGGGTGGGCGGGACCAGGTAGGTGATGAAGATCAGGACCCCCAAGGTGTCAACGCCCCGGAACTTCAGACGCGCAAGCGCATACGCCGCCGTGATCCCCGCGAAGAGGGAGACAATGGTGGAGACGATGGCGATGAACAGCGTGTTCTTCAGCCACTGGACGAAGAGGGTGTCCCGCAACAGGTAGCGCCAGTGGTAAAGGCAATTCTCCATCAGGGCCGAGCCGTCGAAGTGTACCGCCCTGACCTGCTCTACGATGGCCGTTGTGCACGCCACGGGTATATACGGGTTCACGTTCCGGTTATATGTCTCGTGAGTGGACTTGATGGAGGTCACGAACATCCAATAGAAGGGGAAAAGGGTGAAGACAATGAAGAAGAAGAGCGGGAGGTGAAAGACCACCAGCCGCTTGCCGAACCCCTCGCCCACCGGCGCTCGCATCGTCCTACCTTTGACCCCTTCGGAGGTAGACCAACTGATAGATGATCACGAGGGCGAGGACAGGGAACATGAAGAGGGACACAGCCGCGCCAAGCCCAAGCCTCGTTCCCACCATGGCGATCTGGTAGGCGTACGTCGCAAAAAGGTGGGTGCTGTTGGCCGGGCCTCCGCGGGTCAAGACGTACACGATCTGAAAGTCCGAGAACGTCACGATGATAGAGAACACAATGACCACCACCGTGATCGGCTTGATTCCAGGGAGCGTCACGTGCCAGAACCGCTGCCAGCCACTGGCGCCATCGATGGCCGCGGCCTCGTACAGATCCGGATCGATCGTTTGCAACCCTGCCAGGAACGAGATCGCATAGAAGGGGGTTCCGCGCCAGATATTGACGAAGGTGACTGACATCAGGGCCAGCGTAGGGTCGCCGAGCCAGAGCGGGCCTTTCACGTACCCCCACCCCAACTTGGTATAGAACCAGCGAAGAGTCCAGTTGATCACGCTGAAGTCCGGATCGAAGATCCACAGAAAGGCGATGGTGCTGAGGACCGTTGGAATGATCCAGGGCAGGAGGACCGCGGCCCGGACGATCCGCTGGAACCGTACCATCCGATTCAGCAGGACCGCCAGCCAGATCCCCAGGACCCATTTTACTGCCGTGGCGATCCCGGTGTAGACAAAGCTGTTCCGAACCGCATTCCAGAAGACGCCGTCAGTGGTCCAGAGGTGGACGTAGTTCCTGAGGCCGATGAAACTCACCCGAGACCATGGCATCCCGACTTCTTTGTTGGTGAGGCTCATCCAGACGCCCCAGCCGAAGGGGTAGGCAATGAAGGAGAAAATGATGAAGGCGGCGGGCAGCATGAGGAGATATCCCAGAACGTCCTGCCGCTCTAGGAGGCCTACCGCCCTTCGGGAAAGCCGGACGGTTCGGATCGCCCCAGGGCTGCTAGCGGCCGACTCCTCGACCGCCACCGGGAGCCCGGCGTGAGGCACCTCCTTTCCCGCACGCTCTCGAACCTTCTCTTCCATCCTGCCGATCTTCTCGCCAGCGACCGGGCGCCGGGGTTCCAGTGAGCCCCCGGCGCCTGCAGTTATCGCCGAGGTTACCCGGCGTAGATCGACTTGAGCTGCCCCTCAGCCCACTTCATCGATTCCTCGGGCGACATCTTGCCCGTCGCGACGTTCGCCAGCATGTCGATGAGGACGTAGTTCTGGACGACCCGCGCCGCACCGACGTCCGCCTCGCCCTTCCACCCGACGTTCTTCATCTCCAGCAGGTGGTCCCTGAACGGCTTGAGGGCGGGGAACATGTCCCACATGAGGTCTTTCATGTACATCTTCAGGGCCCCTGCTTGATAGGCCTGCCCCCGGCGCAGGTACTTGGCAAGCTGATCCTTCTCCATGAGCCAGCGGATGAAATCCTTGGCCGCGTCCACATTCTTCGAATACTTGGGGATCGCCAGTTGCTGGGTGTAGTGATAGTGGAAGACACCCGCCGGCCCCGCAGGGTTCGAGACGTGGGCGATGTCGTTGACCAGCGGGTCTCCGTTGTCATCGAGGATCACCTGATTCGAGGCGGTGAGGTAGATGCTCGGCGCGTTGTTGGTCGCGGCGATCGCCCCGGACAGGAACGCCCGGTTGTTGTTGGAGTCGTCCCAACCCGCCCCTGCGGGGTCCATCGCATCGTCCCAGAGGGCTTTGAAGAACTTCAACGCCTCCAAGGTTTGCTTGCTCCCGATGGTGACCCGCCCCTTCTCATCGCGCTCCGCGGCGCCGAAGCTCCACAGGTAGGGGTACGTGAAATCCACGGCGTCGCCGAATGTGTGGCCGACGGTCTGGCCGATCGGATGCCCTGCGGCCTTCCACTTCTTTCCCTCACGCCGCAGCTCCTCCCACGTCTTGGGCCAATGCTGAGTGCCCGCAGCCTTGAGATAGGAATTCCGAACGACATAGACATTAGGGACGATGGTGTGTGGGACCGCGTTGAACCGCCCACCAAGCATGGCGTGGCGCTTGCAATAATCAAGGTAGCCGCCGTATTTGGATTCCAGAGCGGTGCAGAGATCGGTGACATCAACCAGCGCGTCCGCATACTCCGGCCCAATGATTTTTTCTGCCACCGCCCGCGCCGCGGAAAGATTCGGGACGCGGTGCTTGGTGTCGTGAGCGTCCGAGGCCAGAATGTGGACAGCCGAGCGGTCGAGCAGCCAGCGCGCAATGATCTCGGGCCGCTCTCCCCACAGCCCCGTCAGCGCCGAGGCCGTGACCTGAATCAGACAGCCCTGCTCCGCCCACTCGAGAATGCGCTGCGGCGTTTGTTGCAGGATAGGGTTACGTTCAGGATGGGTCAGAATCGGCGTCAGCCCGCGATCTCCCAAACGCCGGAAACAGTCGGTAAGCTGGGTCGGCACGCTGTAGTTGCTCAGTTCAATCAGCAGATAGTTGGTTTCGCCAATCGTGTACGTGTGCGGCCGCTCCAAAACGCGTTCCAGATTCTCGAACGAAAGATGAAAATCGCAACCCAGGCTCAACTCCAGTATGGGGCCGGCCTTCTCCCGCAGTTCGCCCAAAAGCCCGGAAAGGTACGCGCGATCGTAGGCGTAACGATCACTGGCATGCGGAGTGGCCACAGTATGGGTTATGCCGTCCGCCGCCGCCATGCGGCACATTTCGACCGCAACATCCCAGGACTTGGGGCCGTCGTCGACCTCGGGCAGAAGGTGGCAGTGGATGTCGATCACGACGTAATCTTCACTTCAACACCTCGATTAAAACACATCCCGAATCGATCGGGTGATCGGCCCATCGGGCCATCGAAAACCCAAGGGCTTTTGCTTCTCGATCATCCGATGACCCGATCACCCGATGAGCCGATGCAGTTGCGCTATCCCCGCCTTCTCATGCACGATAGTAAACACGACCTTTTCGTTCTCATCCTGGATATTGAGGAGCAGGTTCGCAAATGAGCTTTTTGAGGGCGGCGCGCGCCGCACTGGCAAGTCAAAGTGGTCTTCCCCGAATTCTTGTGGCCGTCGTCGTTGTTCTGGCCGGACTTTCCCTTTCC
>JBGQJI010000086.1:0-10461 GCA_041498975.1 Methylomirabilis sp. (SeqCode)
ATCATCGCCGTGGACCTTCAGGAGCGGGTGACCGCTCTGAATCGAGTCGTGGAGACCAGAGATGGCATCACATCGGCAGAGGTAATCGGACGCCCCTTGGCCGACGTGTTACCCGCGTTTGAGAAGGAAGGGGTGATAGAGGTCCTGCGTGGGGTGCTCCGGGGGGAGTCGGATGAGATGCACTTGCGAGAGTTGGAGCATCAGACCCAGAAGGGGGGGCGGCTCATCGTCAACATCGATGGCTATCCATTGCGAGATGCCAAAGGAGAGCTGCGTGGCGCCGTGATCGTCATCGAGGATGTGACGAGCCGCGTGGCCCTGGAGCGCCAGATGCGCCAGGCGGAGAAGCTGAGCGCCATGGGCACGCTCTCGGCCGGCGTCGCGCATGAGATCAACAACCCGCTAGGAGTCATCACCTCCCGCGTCGAGGTGGCCCTGATGGAAGCCGAAGGGATGGACATCCCGAAGCAGCTCATCGAGGACCTGAAAGTGATCGACAAGCACGCTCACCGCGCGGCCCGAGTCACCCAAGGACTCCTGTCCTTTTCCCGTCCGGCGGCAGGGCGCTTGCGGCCGCTGGATCTGAATACCGTTATAGAAGAGACCCTCCTGCTGGTCGAGAAGCAGCTCGAGAAGGAGAGAATTCTCCTCGAGCGACGCCTGACGCCTGATCTGCCAAATGTTGTGGGGAACGCCGGGCAGCTCGAACAAGTGTTGCTAAACCTGCTCACCAATGCTCGGGAGGCGATGACGAGCGGCGGCCGGATCCGTATAGAAAGTCGCCCGACGCAGGACGGGGCGGGTGTCCAGCTCCTGATCGCCGACACCGGGGAGGGGATCCCCGATGAGCTGGTGCAGCGGATCTTCGATCCGTTCTTCACGACCAAAGAGAGCGGCACCGGACTGGGCCTATCCATCACCTACGGGATCGTCAAAGAGCACGGCGGGACCCTGAACGTCGAGAGCGAGGTGGGGAGGGGGACGATGTTTACGATCACGTTGCCGGCGGGAGACCGATAGGGACCCGGGAGAGGGAGCGATGTCCAAGTTGGGCCGAGTGCTCGTGGTCGATGACGAGGTGGACATGCTGGAGAACTGCGCTCGACTCCTGTCGCGCCTGGGATACGAGGTTCTGACGGAGGCCGAGAGCGCCAAAGCCTCTCTGCTGTACGAGCGGGAGCGGCCCGATCTGGTCCTCACCGACCTCCGGATGCAGAGCCTTGACGGCCTTGGCGTCCTCAGCGCGATCCGCGCCATCGATCCCGAGGCCACAGTGATCCTGTTCACCGCGTTTGCCACCATCGAGACCGCCGTGGAGGCGATGAAAGAGGGTGCGTTCGACTACTTGCCCAAGCCGTTCTCAGCCGATCAGCTCCGGGTGTGCATCGAGCGAGCGATGGAGCAGCGTCGCTTGCGGGAAGAGAACCGGCGCCTCCTGGCGCAACTTACCGAGACCTATCGCTTCGATAACATCATCGGGACGAGCCTGCCGATGCTTCAGGTCTTCGAGACCATCAAGAAGGTTGCGAAGAGCGAGGCCAACATCCTGATCGTCGGAGAGACAGGGACCGGAAAGGAGCTGATCGCCAGGAGCCTCCACGTCAACAGCCGCCGGGCGACGGGCCCTTTTATCCCGGTTGATTGTGCCTCCCTCCCAGAGAACTTGCTGGAGAGCGAGCTGTTCGGCCATGAGAAGGGTGCATTTACGGGGGCGCAGGCCACCCGTCCCGGGCTGTTTGAATTCGCCAACGGAGGGACCATCTTTCTGGACGAGGTGGGCGACATCAGTTTGAACCTGCAGGCCAAGCTGCTCAGGGTGCTTCAGGAGCGCGAGGTGAGGCGGGTCGGGTCGAACCGGATCATCGAAGTGGACGTGCGCGTCATCTCTGCCACCAACCGCGACCTGGCTCAGTCAGTTTCCACAGGCCAGTTTCGCGAAGACCTCTACTATCGCCTGAACGTCATTTCTATCCCGCTGCCGCCCCTTCGCGACCGCAAAGGCGATATCCCGCTGATCGCCCACTACTACCTCAAGAAGTATGCGGCCAGCAGCGGGAAGGAAGTCAGGGGGATCATGCCCGAGGCGATGCGGTTGCTGGAGGAGCATGCCTGGCCGGGAAATGTCCGTGAGCTCCAGAACGTCATTGAGCGCGCGGTGGTCCTGGCTGAACACGAGATGCTGCGTCCGCAAGAGCTGCCAGAGCACATCCGCATCAAGGTCGAGGCGGCCTCCCCCAAGGACCTTCCATTAAAGCGGGCCAAGGAACAGTGGGCCGCCTCGTTCGAGCGGGACTACCTGATCCAGCTTCTCAAGCGGCACGACGGCAATATCTCTCAGGCGGCAAAGACCGCTGGCGTGGACCGCAAGACGGTCCATCGTCTCATGAAAAAGTATGGCATCAAGCTTTCGTAGGGGACCGGCCCCTGGATCGTTCCCCTTTTGGCCGAAACCGAATGTCCTCCGGGAGGAAGTGGGGTAGAGTTCGGAGCGCTAGGGGCCGAGGAGGGCGCTGCATAGGCATCGGCTAAGGCCTAGTGCCGTTCCAGCTTGTTGCGGCTAATCGCCGACAGGTGTCCTGCTAAGAATTATCGCTTGCCTTAGCCTCACCATTGTGGCGTAACTCATACAATTACACTACGAACGTGCCATTACTTCGAAAGTCCCCCTCACGCGTGTCATTGCGAGGAGGGAAACCCCTCGCCTGTCATTGCGAGGAGCGGAGCGACCCTTCGGGTATCCTCAGGGCAGGCTCCGCAATCTGACCTGCAAGGCCTGCCCTGAGCCGAGTCGAAGGGTCATTCCGAGCACATTCGCTTCGCTCAGTGTAAACTGCGCGAGGAATCTCGGGAATTGCGGAGCCTGCCCCGAGCAATGCCGAGGGGGCTGCGCCTCGCAACGACACTCCGTGTCGGATTGCCACCCCTTCGCGGAGTTTATCCTGAGCGAAGCCGAAGGGCTCTGGGCTTCGGCTTATTTGGTCGCTCGCAATGACAATGTAACACTTTAATGCGTTTGACATAGTTGGAACGGCACTAATCTCCGTGAACGCTTCCTGCGTGGGGTGGTCCTTGCCGAGTAGCCCGGAAAGAGCCGAGCGCGATATGCGCTGCCAGCAACCAGGGGAAGAGCACCAACGCAACCACAAGCGTATACATCATCAGCTCCTGTGACGTTTCAGAGCGATTTCACACATCGACCCGCCTGTTGGCCTGCTCCCCCTCCTAGTGAAGACTCGCCGAGCCGAGTGTGCTATTGGTGACCCAGTCACCTTGGCCTCCTTTTCTTCCCCAGTTTGTCTCTCGGATCAGGCGCATCCGTTTCGATTCAGCGACGTCGGTTAGCGTCAGCTCGGATGAAAGCGCAACCTCCGTGCCACCTCGAGGGGGAACTGTCCACGGCGATAAAGTTCTTGATTTTTCATGCGTTGGGTTGAGATCCCAAAGGGCGGGTTTTCGAGAGAGGTCGGCTTTCGGTGTAGGTGAGAATGTAAGCTTTACACGGTAACTTTGGGCGGGAGTGGAGTCTGATCAGAGGAGGAAGTATGACCCCTTCATCGGATGGTGTGGAGAAGCTCTTGCGCAAGGACCTGGGCCTTGTCTGCCAGATTGAAGGCCTTGAGGAAGTCCTCGGTTGAAATAGCCTCTTTTGCCTTCGAGAGGAAGCTCTGAATAGTGAGAAAGGTTTCCTCCTGTTCCTTTGCTAGCTTTTTTTGATCGATCTGTTTGATCATCTGTTCTGTCCCCTCGACCCTCGCTTCAGCCTCCTGCCTCAGCAAATCTGCCTCCGCCTGGCCGACCTGGGGAGAGAGCAGGGGAGGAGGAGGGGGCGGCGGCGGGGGTGGCGCCTCCTTTTTCGCGGGGCGCGGTGTGGAAGGAACCTGAGATGGAGGCGGCAGCTTTTTCACAGGCCGTGCCTTAGGAGGAGTCGGAGCTGGTGTCGGCGGCACGACGGCCTGTTTTTCGGCGCAGCCCGCCGCCATTACTGCGATCAGCAGAGCACAGCACAGCGCTCTCATCGTTCGCCCTTCTGCAACCCGCTTCATCCGGCCCCAAGACATCTCTTTCTGCCTGGTCAAGGACTCCCCTGGGCAACTGACGATGTCGCTCAGTCCTGCGAGCTTGCCTACGCTAGTGCCGCTCCAACTTGCTGCAGCCCATCGCCGACAGACACGTGTCATGCCAAGAACGATCGCTTGCCCTAACCTCACCATTCTGGGGTAAAGAGTTGGAACGGCATTAGGACCGTTGCTTGCCCTGTTTCTGCTTGTACATCATTATATCGGCCTGGGCCAGCAGGTCATCAATGGAGCAGGGATTCGCGGCATCGTAGCGGGCGATCCCCGCACTGATAGACAGCGTGTATCGGCGATCCCCCTTCGCGTTCCGGGCATCGAGGTTCTCCTGCAGACGAGACCGAAGAATCTTGGCGCTGTCCTTGTGCGCCTCGATGGTGATGATCGCAAACTCATCCCCCCCGATGCGGGCAATGATGTCCGCCTCGCGAAAAGTCTCTTTGAGGATCGTTGCGGTCTCGATCAATGCCAGGTCTCCTTCGCGGTGTCCCAGGGTATCATTGATCCGCTTCATGTCATCGAGGTCGGCAAAAAGAATGAGCATTCCTCGCTTCATCCGGTCGGCAATCTTCACCTGCTGTTCGGCCAGGAAGAGGAATCCTCGCCGGTTGTAGAGGCCTGTCAGATCATCGACGAGTGACAGGGAGCGGAGTTCACCCGTCATCCGATTCGCGAGACCCATCGCGACAAACCACGCCAGGGACAGGGCGATGCCGGCAACGGCGAGGCTTTGTTTCAGGCCTTCGTTCAGCTCTCGTCTCAAAAGGCTCGTGGCGATACCGAGCGTGATCCTCCCGAAAGGCTTGCCGTCGAGATTCAAGGGGAGCGATGCCTCGTAGATCTTTCCCTCCTGGTACAGGCCCTGGAACCGGCTGACGAGATCGAGAGCGAGGAGCTGTCGGAGGCTCGTCCTCTCCAGCGCGCTCGAGCCCTCCTTGTCCCGCTCGCTGTGGAGCACCGTCCTCCCTTTCCGGTCGGCGATCAGCGCGTACAGGAGGTGAGGGGAATATCCGACACTCGCGTCGAACAGGCTCCTCAGCTCCGGATCTCTCCTGAGGATCTCGTCGGGGGTCCTGCCCCGGCCCTGGGAAAGAGAGCGGCGACTTTGCGCATAGATCTGATCTGCGATCAGCTCGGCCTGTCGCAACGCCTCCTGGACGACGACCCTCGTCAACTGGGAGAGGTGGATGAGCGTCGTCGCTGCCACCACCAGAACCGTTAGAAGGGTGATGGCCAGGGTTTCCTTAACCTTTAGACCGAACCGCATCGACGACACCGCCAAGATGAGAACTATTGCGCAGGGCCTTCAGGCAGATCTTTTCAGCCAGGCTGGACGGTTGTATTTCTGCCGATTATGAGGGCGCCTCATGAGGCCACCCTCCGGTAGCCATAGATCCAGCGAGCAGTGGTGGGCCCGACATTTCGCACCGTATGGACCACGCCGGCCGGGATCAGCACCTCCTCGCCAATGGCCGGACGGAAAGTCCGGCCTTGCAGTTCGAGCTCCATCTCTCCTTCGACCACGATGAGCACCTCATCCACATTGTGGATATAATTTCGCCATACTTGACCGGGAGGGTCGGTCAAGTGACCGCAGCTAAACCCTCGGGTATGCAAGTCCCGCTCCATCTTCGCTCTGTCCATCTTGGCCTCCGGTTCAGCGAAGCTCCATGGGCGCGTGCGGGGGAGTGACCCATTTGACGCTCTGTGCCTCCACGGAGGGGGCCCGCCGAGCGTCCCCGGTAAAGCTCGGATAGATCACGATTCCAAGAGACTTCCCCTGCACGGCAATCACCTGATCCTTCCAGACCAAGACACTTTCCTCGGACAGGAATAAGAAGGTCTCGCCCGTTAAGAGGTGCTGGACTCGGCCTCTTCTTCGTCCATCCTCCATCTCGTGAATGTCCACCACCGTCCCCGTCCACGCGACCGACGGCCCGATGAGCCTGTTTGGCGACCTCAGGGCCTTTTCAAGATCGATCTGGGCGTTCGATAAGTCCGGAGGGGGCCGGCTGTTTCTGAGCAGCACCACCAACAGGCGTCCCCTCCTGAAGCGATTCAGCATTTCCCTTCGAGGTGGCGGGCGGCCGCCCTCCGGCGGAATAGCCGGTCTGAAAGGATTCCACCGGATCTTGCGGCGCCGCGCGGCTGTTGAGTTGGGCCGTGAGCTGGTGGAGGTAGCCGGCGAACGCGTGTCCTCCGGCCAACAGTCCAGAGAGCATCGGCGAGGCCGGGGAGACGATCCAGTACCCGATGTCCATGGCATCCATGATGCTCCTCTCCCGAGACGGTGGGAGCAGAATGAGTGAGGGGCAACCCCCCTTCAGCGGCCCGTGAAGGAGGGCTTCCGTTTCTCCGAGAAGGCTTTGAGCCCCTCCTGGATGTCCTCGGTGGGGCAGGCCAACCCGAAGAGATCGGCCTCGTAGCGGAGGGCATTGTCCAAGGCCATCTCGGGGCCGTGATTCACCGCCTCGAGGATTAAGCCGATGGCTACGGGACTTTTCTCCGCGATGACTTTCGCCAGACGGCCGGCCGCCGGGAGGAGCTCGCCCAAGGGAACGACCTGATTCACGAGACCGATTCTATAGGCCTCCTGGGCATCGATCATCTGTCCCGTGAGCTGCATCAGGAGGGCCCTTTTCTTCCCGATGAGTTTCGGGAGACGCTGGGTCCCACCCCAGCAGGGGTTGAAGCCGAGGTTGACCTCCGGCTGGCCGAACTTGGCGTTCTCTGCGGCGATCGCCAGATGGGCCGCCTCGACGATCTCGCAGCCGCCCCCGAGCGCGTAGCCGTTGACGGCGGCGATGACCGGCTTTCCCAGCCGCTCGATATTCGTCACCACCCGTTGACCCCTTCTGGCAAACTCTTCCCGTGCGTTCAGCGGCCCCTTGGCTATGGTGGCCTGAATCTCGGTGATATCGGCTCCGGCGATGAAGGCCTTCTCCCCGGCTCCAGTCAGGATGACCACCCTTACTTCGGGATCGTCCCTGGCCGAGAGAAGGGCATGCTCCAGTTCATCCATCGCCTCCCGGTTCAGGACATTCAGGGGCGGCCGGTTTATCGTGACGCAGGTAATCGCTTCCTTCTTTTCGTACAGGACATGTCGATAGGCCATCGTCTCACCTCAAAGGGGTTAGGAGAACAAGGTTAGGGCGTTTTCGGTCAGGAGTCAACAAGGGAAAAAGTGGAGAAGGAACCAGGCGTGAATTGCCTCGTCGGCGGCAAAAAAACATTGCCAGGCTATCTATAATACTGATGGATACTAATGTTGTGCCAAGCTGGTAAGGAGGTATGATGGTACATCGGACTGGAGCGGATAATCGAGGAAAGCAAAGAAACCTATTATGAGGTGCTCCTAAAAAGTTCTCACGGCTGGCACGAAGCGAAGCATGATCTTCGGCGTTGGTGGAACTATTTCCTTGGGACGCTTACCGCCGCCTACAAGGAGTTCGAGGAACGGGTGCGGACCCTCACCACGGCTCGTGGTGCCAAGCGTGAATTAGTGCGTCAGGCAGTGAATCGGCTTGCCGACCAATTTACCGTACAGGAACTCAGGCGTGCCTGCCCCGGTGTGAGCTCGGACATGATTCGCGTCGTCTTGAGGGAGCTCCAGAGAGGAAAACTCTTCGCTTGTACTGCACGGGGTCCGGGAGCCGCCTGGAGGAAAAGGGGCAAAATCCCTAAGAAGGGGAAAAAGTCAGGGTAACGACCCGAAGGCCATCCCAGAACAAGATTTTGAAGCGATCACGCCCAACGGTCTTTAACCCTATGAAGCGGAAGGCTGCAGGCGGCTGAGGACGGCGCCGAGGTCGTCTACGGCAACCGGGATGCCGGCGCGGTAGGCGATGACCTTCCCGGAGAAGGGCGAGAGGCGGGGACCGGGAAGCAGGACGCCCACGAGGTTCAGCGGGTCCGCCGCGCTGACGATGGCGGTCTCGGTCTCGTCCGGCTTGCGGCGCACTGCCCGAAGTGCCTCGACCGCCTGCGGCAGGGCGAACTGCTCGCCCACTAACCCAGCTACGAACCTGCCGCCGCGGATCTCCCCTGCCGCTTCGAGCCTTCGGTAGATCGACAGCAGCTCTCTCCAGGAAGGGGCAAGGCTCTCCCGCGCCAACAGCTCCCGCACGACCACCCCGTACCGCCGCAACAACTGCCGGGCAAACACCTCGGCGGCTCCCTGTTGTGAGACCTGATCCCCTTCGCTCTCGCGCAGCAGGGACCAGCGCCCCACAGGGATGAGGCGCTCTCGCAGGAGGGCGCCACGACTGCTTCGCAGGCGCCGATGAGGGAGTCGTCGCTCTTCCTGTGGCTTCAGGAGCAGCCTGAGGCCTGCGATTCCGTCGCCGGTCACCAGGCCCCGGGAGACCAGCTCCCAGAGCGCTTCTTCTACCTGGGCAGCCAGACACCCGGTTGTCCTCGCGATGTCAGGCAGAAACGAGGCGCCACGCCGCTCCAGGTGGGTCGCCACGAGGCGGGCTACCGGCGAGATGTCCTCCATCGCCTCCAGGTCGGTCGGTCCTGGTTCGAGCAGCCCGGGAAGGTTCGCACGCAACGCGAGCGCCAGGGGTGCCGAGCGGGTAGGTGCTCGCCGGCGCCTGAGCCGCGCCAGTCTGCCATCATGTGCATCACCATCTTCCGTGTCGGGTTCCGCGGGCTGGCGAAGAAGGCGAAGGCGGCCCCAAGCCACTTCACCCGAAAGGCAGAGGGCCTCGAGGTCGTCGGGATTGTAAAGGGCGATCCGCGCGGGCAGAATGTCGCGCTCCCAGGACTGGGCAGGCAGTTCGAGCCCCTGGAGTTGGCCGATGACCTCGACAATCCCCTCGCGCCCGTGAAATTGCGTTCCCTTGAGGACATGCTGCCACTGCAGTAGGAAGCGGATGAAGTCGGCCGTTGAAACAGGTTCGATCTCGCGGCGCAAACGCCCGATCGTCAGCCGATGGATACGGCTAAGGAGGCGGCGCTCGCACCATTCAATCGGCTCGTCCGGGGCGCCGGGCGTGAATCGACCGCGAAGCACGATGCCGTCCACCTCGAGTGCGGCGAGGGCGATCTGCACCTGACCGACATCCAGGCCAAGGCGTCTGGCCAGCTCAGGGACTGTGGTTGGGCCCAGGATCTGAAGCCAGCCGTTCACGATGGCTCGTGTCGCCTCGGTCTGGTCTACGGGGTCGGCCTGGTCGGAGAATGGAGGGGGAGGGGTGAGGTCCGGATCGACATGAATGTCGGGCACGGCGGCGCGAACGAGGCGTATGCGCTCGGTGGCCACGAGCGCCTCGAACAGATCGCCGTGTGGGGTGCGAGGTGCGAGGTGCGATGCAGCCGGTGCAGGGTGCGATATTGTCCAGACGGCTCGAACGGCGCGGCCGTCCTGAACCAGCTTTTCGGCCCAGGCCTGCCATTCTCCGATCGTCACCGACGGCAGGATACCCACCGTGTGCAGCACGTCGTGCAGGTCGTCGGCGTCCCGCGCGTCCGGCCACGCCTGGGCGCGCACCTCGTCGATGGCGCTTTGATCCAGCGCGCCGACGCCCCGCGCCAGATCAGGGTCGATCCGCCGCAGCGCAACAGCGCGGGCTCGCCGCTCCTCCAGCGGCGCGTCGTCAAGGAACGCATACGGATTCGCGTTGAGGATTTCGTGGCACATCGGGGAGGGGACGGGCGTGTCCACCGCCATCGTGCGGATTGTCCCTTCTTGCATCGCCTTCGTCACAGCCATCAGACCGTCCAGATCCATCGCCTCGTGCAGGCAGTTGGCAATTGTCTCGTTGACGAGCGGATGGTCGGGCGGCTCGATGGGGCCGACTTGGTTGTCCTGACAGGCGACCTGAGCAGGGAAGACGGCCGCGAGCAGGTCCTCCGCCCGCATCCGCTGGATCGGCATAGGCACCCGGCGGCCACCGCTGTGCCGCAGCAGGACAAGGGACCGCGTCGCGTTCCAGCGCCAGCGGTTGGTGAACATCGGGGAGACGAGAACCGCCTGAATCAGGTCCTCGCGGAGCTGTTCAGGCGAGATCAGCCCGAAGATCATCTCCAACGGGAACGAGTGTTGCTCTCCAAGCGACAGGACGATGCCGTCATCGGTGGCTGCCGCCTGCAGCTCGAAGTCGAAGCGGCGACAGAACCGCTTTCGCAAGACCAAGCCCCATGCTCTGTTGATCCGCCCGCCGAAGGGCGCGTGCAGCACGAGCTGCATCCCGCCTGCCTCGTCGAAGAACCGCTCGGCTACGATCTGCCGCTGCCCGGGCACGGTTCCCAGGGTGGCGGCGGTTTCGGCAACATAGGCGACGATCTGCTCGGCCCCGGCCCGATCGACCCCCGCTTCCGTCTGCAGCCATGTCACGGCTGCCTCGGCGTCGGGCAGCCGCTGCGCGACCGCCTCGCGCACCTC
>JBGQJI010000087.1:0-10420 GCA_041498975.1 Methylomirabilis sp. (SeqCode)
TCCGGGTCTCGGGCCGATTCAAGGGGAACGTCAACGTCAAAGGTGAACTGACGGTCGAGCCGGGTGCCTCGATCGACGGAGAGGTGAATGCGGATACCGTCCTCGTCGGCGGCGAGGTGCGGGGGCAGATCGTCTCTTCATCCCGCGTCGAGCTGAAGGAGTCCGGCACCGTCATCGGCGACCTGAAGGCAGGGAGCCTGACAGTGGCGGCAGGATCGAGGATGCGGGGCAAGGTCGAATTCGGGTGGAAGGAAGGCGAGATCGAGGAGATGCATCCGGGCGAGGGCGGCCTTCCACGATGAGCGGCCATGGGGTGATCGGCGAGGCGTGGAACTGCCCGCATTGCAGGGAGCGCATCCTTCGAAGCGCGGTAGCCTGCCCGGCTTGCCAGCGACACCTGCATGTCGACGCCGTCACCCTCGCAAGACCGGCCCAGGCCACGGTATGCCCGCTCAGCGTTGACGGCACGATCCGGCATCCCGGGACCGAGACCCCTTGGGAGTATACGGTTCTCATCGACATCCATGATGCACCGGGACAATTGCTGGCAAGACGAGTTGTTGGCGTAGGGGCGCTTCGGCCTGGCGAGACGCGCACATTCACACTCCGTGTAGAGGTACTCGTGCCCGAGAAATCTACGCTGACCTCAGCCCCCTGACTGAGGGCTTCGCCAAGACCAACAGGACGCCCGCGTCCGCTCGGCGTGGCTGCCACGCCCACGGCTGCTCCAGCACTCGCGACCCTCGGAGGCTCGCCAATCGCCTTCTGCTCTCTGGCCCCAGCGAACAGCAGTTGAATCCCCCCAATGTGTTCCTCTTGGCTCGACCGTACGCCGATGCCCTTCTCCCGCGCAAGTAACGCGCCACGGCCTCCGCTCCCTATCGGGGTGAGGGCATGGCCTAATCACTGGCGAGGGGAGCCGTGCAGGCGATTGGGGTCCGAGACCAGGCGCTTCTCGAAGCGCTGCCTCTTGACAGACGACTGATCAGGGACATCAGGAAATTTGAAGGCGGGCCACGGGACTCCTCTAGACATGCTGTTCACCCTTACGGGCGACCTCATCTGTATTCATACATGCTCGCAGGCCAACATTCGAACGAAGTGGGGCGGCGCTCAGGCGGAAGGTCGACTTTCCTTGTGGAAATCATAGGATAGAAAAAGTTCTTGACACGCTTCGCCGTGCGAGATATAAAATCCGAGTAAGTCGATCGACAATCTTGTAATAGCTGGACAAAGGATCATGCGAGTTTCCACCAAAGGCGATTACGCAACGCGGGCGATGCAGGATCTCGCCTTCCACTATGATCAAGGGCCGATTCAGATCGAGGACATCGCGAAGCGACAACATCTTCCCGTGCGGTATCTGGAACAGATCCTCTTGAGCCTGAAACGGGCGGGCTTCCTTGAAAGCAAGCGGGGGGTGAATGGGGGCTACTACCTCGCCAAGCATCCTCGGGAGATCACCGTCGGGGCCATCATCAGGACCATGGAGGGCCCGATCATCCCTATCTTCTGTGTCGGCAGCGGGAAGCGGGAGATCTGTATCGAAGAGCCGCTCTGCAGCCTGCGGGATATCTGGAACGAAGTCCGCGATGCTGTGGTGAGGATTGTGGACCATACCACTCTCGAAGATCTGTGTCGGCAGATCAGAGTGAAGCGAGAACGGCAGGAGTTGACGTACCAGATCTAATCCCGTTCCAACTATTTACACCACAATGGAGGCTAGGGACAGCGAGAGTTCTTGGTAGGGCTTATGTTGGCGATTAGCCGCACTCAGTTGGAACGGGACTAGCCCTTTTAGGGGCAAAAGGTATAGAGACCGATGCCACGCTTGGTTCGAAACGCGCTCGAATTGATCGGCGATACCCCATTGGTGGAGTTGCAGCGGATTCCGCGGCGAGGCTCCGCCCGTATTCTTGGAAAGCTGGAGTCTCTGAATCCAGGGGGAAGCGTCAAAGATCGGATCGCCCTGGCAATGATCGAAGAGGCGGAGCGTAACGGGCGCCTGAAGCCGGGCGACACGATCGTCGAGCCGACCTCAGGGAACACCGGGATCGGCCTTGCGATGGTGGCGGCGATCAAAGGGTACCGGTTGATCCTGACGATGCCGGAAGACATGAGCCTGGAGCGCCGGACGCTGGTCGGTCGGTTCGGGGCCGAGCTGGTGCTCACTCCAGCAATCGAAGGGATGACTGGCGCGGTCTACGCGGCCCAGTCGCTGGTGGAAAAGCATCCCGATTACTTCATGCCTCAGCAGTTCCTGAACCCGGCCAACCCCGAGATCCACCGGCTGACCACAGCCAGGGAGATCCTCAAAGCGACTCAGGGGCAGATCGATGCGTTTGTGGCCGGCGTCGGGACCGGCGGGACCATCACGGGGGTAGGCGAGGTGTTGAAGAAAGAAGTTCCCGGCGTCCAGGTGATCGCAGTGGAACCAGCCAAGTCTCCCGTCTTACAGGGAGGCAGGGCCAGGCCCCACGGGATTCAGGGAATCGGCGCCAGCTTCGTCCCGGGAGTCCTGAACAGGGAGATGCTTGACGAGATCATCGCAGTCGAGGACGAGGATGCCTATCGGATGGCCGCTCGCCTGGCCAAAGAAGAAGGCCTCCTGGTGGGAATATCGGCGGGAGGAAACGTTGTTGCCTCGACGTTGGTGGCGGAACGGCTTGGAGCCGGGAAAGTCGTGGTCACAATCCTCCCCGACACGGGCGAGCGATACCTGACCGTCCCATTCTGATTCGCGCGGGAGCCAGAGCATGAACGCCTATCGTGGTCTAGATTCTTTGAGGGGAGGGGAGCCAACGGGGGGTGAGGTGTCGATGGCGATCCGTGTCTATATTCCGACTCCGTATCGGAAGCTGACCCGGAATCAGCCCGTCGTCGAGGGGCATGGGGACGATCTGGTGGAACTCCTGGACGACCTGGAGAGGCGCTTTCCGGGCATCCGCGGCCATGTGCTCGACGAGGGTGGTGAGATTCACCGCCACCTAAACGTCTACGTGAACAGTGTGGCGCTGGAGGAGCTTGGAGGCAAGCGAACGCCACTGAAGGATGGTGACGAGGTGGCGGTGATCCCGGCCATGGCGGGCGGGGCCGTGCCCTTCAATGAAGAGCAGATCCGCCGCTACAGCCGGCATATCATCCTCCCCGAGGTGGGGGGCAAAGGTCAGCGCAAACTATTGAACAGTTCGATCCTCCTGGTCGGGGCAGGCGGCCTCGGCTCCCCTGCGGCCCTGTACCTCGCCGCCGCGGGTGTCGGTCGTCTCGGCATCATCGACGCCGATGTCGTGGACATGAGCAATTTGCAACGCCAGATCCTCCACCACGTGGATGATGTGGGACGACCGAAGGTCCAGTCTGCGGTGGATTCGATCGGCCAGATCAACCCCGACGTGAAGGTTGAGCCGTTTCAGGCGATCCTCTCCTCGGAAAACGCCAAGGACATCATCGGCCAGTACGACCTTGTGGTCAACGGCTGTGACAACTTCCCGACCCGGTACCTGGTCAACGACGTCTGTGTCTTTCTGAAGAAGCCGCTGGTAGACGGAAGTATCTTCAAGTTCGAAGGACAGGTGACGGTTTTTGTCCCTGGTCAGGGCTGCTACCGCTGCCTGTACCCTTCCCCTCCGCCTCCCGGACTTGTCCCGAGTTGTCAGGAGGCCGGCGTCCTGGGAGTGCTGTGCGGCATCGTCGGGAGCCTGCAAGCCATCGAGGCGATCAAGCTTCTGCTCGGGATCGGCGAGTCCCTGGCCGGGCGTCTGCTCTTCGTGGATGCATTTGGGATGGAGTTCCGGCAGGTCAAGGTGCGCCGCGACCCCGACTGCCCGGTGTGCGGAGACCGTCCGACCATCACCGATCCGATCGACTACTACGAATTCTGCGGGGTGCCTGCCACGGGTCACTGAAGGGAAAGGAACGACGCGGTGCTTCGAACGGTTGTCCTCGGAATGGTCGTTGGCGTGGCCTTCGGATACGCGCTTCAACGCGGCCGCTTCTGCATGAACTCCACATTCCGCGATATCCTGGTGGCGCGGGACCTCACACTTCTCCGCGCGTACATCCTGGCCCTCCTGATCCAGATGGTCGGGGTCAGGGCGATGTCGGCATTGGGGTGGTTTGAGTTGGGCGTCACCCCCTTTTTCTGGGAGGCTACCCTGTTGGGCGGCTTCGTGTTCGGCCTGGGCATGGCCTTCTCGGGCGGGTGAGCGAGCGGCAGCACTTACCGGTCCGGTGAGGGGATGGTGGGATCGATCATCGCGTTGCTCGGGTTTGCGTTCGGAATCACCATGACGAGCGGTGGTGTGCTCGAGCCGGTCCAGACCGCCCTCCGGAGCTGGGTGGTCGAGATCGATGGGGAGTCGGCGACCCTGGATCGGCTCTTTGGAGTGAGCCCATGGCTCCTGGTCGCGGTGAGTGTGGCGGCCGGCGGATGGTGGTTGTGGAACAGCCCGGCAGGCGGATACCAGAAGGGGTGGAGCTGGACGAGAAGTGGGATCGCGATCGGGCTGATCGCCACGTTCGCCTGGCCCATCTCGGCGCTCACCGGCAGGGATTACGGTCTCTCGATCACCGAGGGGATCCGGACGATTTTCGGGCTCCTGTTCACAGGCGAGGTCGATCTACTGACCTGGGGCAGCTTCATGTGGCTGGGGATCATCCCCGGTGCCTACCTGGCGGCGCGGTCGCACGGGGAATTCGCTTGGCGCGCGCCCGGCGCGCAGCGCCTCCTCCAGGCCCTCGGGGGCGGTCTCCTGATGGGGGTGGGGGCCGGGATCGCCGGGGGATGCAATATCGGGCATGGCCTGACTGGGGTCCCGCTCTTTGGCTTAAGCAGCCTGACGGCCACATTCAGCATCGTCCTGGGGGTCTGGACCGGAGCATATATCCTCTTCGGGAGCGTCGCTTTTGAGCGGAGGGTCAGAAGTGTCCAACGCGCGTAGGATCGGAATCTCTTTCATCGCGACGTGTGTCGTCTGTTGGGTCGGGGCAGTTCAGCCGGCCCTTGGAACGACGGTTGGCGGCTACGCGAACCCGCAGCTTTTGATCGAGACAGAGGAGTTGGCCAAGCTGGTTGACGAGCCGGCATTGCGGATTGTAGACCTTCGAACACCGGAAGAGTATGCCGAGGGCCATATCCCGGGCGCGGTGCATCTGCGCTGGCAGGCCCTGGATGACCTCAAGGCGAATCAGGAGGGTCTCCCGATCCCCAAGGCTCTGGCAGAGGAGCTGTTCAGCGGAGTGGGGATCGGGGACACGACGAGGGTCGTTGCGTACGATGGTCCGAAGACCCCCTTTGGCGCCACCCGCCTCTTCTTTGTCCTGGAGTTCTTCGGCCATGACAAGGTCCGGGTGTTAAACGGCGGCTTCAAGAAGTGGGCGCAGGAAGGTCGCCCGGCCTCTACCGAGGCGCCGGCGCCGGCCAAGGCCGCCTTCGTCGCTCGACCACGCCCAGAGCTGCTGGCCACCTCGCAGGAGGTGCGCGCGAGACTCGGCGACCCGAAGGTGTGCCTCCTGGATGCTCGATCGGCGAAGGAGTACACCGGGGAGGATCTCCGGGCCATGCGGGGTGGGAGGATTCCCGGGGCGGTCAATGTGGACTACCTCAATACCATGCGGAGTGAGGACCAGACGTTCAAGAGCGTCGAGGAGTTGCGAAAGCTCTTTGAGTCCGCAGGGGTCACGCCGGACCGGGAGACGATCACGTACTGCCACACGGGCGCCAGGGCGGCTCACGACTACTTCGTGCTGCGACTCCTGGGATACCAGAAGCTCAAGAACTACGATGGCTCATGGGCCGAATGGGGTAACTCCGAGGGGCTGCCGATCGAGGAGTGATGGGGGAGAATGGATGGCGCAGTATTCGCTCGACGTGACCGGGGAGATTTGCCCCTATCCTTTGATCATGACCAGGAAAGAGTTGGGGAAGCTGCAGCCGGGTGATCAACTGGTCGTGACAGTCGATTACGCAAAATCGGCGGAGGACATCCCCAGGTGGGCGAAGGAGGATGGCCACACCGTCCTGGCGGTTCGCGAGATGGGCGGGACACAGTGGGAAATCCTGCTGGAAAAGGGGTAACCCTGATCTCCTGGGGCTGGCAGGCTGGCCGGCGCCGTCTTGAGCCGGGCGAGGTGTCGTGATCGCGTTGAATCCGCCACGGATGGTGTTGATGGCCCTGGCGCTTCTTGCAGGAGGCGCTGCTGCACAGGCGGAGGCGGCCGGTCGCGTCTACACGGCCAACATGGAGTCCGGCACCGTCTCCGTCATCGATGCCGACGCGATGAAGGTCGTGCTCACGATCGATGCCAGGGGACATCACACCGACGACCTTTTCTTGTCGGCTGATCAGTCCAAGCTGTTCGCGACCAACATGCACAGCGGGACCCTGGCGGTCGTGGACACCGCTACCGATCAGGTGATCGCCACGATCCCGACGGGGAAGAAGGCTCACTCCATTGCCCTCACTCAGGATGGCAAGCACGTCTGGGTGGTCAACGGGGGAGAGGAGTATTTGACCGTTGTGGATGTTGCCTCGCTCAGGATCGTCGGACGGGTCTTTCTGGGCCAGATCCTCGGCCCGGGATATGTCCGATTTAACCCCGAGGGAACACGGGCGTATATGACGAGCCCGATCCTCGGCACTGTTTCCGTGATCGACGTGGCCTCGAAGAAGGTGATCGCGACGGTGGAGGTCGGGAAGAGTCCGACCTTCATCGCCGTGACGTCCGATGGGCGGCGAATCTGGGGCGCCGATACCGGCGGCGACGAGATTTTTGCCCTCGATGGCTCGAACAATAGCCTGCTGGGGAAGCTGACAGTAGGGAAGGCTCCGAACCATCTCGCCCTCGTTGGCGACAGCCTCTATGTGACAGTGGGAGGGACGAACGAAGTGGCGATGGTGGGCGACGTGGGCGGCCAGGTGAGCGTGAGGGGGCGGATCAAGGTCGGCGGGAGGCCCCGTGGAATCAGGCCCAGCCCGGACGGGAAGCGCCTGTATGTCACCAGTGAAGATACGAACGATCTGCACGTGATCGACATTGCGGCACAGAGGATAGTGGGGACGGTCCCGGTGGGCAGGAGGCCCGTCGCCGTCGTGACGGCGAGATAGATCGACCGTCGCTTTGGAGGAAGTCGGATGAGCGAGCGCCATCAGCAGGTGGCCGAATCCCTCGATTTGAAGGGTGAGGTCTGCCCCTACACCTTTGTCAAGAGCAAGCTGGCGCTGGAGGAGATGGAAAGCGGCCAGGTGCTGAGAGTGATCGTAGATAACCGAGGCTCGGCCGAAAACGTCCCTAGAAGCTTGACCAGTGAGGGGCACCAGATCCTGGACGTGTCACAATTGAACGAAACGGACTGGGCGATCACGGTGAAAAAGGCCTGATGCGCGCAGCGTCAGCCGTTGAATCACTCTCGGCAGCAGGCAAGATGGGGGAAGACGGAACTTCGGGCAGCCTGACGGGTTGAAGCGACCCGGGCACGGGACTGACGACAAAGGGGACATGGATGAAATCAGCCGATATTCTCGATGCCATCGGTAAGACGCCGCTGGTGGAGCTTACGCGGATCAGTCCCAAGAAAGGGGTCAGGATCTTCGCCAAGATGGAGGGAAACAACCCCACCGGGAGCCTGAAGGATCGGATCGCGAAGTACATGATCGAGCAGGCTGAACGGAGCGGCGAGCTGACGAAGGACAAGACGATCTTGGAGCCGACAAGCGGCAACACCGGCATCGCCCTGGCCATGATCGGGCGAAGGAAAGGGTATAAGGTCAAGGTCGTGATCCCGGAGAACGCCACACCGGAGCGGCGCCAACTCCTGGAGATCTTCGGCGCCGAGATGATCTACTCTGATGGGACGAAAGGGAGCAACGGCGCCATCGAGCTGGCTCAGAGGCTGGTCGCCCAGGATGCATCCCTCTACATGCCATACCAGTACGGCAATCCCGCCAACCCCCTCGCCCACTATGAGACGACCGGTGTGGAGATCTTGAACGACCTGCCGGAAATCGACGTCTTCGTGGCCGGCCTTGGCACAGGCGGAACCCTGATGGGTGTGGGCCGACGGCTGAAAGAAGTCAATCCCAAGACCAAGGTCATCGCTGTCGAGCCTCATCCCGGCGATCTGGTCCAGGGGCTTCGCAGCCTGGAAGAAGGTTTCATTCCGCCCATCCTCGACACAAGCCTGCTGGACGGAAAGATCATGGTTGACTCCCGCTGCGCCTTTGCCGCCACCCGGGACCTGACCAATAAGGAAGGGATCTTCGCAGGGGTCTCCTCGGGGGCTGTGGTTCATGTCGCCATCCGGATGGCGCACCGGCTGGAGGAGGGAAACATCGTCGTCATCCTCTGTGATGGCGGATGGAAGTACGTGAGCCTTGGCGTATGGCACAAGGAGTTTCCGGAGCTCGGTGAAAATATGTACAGCCATCTCTGGTGGTAGGATGGACCTTACTCAGGACGCCTTGAAAGAGATCTTCGCCCACGCCGAGGAGGGCTACCCCGACGAAGTCTGCGGGATCGTGCTCGGGAAGGGGAGCGATCCGAACACGCATCTGGTCCGCCGATGCGCCAATCTCGCGAACCAGCATCATCAGGAAGATCCGGTTCGCTTTCCCAGAGATGCCAGGACCGCGTATGTCATGGACCCTCAGGACCTTCTGCGCATCCAGCGCGAAGCCGATACCAAGGGGCTTGACTTCCTTGTCATCTATCATTCCCACACGGATCATGAGGCATACTTCTCCAAGACCGACAAAGAGCTGGCGCTGTTCGATGGGGAGCCGATGTGGCCTCATGCGCGGTACATGGTGATTTCTGTCAAGGACCATAATGTATCTTATTATAAGGTATTTAGATGGGATTCTCTACTAAACGACTTTATAGATGAGCCGTCCTCCGTTTTGAAGGCAAGCCGGTAGCCTCTTTTTGGCCCGCGGTTCTTGATGGTTTCAATCGACGTACTCGCACATGTAGACGTTGACGACTGACCGGAGGAATGTGCCACCAGCGAAGGGAATGGCGGTGAGCGACCCACGGTTGGACGAAACCAAGGCGCAAAGGATTGAGCGCCTGAAGAAGGAAAAGAACCCGTGGGAGTGCTTCGACGAAATCCGCCGCTTCGCCCGAGAGGGGTTTCAAGCGATTCCGGCAGAATGGCTGGCCAGCTACCTCCGGTGGTGGGGGGTGTATACGCAGGGGGACGGGATCGGCGCGGTTGGAGGGAAGGGGGGGGAGGGAAAATCCACGCCGTACTTCATGGTGCGCATCCGCATCCCGAATGGGTTTCTGCTTGCCCATCAACTGCGTACCATTGCTGACCTTGCCGCACAGCACGCCCGCGGCGTCGCCGACCTCAGCGTCCGGCAGAACATCCAACTGCACTGGGTCACGATCGAGGACCTGCCCGAGCTTCTTGAGTCTCTCTGGAGATGCGGAATCACGACGATGGGTTCGTGCGGCGACGATACGCGGAACATCACCGGCTGCCCGCTTGCCGGTGTGGACGGTGATGAACTCGTCGATGCCTCGCCCCTGGTCCATGCGGCGACTCGCCTGTTGAACGGGAACGCGGAGTTTTATAACCTGCCGCGCAAGTACAAGATCTGCATCAGTGGTTGCCGCGCCTGGTGTGCCTACCCCGAGATCAATGACATCGGAATGACCGCCGTCGGGCATCCGAAGTCCGGCGAGATCGGGTTCTCAGTGCGGGTCGGCGGGGGACTTTCCACGCAGCCTCACCTGGGCGTTCGGCTGAATGTCTTTGTGCGCTGGGACCAGGTGCTGCCGGTCGTGAAAGGTATCACGGAAACCTTCCGCGATTCAGACATCTTGCGCCAGGATAGGGAAAAGGCGCGGATGAAATTCCTGTTCCTCACCCATGGGTGGACCGCCGAACGATTTCAGAAGGAGGTGGAACGCCGCACCGGCTTTTTCCTCGACCCGGCCGTGCCGGAAGAGCCGCCGGACGATGTCTACCGCGACCACGTCGGCGTTCACCCGCAGAAGCAGCACGGGTATTACTATGCGGGCGTTCCCGTCCTTCGCGGGCGGATGACCGCCGAGCAGATGCAGGGGATGGCGGGTCTTGCCGATCGCTATGGCAGCGGCGAGCTGCGCATCACCGTTATGCAGAACCTGGTGATCCCGAACATCCGGCAGTCGCACATACAGGCGCTCAAAGAGGAGATCAACCAGACAGGTCTGCGACTCGAGGCGTCACCCTTCTGGCGAGGCACGATCGCCTGCACGGGGACGGAATTCTGCAAGCTCGCCTTGACGGAGACCAAAGGGTTTGCCGGATGGCTGGTGGAAGAGCTCGAGCGACGGATGCCGGGCTTCGACCAGCACGTCAAGATCCACGTCACCGGCTGTCCGAATAGCTGCGGGCAGCAGTGGATCGCCGACATCGGGATCGAGGGGAAGA
>JBGQJI010000088.1:0-10407 GCA_041498975.1 Methylomirabilis sp. (SeqCode)
CCAGGAACCATCCCCCCCTGCGGTCCCGTCCCGGCCGGCGCCGTCTGCCGGCAGCGACAGAACGTGGACAGGAGCAGGTTCAGAGGGATCGAACTCGAGCTGGAGTTTCGTCCGCATCCCTATTGGACGTTATCCGGAAGCTATCTCTTCAACGACGCAGAGGTCTTGAGCGCTCCAAACCAGCCGGATCTCGAAGGCAAGCGGATTGCTCGTACGGCAAGGCATCAGTTCACCTTGAGAGCCGACTACGCCAACCCTTCGGTTCTGAACGTGTCCGTCCAGGGACGGTACATTGGGGATCAATTCGATGACGACCTCAACCTGCAGAAGCTGGATGGCTTCTTTGTGGTCGACCTTCAGCTCTCCCGCCAGATCAAGCCCGGGTGGGAGGCCTTCCTCGGGGTGGAGAACCTCTTCGACAGGACATATGAGGTTGCCAAGAGCGCCGGGGGCACCGTCACCATTGGCGCTCCGATCCTCGCCCACGGCGGGATCAGAGCCCGTTTCTGAACGACGGCGACTGTGGATGGTGCCAAGGGATTTCCGACTGTGCTATGGTGATGGCCGTGTCATGCAGGAGCCGATGAAAGACTGCTCTGCTGCGTGAAAGACTCATCGGACCGATGGATAGTCTAGCCGATCTGAAGATGTACGGGCGGTTTGCCTGGGGGCTGCGGGGTTTCCTCCGGCAGAGGATTTCGCTGGAGGAGGCCGCGGCAACCGTGCGACGGCGCCTGGCCGAGCGGGAAGCGAGCTTCCTGCGCCTGGTAGAGAGAGGCATCTTTGGCTATTCTCGGAGCCCGTATCGGCCGCTGCTGAAGCTGGCCGATTGTGAGATGGGCGATGTCAAGAACATGGTACGTTCAAGGGGATTGGAAGGGACATTGCGGGCACTGCGGGAGGCGGGGGTCTATGTGACTCTTGAGGAGTTCAAGGGCCGTGAGCCTATTGTGCGGGATGGGCAGGTCATCCCCGTACACGCTCAAGACTTCGATAACCCCTATTTGAGCCGCTACTATCAGGCGGAGAGCGGGGGTACCACCGGCGCGGGGACGAGAGTGAATATGGACCTGGATCACCTGGCCGCAATAGCCCCGCTCTATATGTTGTTCAATCACGCTCACGGTATCCTCGATGTCCCGACGGCGATCTGGCGTGGAGGCCTGCCGGATAACAGCGGCATCGGGTACATCCTGATCGCGGCCCGCTTTGGCCAGGTTCCCCAAAGGTGGTTTTCGCACATCTCGAGCCGGGACTTGAGGCCATCTCTGAAGTACCGCCTCGCCAATCAGTCCATCGTTACCATGGGACGACTGTGTGGCGTGCCCATACCGTCTCCCGAGCCGGTGCGCATGGACCAGGCCGCCGTAGTAGCTCGTTGGGCGGCCCGGACCGTGGAGGCCCATGGGGCGTGTCTCATCCGGCTGTCCGTCAGCATGGCACTGCGGGTGTGCATTGCCGCCCTGGAGCAGGGGTTGCACCTTGGCGGCGTTGTGCTCTCCGGAGGCGGCGAGACGCCGACGCCGGCTAAGGTGCGTGAGATGACCAAAGCAGGAGCACGTTACATCCCTGCCTACTCGTTTACCGAAACGGGTGTCGTTGGCCTCGGCTGCGCGCGGCCGGTGGACGGCAACGACCTGCACTTCTTCAAGGACATCTTGGCACTCATCCAGCACTCACGGCCGGTGCCCGGCGCGGGGGTGTCTGTCGATGCATTTCACTTCACGACTCTGCTGCCCACGGCGCCCAAAGTGATGCTAAATGTAGAGATTGACGACTACGGCCTCATCGAGGATCGGTCGTGCGGTTGCGCCCTGGAAGGTTACGGTTTCACGGAGCATCTGCGCCACGTCCGCAGCTTCCGCAAGCTGACCGGCGAAGGGGTCACCCTGCTGGGCAGTGACATGGTTCACATCCTGGAGGACGTTCTGCCGGCTCGTTTTGGAGGCAGCCCTCTGGATTACCAGTTGGTCGAGGAAGAGGATGATCAGGGATTCACGCGCCTCACCCTGGTGGTAAGTCCCAGGATCGAATGGGCTGACGAGAGGACGGTGATTGACACCGTGCTGAAGGCCCTTGGAAGGGGCAGCGTTGCGGCTGATCACGCCCGGGCCATTTGGAGCCAGGCGCAGACACTAAGGGTGAAGCGGATGGAGCCCGTCTGGACCGCTCGAGGCAAGCTGATGCCCCTTCACCTGGGACGCCGCTCGGGGCTTCCAGACGGCTCTTAGGCTGCCTCGGTATCTACACGCGGAGCCTTGACCGATCCAGCGGAATCGAACGTGACGCAAAAGACCATGACACGGGGAACGACTTCGGCCACGATTGCGAGAGGGCGGAAAATGACCATAATCAGCCATCGTGCGATGCACGCCATCCTTCTGCTCGTCGCCCTCGTGGCGCTCTTGCAGCACGATGCCCCCGCGATGGGAGAGCAGCGCCAGCCAAAGCCGGAAACGCTGAGAGTGGTGCTCGTGCCGTTCCTGGCCTACGCTCCCTTCTTCATCGCAGAGGAAGAGGGGTATTTCGCCGATCTCGGGCTTCGGATCGAGTATATGAGATTGATGAGCTCGGCCTCAGGAATTCCG
This sequence comes from Methylomirabilis sp. (SeqCode), assembly GCA_041498975.1. GTDB lineage: Bacteria > Methylomirabilota > Methylomirabilia > Methylomirabilales > Methylomirabilaceae > Methylomirabilis. The sequence continues at coordinate 2,589 of JBGQJI010000088.1, forward strand.
CCGCTGGCTCAGGGACAACTGGACGTTGTGGTGGGGACTATCCGGCCCAGCGAGCTCAACGCCATGGCACGGGGCGCGAAGATCAAGTTCGTGGCCGGCAGGGGTTATGTCGCGCCCGGGGGCTGTGCCTCCGATGCCATCGTCGCCAGGCGATCTTTGGTCGAAAGTGGGGAGCTGGATAGCCCGGCCCGACTCAAAGGCAGGCGGATTGCTCTCACCCGAGGGACCTCATCGGACTATTTGCTTGAGAAAATCCTCAATACGAGCGGTTTGACGATCGACGACGTCGAAATCGTTGAAATCCCGGTTGCAGCGCAACTCGAGGCCCTTGAAAAGGGCGTGATAGATGCTGCGGTCACGACGGAGCCATGGATGACCGCAATACTACAGACAGGGGACGCTGTCCTGTGGATGCCGGCCTCCAAGGTAATCCCGGGCTTTCAGGTGGGATTCATCTTGTATGGTCCCACCCTCCTCGAGAAGAACCCAGACGCGGGGAGACGGTTCATGATCGCCTATCTCAAAGCGGCGCGGCAATACAATCGAGGGAAGACAGCGCGAAACTTGGAGATCCTGGCAAAGCACACCGGGCTGACTCGGGAGCTCTTGAGCCAAGCGTGTTGGCCACCGATGCGCAACGACGGTCGGCTGGACGTTAGAGGGGTGCTAGAGTTCCAAGCCTGGGCCATCAAGAGAGGGCTGCTTGACACACCGGTCAAGGAGGAGCAGTTCTGGGATGCCAGCTTCATCGAGTACGCGAACCAGGCTCTGAAGACACCCACTCGGTGATCTCTCCGAACCCGATGACGCTCGAGTGTCAACGTCTCTGCAAAGAATATCGGACCCGAAGCGGCGTGGTCCCCGCTCTGGAGAACATGACCTTCAGCGTGGCGGGACAAGAGTTCCTGTGCGTCGTCGGTCCCAGTGGATGCGGCAAGACGACCCTCCTCAAGCTCATCGCCGGGTTGCTGAAACCCACCTCGGGTCGGATTATCTGCGATGGAGCGGCGGCCGATGGCCGGCCCGGCAACGCCATGGTGTTTCAGGAGCATGGCGTCTATCCCTGGATGACGGTGCTGGACAATGTGGCCTTCGGATTGGAGATGCGGGGAGTTGGGCGGCGACAACGCCACGACCAAGCGCAGGCCTTCATCGAGCGGGTGGGCTTGGCCTCCTTTGCACACAGCTACCCGCACGAGCTATCGGTCGGGATGCGGCAGCGGGTTGGGATTGCGCGGGCCTTCGTGGCCGATCCTCAAATGCTGCTGATGGACGAACCCTTTGGCTCCCTGGACGCGCAGACTAGACTGGTGCTCCAGGAGGAGTTGTTAAGGATCTGGGAAGACCATCAGAAGCTGGTCATCTACGTCACCCACGATATCGAGGAGGCCGTGCTATTGGGCGATCGCGTGCTGGTGATGACTGGCCGACCAGGACGCGTTCGCGAAGAGATCCCGATCCCTGTTGGTCGGCCCCGAGACCTGTCGAATATGGGACGACCGGACGTCATGGAAATCAAATGGCGCATCTGGAAGACGCTCGAACACGAAGTGCGACAGAGCCTGTGGATACCAGACTGAAAAGGAGCCTTCGCCCGGCCTCGATGCGCCTGGAGTGGTGGCTGCCAGCATCGATGTTCGCCGCGGCCATGCTCGGCTGGGAATGGCTGTCTCGCAGTGGCAGGCTCTCCCCTCTGTTTTTCCCGGCGCCCTCGGTCATCACCCTGACCCTCGTCCGGTTGGTTCTGAGCGGCAAGCTCGCCAGCAACCTCGCTGCGACTCTCACGCGGGTATTGCTGGGTTTGGCGCTTGGCGGTTTCCCGGGGCTGATCCTGGGCTTGATGATGGGCTGGTCGCAACGGCTGCGGCTCATCATCGATCCTTTCATCGCGGCGGCCCACCCTGTCCCCAAGATCGCTCTTCTGCCGATCATCATGATCATCTTTGGCATCGGGGAGTCCTCCAAGGTGATCGTTGTGGGTGTGGCGGCCTTTTTTCCCATGCTGCTCAATGCTATGGCTGGCGTTCGGCAGATCAGCCCCATCCACTTTGAGGTAGCCCAGAACTATGGCGCTAGCCCGCTCAAAGTCCTCACTCGAGTCATCGTCCCTGGCAGCCTGCCCCTGGTGTTGACCGGCGCGCGCCTGGCCCTCAACAGTGCGCTGTTGCTCACTATTGCCGTCGAACTGGTGGCCGCTCAGAAGGGGCTCGGGGTGATGGTCTGGTTCGCGTGGCAGACACTGCGCACCGAAGAGCTCTACGCCAGTGTGGCAGTGGCGGCCATACTGGGCGCCAGCTTCAATCTTCTCCTCCAACGCCTGACGGCCCACCTTGTGCCATGGCAGGTGGAGCGGGAGAGTTGAGCATCCTCGGTGGCGCTAACGCTGCCATTCAGGCCGCCGCCAGGCGATGGTCAACTTCCTCGCGCCTCGTCTTCGCCCGGCCCAATCTTTCTGAACTCAGTGACGCCCATGGTCCATCCCCCTTAGTTATCTCTGGAAGGTTTCGGACAGATGGAGCCTCTCCGAGCCCGAACGGCCTCTCTCGCCTCTTCGATCGCCTGGACGAATTCCGGCGGCAGGTTCTCCCCATCGGGCTGGGCCGATGTCCACCACTTGGGTTCCTCCGAGTAGATCCAGATATACCCATCGGCGAGGTCGAGGGCTGAGGCAATCGCCTCCCCAAACAGGCGGGGGTCAACCCGGTGACGGGCTTCCTCCGGGTAGAGATCGGGGTCAGCCCACGGGCACGACTTGCCTTCCTTCCGGTATGGCCCGCAAAGCTGAGCCGATTCATTGTCCATCCAGATCCCGAATCCGATGCGCAGATCACGGTCATATCGTGTCGGGACGGACGAGAGTCGCCGACACTCCACACGGAGCCGCCAGTAGGCCTCCTGGAACTGGTGGCAATACCGGTACGGATAGGAGGGCTCGTGTCCCTCGACCACTACCATCCCCTGCGGTTTGGCCTCTAGGATGCCATCGAGAAAGGCGGGGAGCAGTCCGTAGGCCTGCTCTTCCTCCGGCTTGGTGGAACTGCAGGGGACGCTGTAGGCGAATGCGAAGAGCAGCACAAGGTCGGGCGCGGCATCGGCAAGCACGGCAGCAACTTGCTTGCCGCGATGGAGGGCGGCCGACCGGTAGACCTCAAACGACGCCTCGCGATCGGCCCGTCGCAGATAATCGAACACATTGAATTGGGGACGGCCATCGGAAGGATCGCCGGCTGCATAGGCTTCGGGGTCTACCATGAAGCCTCGTAGGCCCGCCTCTCGTGTCACCCTGGCCGCGAGCTTCAGGTTCGCGAGGAGGGTCGCCCACGTGTCATTGTCCAGCAGATCGAGTGGGCGTTCGGTCGAATTCAGATTGATCCGGAGAAAATTGTGCTGGAACCGACGGAACGGCACGCCTTTGAGCTCCTCGACCGCCGGCCGGAGTTCGTCCCACTGGTAGGCATGGTCGGCAAGGTGCCAGGAGTAATTCGCCAAGCGTGGAGGCGCTCCGGGGATCGTCAGATGGAGGACGACGCCATCGAACGGCTTGCGCTCCATTGCCGCGATGTGGGTTCTCAGAAAGGTCTGGTCCGGCTCGTCCCAGCCCCATTCGATCAGAGGGGCGCAGCCCGATGCCGTAAGAGAGAAGATGAAGGTCAGGAATGAAGCGGCGAGGGAGCGAGTCACGTGGATGACGAGCGTTTCCGTCGTCCGCGCCCGCCGGCCTCGCGCAGGCGGAAACAGGCTTCGCAGAGGGCGATCTCAGGGTTCCGGCTGCTGTGCCAAGCTTCAGCGGTCGGAACGAGGGCACCGCAGTCGAAGCAGGCCGAAGTCGGCGGCTCGGAGCGGTCCTTGCCGGCCCCAAGAGGGCGTCGAAGATGCTTGCACGTCAACTTGGCTCCTCCGCTTCGACTTCGCTCAGGGCAGGCCCGCTTCGACTCGGCTCAGCGCAGGCTTCGACTGGCTCAGGACAGGCTTTTGCGAGCCATTCCCGGTAGTGACCCGGGTAGCCAACCTTTTCTTGCAGCGCGTTGACCTTCGCCTCGATGGCGGCGATCTGGTCGCGTGGGAGCGCGGGTTGGCCCTGCAGATGCTTCAGGACATGCTTGGCCACGAGTCGGCCGTGTTTCAGTGAGATCAGGATGTTCCCCTTGCCGGTCACGGCGTTCCCGAGGGCAAACACTCCCGGTAGCCCCTCCACTTCCCCGCTGTTCTCGTCCCTGATCCGATACAACTCTCCTGCCATCGCAATACCCTGGATCGGTTCGGGGATGCTTCCGACGGAGCTGATCACCAGGGGCGCTCGCACCTCCGTTTCGGTGCCGGGCTTGATGACCGCCCTGTCGTCTTTCACTTCGGTCTCGGCGAACGTCAGGCCGACCAACCGGTCGCCCTCAGCGATGAGCCCGACCGGGACATGCCGATCGTGAAAGGTAAAGAGGTACTTGTCCAGGAAATTCTGAAGTAGCTTTCGCCTGACCATTCCGATCTTGGCTAGCTGCTCCGGCGTGGGGTTGTCGGGCGGCTCGGCGAGTGGCATGTCCTCGACACGCCGGCGATAGTAAAGGGTGCACCCCTTGACGCCCAGGTCAGCCATCGTGACCCCCAGCGCGTCGAGCGACCGCCTGATCCCCTTGTGCTCCAGTTCCAGCATCTCGCCGGGCAGTCCCCTCGCCTTCATGGCACGTCCCACCGCCTCGAGCTGGAGGATCTTCACCACGTCGAGCGAGGCGAGACCTCCGCCCACCACAATGGCGCCGTCCGGGGTCTCGCACTTCGGGCCGTCGTAGTTCGGCTCCTCGTAGTGGTTGAACCAGTAGACGAACGGATTCTGATAGTGGAAGCCGCGGTCGACGTAAGCGTCGATTTCGGGGATCGGAAGCGGCCGGTCTCGCCAGGCGCCCACGGCAAGGCAGACGGCACTCAGTCCCCACCCCAGGACCTCTTCCAGGGCGATGTCCCGGCCGAGCTTGGTCAAGGGAATGAAGCGAACGTTGGGGTGGTCCAGCTTCGCATTGATTTTGTCGTACTCCTGTCTCCGCAGTTTGACGTGCCAGCGAGGGAGGCCATCCTCGATCTTGCCATACGGTCTCGTATTCTGATCCATCGCGATCGTCAGGATGCCCTGCTGGGCGAACTGGGCGACCGCCTCGGACCCGGCAACCGCGCAACCCGCGACCAGCACGACCTTCCGCGCGGACGCCTCAAACGCAGAACTCAAAAATAGGCCTCCTCGCGATGAATTCGAAAAGCCGTGATCGCCGCCCCGGCACTTGCTGGCCACGGACAGAGGCGGAGAAGAAGGCCAGTGGACTTCTGAAGTGTCTGCCGTGTTTGCGTGCCCTGCTCATATGTTCCTCTGAAAACGAGCAGACCCTATCGTGTTTCGCCGAGCCCGTCAAGCCAAGATTGGTAGACCAGAGTGGTCGTGACGGCGCGCGAAGCGGGCCTGGAAGCCACTGGTTATCTTCCTCTCGACGATTTGCCAGGCTTGATCTTGCGAAGCTTCGGGACCAGCTTGATGATTCCACGCTTATCGCGAGCCGGCCCGGGCTGACGAAGTTTCGGCATGGCCCCTCGATCACGCTTCCCCATTCTCTGCTCCCTTGCGGCTAGTCTTGGGGTAGGCCGTCTTTGAATCAACCAAGGTTCTCTCATTGCGAGCGACGCGAAGCAATCTCATCCCTCCAGTTCGTGGCGGCGAACGACGAGACCTCGCGTATTGACGGCGCAGGGCAGGATCCTGGCGCCAGCCCCTTCAGCGAGGGCGATCAGCCGTGCCCTTGCCTCGGGTTCGATGACGAGGGCGAGGCACCCACCACCACCAGCCCCGCAGACCCTTGCGCCGAGGGCGCCAGCCTGACGGAGGGCGCGTATCAACCTGTCGATGGATGGGGTACTCATCGTCGGGAGGGAGCGCCGCCGTATCTCCCAGTCCCTGTTCAGCAACTCGGCGATGCTGGCCAAGTCCTCCCGGATGAAGGCGTCCCGCATGGAGACGGCGTTATCCTTCAATGCTTCGAAGAGGGCGACGGTCTTCCGGTCCCCCTCGATATGGCGCTTGAACAGATCCCAGTTATTGGCTCCAGAGAAACGCGGCCTTCCGAGGTAGAGGAGAAGGAGGTGCCGCTCGAGCTGCGTGAGGAACGCCTTATTGGCGATCGGGATCCGGCGGATGCCGGTCAGCCCATATTCGATGGCGCTGGCGCCCCCATAGGCAGCGGCGTAGTAGTCCTGATAGCCGGTGGGGACATGGATCGCTTGGGTCTCGATGCTCCTCGCCTGCTCGATCAGCGTCGTTCGGTTGAGCCGTCGGCGTGCGACGGCGGCCATTGCCGCGGCTGTCGCCACGGCCAGCGCTGACGAGCCGCCGGTTCCGGCGCCGGCCGGAGCCTGACAGTCGGTTCGGATATCCAGGCCGGTGTCGGGCGCGAGGGATCGAATTAACCTGGCCACGAGCTCCAGGAACGGCTCCTGGGACCAGGAGATCTTCTCTCGCGACGGCCAGTGCAGTTGCCTCTGTTGATCGACAGCGAGGAGCCGGATCGCCCGCCCCGCTCGCCGTCGGACGCGAACCTCGGCTAGGAGCTCGATCGCGACATTGATGGTGATCGCCGGTTGATGAAAGAGGTACAAGGGCGGGATGTCCAGCGTGCCGCCCGCAAAGTCGATGCGCGTCGGAGCGGAGGCAACGATCAGCCCGGTCATGAGAGGAGAACCTCATCAAGGCTCCAGCACCGATGGTGGGGCAAGCGGGAAGGGATGGAGAGATACTTGACAGCTTCGCGGAACCGATCCCGAACGCTCGTGTTCCCCTCTTCGAGGGCGGATGGCTCCACGCGGCAGATCAGATGCGTCAGCAATCCCGGGCTGCGCGCCTTCATCGCATCGAGTTCGGCCGGGTTGTTGTCGACGGCATGGAGCTCTCCATAGCACAGTCCGAGGTCATCGAGCAAGGCCGCCTTGCCCTCCTGCTTAGCGGTGTACACGACATCCTGAAAGTACGGCAGGAGCCCAGAGGCGCGCACCTTATAGCCCTGCCAGGCAGGGTCGCCGAAGGAAAGCAAGATCAGGTCGAACCCCCGGTGGCGCGCGGCGTTCAGGAACCTCAGGACATCGGGGAACAGGTATCGATTGAGGTCGGAGAATGCGGAATCCAGGGCGGCCAGCATCGTCGCTCCCATCGCTGGTCCGGAGATCGCGCCACGCCGGTTAAGTTCCTCGAGGTGCTTCGCAAGAGAGTAGCCAGAAGGCCAGATTGTCTCGTAGCTTTTCTCCCAGGCGTCCCCTGGGACACGGAACCGGGCAAAGGCAGACCGCAGATCGACCCAGAAGAAGCGATCGGTATCGAAGAGGGTGTGATCGAAGTCCAGGAGGATGCCTCGCCGCCCGCCATCGGGAGAACGCTCCTCATTCTCTTCAGGGTCAGCCTCTGCCACCCAGGCCTGTGGCTGTTCAGGACACATGTGCATCCAAATGGCGCCTTGCTATCCGGAAGATTCGCTGGAACATCGTGTCGGTCAGCCTGCCGGTTTGGGTGTTCTGCTGACTTGGATGATAGGACGCAAGCAAGACGAGTCGGTCATGAAGGGGCACAATAAGCCCATGTCCAAAGCGCGGTCTCGGCGTCGGGAGGCGGATGCCACGGACTTCCATGGCCTCCAGACAGACGCGAAAGGCGATCTGCCCGAGCGCCACGATCACCCTGACCTGCCGGAGTAACGCCAACTCCTCCAGGAGGAAAGGACGGCAACGCCGGAGTTCGGCCGGGGTCGGCTTGTTCTCAGGCGGGGCACAGCGGACGGCGGCCGTGACGTAGCAGTCG
>JBGQJI010000089.1:0-10398 GCA_041498975.1 Methylomirabilis sp. (SeqCode)
CCGCAGCCAATAACATAATATCGGATAGAAAGCAAAAAGTCAATGAAATTCTTAACAACTAGTAGCACGACGATTAATAAAAAGTCTTTCCGCCACCCTGCGCCCTCGACTCCAGACCTCCTGTCTTAGGGCTCCCCTCGATGATGGCTGCGTAGCATGGAACCCGACCCATCCGCCGGCTTGAAGATCGTCCAGAAGATCGTCTGCCCGATCTGTGGCGCCGAAGGGAAGCTTATCCTGCCTTCACGCGATTCCGAGCGCTGCGTCGCCCTTCAGCGGGTGCGCTGCGATTCGTGCGGAATCGAGCGGACCGTCTTCCTCAAGTTTCCGGAAGAGGAGGAGGCATGGGGGCCGCAGTAACTTTTCGGCGTGAGTGTCCGACATGACCCTGAGCCGCACGGCCAAGGTTTTGATCTTCCTCGCCGCCGGCCTCGTGCTGTTCTGCGTTGCGGCGCTGGTCGGCTACAGGGTGCTGACGAGGACGATCCATACGTGCCTCCTGGCTGTCCTCGGACCTGAGGCGTCAGTGGACGGGGTGGAGGTGGGCCTCAGGCATGTCACGGTCAACAACCTTCGCATCACCCGCAAGGGCGTCTCCGCTCCTTTGACTGTCCATCGGATCGTCGTGACGCCGAGCCTCCGCAGCCTGCCCACCGGCCAGATCCGGCTTTCGAGCGTGGAGCTGGAGCGCCCGGAGGTAGTGGTCGCGATCCGGCCGAACGGAAGCGTGGAACTCCCCCTGGCATTGCCGGCGCCGGCACAGGGGATACCGAGGGGATGCCGGATAGCTCAAGTGGCAATATCCGAAGTCCTGGTTCATGACGGTCGGATAGAGCTGATCGATCGGACCGTCCGAGGACCTCCTGTCCGCTTGCGCCTGGAACAGGTTCAGGCAAAGGTCCAACAACTTGCCGTTCCGCTTGCGCCGGGCAAGAGCCCTTTGGAGTTTGAGGGGGTCCTGAGGGGCAAGAAGGTGGACGGCCGAGTCCGGCTCTCGGGCTGGGTTGAACCGATCACTCAGGATGCCTCCGTCGAGGCGACGCTCCGCTCGATCGACCTGACCCTTCTTGGCCCTTACCTCCTGACCGTTCAAGAGGCCAAGGTAGAACGTGGACGTCTGGACATGGACCTCGATTTTCAGGTTCGCCAGAGAAAGGTCAACGCGCCGGGGAAGGCCACCCTCGCGGACCTTGAGCTCAGGTCCCCTCCTGGCGTCGTGAATGCGTTCTTGGGCCTGCCACGGCAGGGCATCTTGAACATGCTGAAGACCCGGGAAGGGAAGATTGAGATCATATTCCGGGTTGAAGGCGATCTCAGCGATCCCCGTTTTCAGCTCCAACAGTCCTTCGCCACCGCCATGGCCTCGGGACTGGCCGAGCAGCTCGGCGTTAGCGTGAAAGGTGTCGCGAGTGGCGTTGTGACGCTGGGGAGGAAGGGCGCGGAGGGGGTGGGCGACACGGCGCAGCAGCTCGGCAGAGGGCTGAAGCGGCTTTTTCAGGGGGGGCGGTAAAGACGGGCGAGGCGAGACGCGTCGGTTTTGGACTAAACGTCATCGGGGTGCTGGGTGTCAGATGGTCGGAAGAAGGCAAATCTGGCTCTCGGCACCGCACGAGAAGGATGGATCGTCGGGCGACGAGGGCCAATAACATAAGGAGGTAATGACTATGCGGCCAATCGTCACTGCCCTGCTGCTCTTGGCGGGGGTTCTAGGACCCGGTATTTCGCCTGCCTGGCACCATGTCGCCTTCGCCGAAGAGGGATGCGCCGTGCCCGGGATGATGAGGCAACAGATGCACCCTGGAATGCGTCGGAGTATGGGGATGCCCGGGCCTTCGTATTACGGGCGTGAGGGGCACGACGGCCCGCTCATCAGCCTGATGCTCCAGTGGAAAGATCAGCTCGGGTTGACCGCCGATCAGGAGCGTTCACTCAGGGAGCTGCGAGCAAGCTTCGAGAAGGAGGCGATTACCCGGACCTCGGAAATCGACGTGGCGGAGCTGGAGTTGAAGGATCTGCTGGAGCAGGACAAGGTGGACTTGACCAAGGTCGGGCCCCAGACGAAGAAGGTGGCCCTCCTCCGTGCGGATCTCAGGCTGGCCAGAATCAAGACCATTGAGGCCGGCAAGGCGCTGCTCTCGTCGGATCAGCAGGAGAAATTCAAACGGTTGGCTCGCGAATCGTGGACGGGTGGCATGGGCATGGGCATGATGGGGCCTGGGATGCGTCCGATGCCGCCGCCGGCTCATTGAGCGCCGGATTGAATTCGTCGGACAATAATGAGAGGGTGCGCGGGCTACTTCCGGGGACGAGCCGCAGCGGAGTCAGCCGCCTTGTGTCGGCCCTGGGCGAACTTGGCGGCCAGCAGGATCGCCTCCACCATGCTGCGGGGATTAGCGGTGCCGGTCCCGGCGATATCGAAGGCGGTGCCGTGATCGACCGAGGTGCGGATGATCGGAAGCCCGACGGTGACATTCACCCCCCGGTCGAACCCGATCAGCTTCAGTGGGATATGCCCCTGGTCGTGGTACATCGCGACGATGGCGTCGAATTCGCCCAGCTTGTGCCGGTAGAAAAGGGTGTCTGGGGGATAGGGACCGCTCGCTTTGATCCCTTCGGCCTTGGCCGCCTCCACCGCAGGTGTGATCTCCTCCAGCTCCTCTCGGCCGAACAGGCCATTCTCGCCGGCATGGGGGTTCAGGCCGGCGACGGCAATCTGCTTCTTCCTGGACCCGAGGTCGCAAAGCGCCTGATGCGCGAGGCGAATCACGGTGAGGATCCTCGGCTTTTTCACTTTATCGCAGGCATTTCGAAGCGACGTGTGAGACGAGACATGGATGACCCGCATTCGGCCGACAACCAGGAGCATCGCGTAGTCTCTGGTCCCGGTTCGCCCGGCGAATAGCTCGGTGTGGCCTTCGTACTTGAAGCCCGCCTGGACCATGGCCTCCTTGTTGAGCGGGGCGGTCACGACGCCATCCAGCTCCTTCGCCACCGTGAGGTCGATCGCCTTGTAGAGGTACTCCACCGCGGCCCTCCCACACTGGGCCGAGAGGACACCGGGCGGACAGCTCGCGGCGTCGATGTTCTTCAGGTCCAGCACCTCCAGAATCCCCGGATCTCCCGTGGCCTCGGCCGGTGAGGCGATGGCTCGAACGGAAAGGTCAAGGCGGCAGAGGCGGGTCGCCCGCCGCATGATCCCGGCCTCGCCGATGACCACCCGGCGGCAGGAGGCGCGCACCTCCTCCTGCGTCACCGCCTTGACCACGATCTCGGGGCCGATCCCCGCCGGGTCCCCGATGGTCAATCCCAAGGACGGACGAAAGGTCTCTTGTCTGCCCATTATTCTCCCCCAAAAGCGAAGCGGATCATAGCACAACCCCCTTCCTCTCTCCAGGCTTTTCTGGTATAGTGACCCCGCGCTGCAGCGCCTTCTGACGCCCTGAGGGGTTTGTCGGCGCTTCGTTAGACCGGGTAGCCAATTGGTCCTGGCCGTGGTCGGGTGCGGGCCATGGGCAGGGATGACCCGTCCTTCAACCAACAACCCGATCTGGAAAAGGAGGTATGGAATGCCATTCATGAACCGACACGGCGTAGCCTTCGTGGCCGCACTCATGATCTCCGTTCCCTTGCTCCAGGCCTGCGCCCCCACCGCCACCCGAGAGAGCACCGGGGAGTACCTCGATGATAGCGCCATCACCACGAAGATCAAGACGAAGCTCCTTGGGGACCCTCTGATAAGTGGCTTTGCAATTTCGGTGGAGACTTTCCGGGGACGGGTGATCCTGTCGGGGTTTGTCAACTCGCAAGCCCAGCTCGATCGGGCGGTCGCGTTGGCCAGGGAAGTCCCCGGTGTCCGGGAGGTGCAATCGGCGTTGGTGATCAAGAGCAAGTAGGCGAGCGATCCGAAATCCCGTTGGCGGCGTAGAGACTGCCCGATGTCCACCTGCACACTCCCCCCATGGCTGATCGATCCTCGGGCCATCGCTGTGGGATTCGCGGACGACTGATCTGATTGCGACCAGGTTTGAGGCGCCATGGAAGGGATGTTCCAGACTCTCCAACAGACGATACAACTGATTTTTTGGCAAGGGTTCGACCTGGCCTCTGCCGTCGCTGACCTGCTCTGGACGTCGTCCGTCGCTCTGCCGGTGTTGGCCTTTGTCGGCATTATCCTCGTCGCCTTTCTGCTCGGCCTGTTCCTCGGGCGGCTCTCGAAGCATCGGGTTTCAGAAGTGTCAAAGTTTTCGAAAGAAGGTGAAGCGGACCGTATCCCGTTGGATCTGGAGAAGTTGAGGCCGCTTGGCTTGTCTGCAGAAGAAGAGGTTGAAGTCGAGGTGATGGATATCTCCAGCATGGAACCCGATGAGTCGATCGAGAGAACTGCACGGATCGACCGTTGGGATCGGCTGGGACCCGGTGCCGCCTCACAGAGATAGCTCCCCCCAGACGCCATTTGCAGGCTCCAATTCGTTTGAATCCAATATACACGCAGAATGTCATGTGTCATCGCGAGGAAGTATAGCGATCGAAGCGATCTCAAACGCGGCGAGTTGCCACCCCTTCGCGGAGTTTATCCTGAGCGAAGCCGAAGGGCTCTGGGCTTCGGCTTATCTAGTCGCTCGCAATGACGATCTAACAGGATTTTGCCCGCTTGTATTAGTGAGCGTCTACTCACCTCCCGATCCGAGTTTTTTGCTTGACAACGCTATTCGAGTTAAATAAGTTTGATCCGGATCAAAATCATCGTGGTAGGTTCATTCTATTCTGTTGGCTGGTTTTCTCACCATTTTTCCCCGTGTCATTCACCCCGTCTCCGGCCTAATCGGCCTCCCATCCAGCAAAGCTGTCTGTAGAGGCTCGTCTTGAATGATCGGATGCAGGAGCTTGAGAGGGCAAGACTCCAACTTGTCGCCCACTGTGCGTGAATAGAATAGAAAGGAGTCCAGAGATGGCAGTTTCCAGGCGTGACTTCCTGAAAGTATCAGGGGCTACAACGGCCGGTGCTGCGTTAGGGGGGCTCGCTGGCCTCGGGTTTGACATGAAGCCGGTTCAGGCGGCCGCCACGTCGCTTCGCATCAAGAACGCGAAGGCCGTTCCTGGGATCTGTCCCTATTGTGCGGTTGGGTGCGCTCAGCTCGTCTATGTGGCAAACAACAAGATCATCGACATCGAGGGCGACCCCGATTGCCCGCATACTGAGGGGGCGCTCTGTCCGAAGGGCTCCTCGACCTTCCAGCTCTCGATCAACGAGACCCGGATCACCAAACCGCTCTACAGGGCTCCGGGCAGCGAGAAGTGGGAGGAGAAGCCTCTCGACTGGATGATGAATCGGATCGCCAAACTGGTCAAGAAGACGCGCGACAAGACCTTTGTCGAGCAAGACAAGGGGATCACGGTGAATCGCTGTGACGGCGTTGCGGTCATGGGCTCCTCGGTGTTGGACAACGAGGAGAACTATCTGATCGCCAAACTGGCGAGATCGATGGGTGTCGTCTACCTGGAAAACTCAGCCAGGATTTGCCACTCCGCCACCGTCCCGGCCCTCGGCACGACGTTCGGCCGCGGCGCTATGACCACGAACCTGATCGACGTGATCAACGCCGATGTGATCATGCCCACCTCTAACTGGGCGGAGTGCCACCCGGTCAGCTACAAGTGGGTGATGAAGGCGAAGGAGCGCGGGGCGAAGATCATCCACGTCGATCCCCGCTTCACGCGGACGTCGGCCACGGCAGACATCTGGGCCCCGATCCGCTCCGGCACGAACATCGTCTTCTTTGGCGGGCTGATCAACTACGCTATCCAGCGCAAGAAGTATTTTCACGACTATGTGGTGGCGTTCACCAACGCGTCCTTCCTCATTGACCCCGCCCTCAAGACCCCGACCGACCTGGGCGGCCTGTTCACCGGGTACGATCCGACCAAGCGGAACTACGACAAGGGGAGTTGGAGATACCAGCTTGACGCCGACGGCAACGTGAAGCGCGATCCCACCCTGCAGGATCCCAACTGCGTCTTCCAGCTCCTGAAGCGCCATTACAGCCGGTACACCCCCGATATGGTGGAGCGGGTCTGTGGCCTGCCCAAGGCGAAGTTCCTCCAGGTAGCAGATATCTACTGCTCGGCCAGCGGTCCGGATAAGACCGGGACCATCTCTTACGCGTTGCAGCTCAACCAGTCGAGCAATGGGGTTCAGCAGATCCGCTCCCTCTGCATGCTTCAACTGGTGCTCGGCAACGTCGGGCGCCCTGGAGGAGGGGTCGTTGCCCTCCGCGGCCACAGCAACGTCCAGGGGGCGACGGACATGGGTACCCTCTACCACATGCTGCCCGGCTACCCGGGGATGCCGCTTCGAGACGCCAATCCCACTTTCAAAGACTACATCGACAAGGAGACGCCGAAGACCGGCTATTGGACCACAAAGACAGCCCACATCATCAGCCAGTTAAAGGCCTGGTACGGCGACGCCGCCACGAAGGAGAACGACTGGGCATACGACTACCTCCCGAAGCGGGCGAGCGCCGACGATTACTCCCATCAGCATATGCTGGTCGATATGGTCAAAGGTAAGGTCAAGGGGTTCATCTGTATTGGGCAGAACCCTGGCGTGGATAGCCCCAATGCTGGTATGGGGCGTCATGGGTTTTCGAAGCTCGAGTGGATGGTTGTTCAGGACCTGTTTATCACCGAGACTGCGGAGTTCTGGAACGAGAAAGCGGTCCACGGTAAAGACCAGTCCGTCGATCCGAAGACGATCCAGACCGAGGTGTTTCTCCTGCCGGGCGCTCCGGCGGCGGAAAAGGACGGGTCGATCACCAATACGATGCGGTTGATCCAGTGGCACAGCAAGGCGGTAGAGCCACCGGGCGATGCAAGGTCGGATGCCGCGTTACTCTATGATCTCGGCTTGCGTCTGAAGAAGCTGTATGCTGGCTCCAAAGCGAAGAAGGACAGGCCGATCCTGGATCTGGTCTGGGACTACCAGCACGACCCGAAAGACCGGAAGGTCGAGCCCAAAATGGAACTGGTCCTCAAAGAAGTCAATGGGTACGCGACCCGCGATATCCTGGACAAGGAAGGCAAGGTCGTCCTCAAGAAGGGCCAGCCTCTGCCCGGGTTTCCTGCCATCAAGGACGACGGCTCGATCGCGTGTGGCAACTGGATCTACTCCGGTGTGTACCCTGAGGAGGGAAAGAATCTGGCGGCCCGGCGCGAGAAGGCCACCACCCCAGGCGACTACATGAACCACAATTGGGGTTTTGCCTGGCCGGCCAACCGCCGGATCCTCTATAACCGGGCCTCGGCCGATGCTTCGGGCAAACCCTGGAGCGAGAAAAAGAAGTTGATCTGGTGGGATCCGGAGCAAAAGAAGTGGGTTGGCGGCGACGTGCCAGACTTTAAGGCCGATCTGGCGCCCGATTCGCCGAAACTGAAAGAGGGGCCGTTCAGGGGGCTGGGTGGGCTGGATGCCTTCATCATGCGGCCGGACGGCAAGGGGGCACTGTTCGGACCCCTGGCCGACGGTCCGTTTCCAGAGCACTATGAGCCGTTCGAGTCGCCCACCCACAATCTCCTCTCCAAGGTGAATACTAACCCGGTGGCGAAGGTGTGGGAGATCGGTGACCTGAACAAGCTGGGCAAACCGGATCAGTACCCGATCGTCCTCACCACCTACCGACTGACCGAGCACCACGCTGCCGGCATGTCGCGTCACGTCCCGTGGCTGTCGGCGATGTTCGAGGGCCACTTCGCTGAGATCAGCCATGAGCTGGCGGAGGAAAGGGGAATCAAGAACGGCGACATGATCACCGTCTCAACCCCCCGGGCCAAGATCCACCTCCGGGCCATGGTGACCAAGCGGTTCCGTCCGTTTATCATCAATGGGAAGAAGGTGCACCATATCGGAATCCCCTGGCACTGGGGCTGGTTGGGTGTGATGCCAAGCGCCATCGGTGACGTGACAAACGACCTGATTGCCAGCATCGGCGATCCGACTACGTATATCCAGGAGAGCAAGGCGCTCCTTTGCGAAGTGAAGAAGGGGGAGGTGTAAACATGGCCAGAACCCTTGCGATGTTCACCGATACCTCGGTCTGTATCGGCTGCCGAGCCTGCGAGGTGGCGTGTAAACAGTGGAACCAACTGCCGGCGGAGACGCCACAGTGGACCGGAAGCTACCAGACCCAGTCGCACTTCACCGACAAGACGTGGCGCCACGTCAAGTTCATCGAGAAAGAGGATGAGCGCAGCGAGCCCAAGTGGCTCCTGATGAGCGATGTCTGCAAGCACTGCAACCAGGCTGGCTGCCTGGAGGCGTGTCCAACCGGGGCCATCTACCGCACGCCGTTCGGCACTGTGGATATCAGCCAGGATGTCTGCAATGGTTGCCGCTATTGCGTGTCGGCCTGTCCCTTCGGGGTCGTGGCTTTCAACCACGGGACGGGGCGGGTCAACAAGTGCACCTTCTGTGTGGATCGGACCTCGGATGGGATGCAGACCGCCTGCGCCAAGACCTGCCCGACAAAATCGATCGAATTTGGGTTCCGGGACGAGCTGGCCGCGAAGGCGAAGAAGCGGCTGGCCGAGCTTCACGCTCAAGGGGTCAAGGAAGCCTCCCTGTACGGGGAGGATGAGAACGGCCCGCTTGGCGGCCTGAATGCCTTCTTCCTCCTCTTGGACAAGCCGGAGGTCTACGGCCTGCCAGCGGAGCCGAAGCTGCCCCAGAAGCCGGTCGTCAAAGACGCCGGCCTGAGCATCGGAGCCGCCCTCCTGGTCGGGCTTGGCGCGATCGTCGCCTTCCGGGAGCGAGGTGGCGGAGACGAGGGAGGGGAGGAATAGTCATGCCAAACCTGCACAGGCAGCGGGTCGCGGGCTTGGTCCCTGATAAGATGAAATGGGAGGGGAGCGGATGCAAACCAGCCGTGAAGTGATGGGCATGATTACAAGTGTCGATCTCAAAGCGGGGCATGTCCGGCTGAAGGAGGATGAGGAGTCGTTCTGCACCCTCTGTTGCGGCAGCGGGACCCACATTCTTGGGGAACAGGAGCCCGTTGCCCTCGAGGGCCTCCAGGCGGGCGACTACATTCGAAGCGAGTGCGTGACGGGCGAAGACGGACGGTTGGTGGCCTCGAAGATCGTGCTGCTCAGACCTGCTTGGAGAATGCTGGAAAGCCCCGAGATGTAGTTGGCGGGCCGCCATCGCGCGTGAGAAGAGGGGTCCTAGCCCTCGCGCTGGTGACCCCGCTCTGGAGCGGGAATCACATCGATGCTGAAGGATTGTGCATGGGAAGTGATCGCTACCGCATTCGACAAGGCCCGCGCGAGGCAGCCGGACCTGTCGGAGATGCTCGACTTTTCCGAGAAGATGGTGAAGCAGCAGTACGACGCGACGGTGGATGTGGACCACAGTTCGTTCGACGAAGCTCTCTTGTTGGACCGATCACGACGCGGCGAGCCGTTGCTCCCGCGCGAAGAGTTTCGTCTCGTTCTGGCCTCTGGCGAAGCGCTCTTCCGACGCCTCTGCCGGCTGGCCCAGGAGCGGGGGGGCTCGGTGCAGGCGGCTGCTCTAGAAATCGAGTCGGCGCTGGAGTCTGAAGCGCTCGACCTTCAAAACCTCCTTCGAGGCGCGGTGGCCGAGGAGGGCTATCCGTTCGCCGTGGCCGACCGACTCGCGCTCGACCCTGAGTTGCTGAACACCCTTGCCGAGGCCAGCATCCGCCCGGGCGTCCAGGCGTGCGCCAAATCCGTCGGAAGGCTGGTGGAAAATGAGAGATGGCTCAGGGCGATCTGTCCTGTGTGCGGGTCGGAGCCCAAGTTTGCCGAGTTGCGCGGAGAGGACCTTGCCGCATCCAAGTATTTGCACTGCGGCTTCTGTGGGTGGGCCTGGCCTGCCCGGCGCCTCGTCTGCCATTTCTGCGATAACAAGGATCACAACCGTCTGCAGACGCTCATCATCGAGAATCATCTGCAGTGCAAGCTTGAGGTGTGTGACGTGTGTCGCCGCTACGTCAAGGTGGTGGACAACAAGGAATTCATCGGCCTTATCCCGGAGATCGAGGTGCTCATCACGCCCCATCTGGATTTGGCGGCGATGGGGCGTGGCTACCATTGATGCCGTCCAATGCGTCCCGGTCCTAAGCCTTAATGGGTGGGGCGCACCGTGGCGTGGGGACAGCGGTGCCGAGAAAAAAGAAGATCGACGAGTTGGTCGTGGTTAAGCTCCTGAATCGGGCCAAGGCGCGACTCGATGATCCGGTCGAGTTAAATCGAACATTGCGAGAGGTCGCGAAGTTCTTCGACCCTCTGACCGGGAAGGCGATGATCGAGGGCTCCGCTCGGCAGCAGATCGTGATGCTTGCCGAGCGAGGCAACAAGGCTGAAGCGGTCGCCGCCATCGAA
>JBGQJI010000090.1:0-10333 GCA_041498975.1 Methylomirabilis sp. (SeqCode)
CTCGATATGCTCGCCACGTTTGCTCAGGAGGGTCTGCACGGGCGTCCACAGGGCATACTCGCCCAGAAGGTCGGTCAGCGTCCGGAGCAACGTGCTCTTGCCATTGGCCCCGATCCCATGCAGAAGAAACCACACCTGCATCGCCGTGCGTCCCGTGAGGGTGTACCCGATTGCTCGCTGGAGAAACGCGATCAACTCCACACAGTCGTTGAGAATGCGGCGCAGGAATCGCTCCCACGTTGGAGCCTTGGCATGTGGATCGTAGGCGACCGGCGCCAGCTTCGTGATGAGGTCCTTCCTCCGGTGCGGCAGCAGTGACCCCGTTCGCAAATCCAACGTCCCGTTCGCCACGGTCAATAACATGGGATCGAGGTCGAACTCCTCAGGACGCACGATCAGTTCTGGCTCGCTCTGGGCCACGCTCAGGAGGGCGCGGAGTTTACTGTCCGCCTCGCAGCGTGCCGCATGCTGGGCGAGCGCCTTCCGCTGTCTCTCGTCTTCGCACCCGCTGGCTTCTCGATAGACAGATCGGATCGTGTCTTTGGCCCGCCGAAATGGCTCGCCGGTGTCGTCCCGTTGCCAGCGCCGTCCGTCCCAGGTGACCCACGCCCGCCACGCGAAGCAGTAGCGGAGGTCGCGGCCGTGCAAGGCGACGAGCCGCCGGGCGTTGCCCAGGTCGGTCAAGTGTTCGGGTTCGGCGCCACCCGTCCCGCTGGGCTCATAGCGGGCTACACTCTCGGCGATTTCTCGCACCTCACGCTCCGCTAACAGCGGGCGGCATCGTTGAGTGTTCACCGCAGTGAGGCCCGCGAAGATTTCATCAGCGGTCATCCCGCGCCGTCGCATAGACCCGGCCAGGGAGGTTAAGGTGTTATTGCGCTGCCCACCGCCAATGATCGTATCCGTGGCTGCGTGGGTGCTTGCTTCGCCACGTTGTCTCTCTTGTTGGTGAATGAGTTCGACAACGGCGTCAGGGAGCGGAGCAAAAACCCCGAATGGGTGGTCAGGGTCCTCTCGATACCCTGGCGTGGGCGGGACGACGACGAGTCCGTTGACCAACACGTCCACGCCGCAGGTTTTTCCTTTCTTCCACCCGCAGGGGTGCACTTCCTGGGCAAGCCGGATCTTTCGCTTGAGACCATTCACATTGTCTGGCGGGCTGAAGTAGCGATGGGGGAATCCGGATTGACTATAATTGGTCGAGGTCTCAGGGAGTGTGATCCCCGTCGCCTCCCATGCCGCCTCCGCGTGCGGTCCGTCGAAATCGACCACGACGATCGGCGAGAACGGATGGGTCAGGAGCGCGACACCATGTGGGGGCACCGCGAACAGCGATCGGATGTCCTGGGCCGACTGGCCGTCGCGCAGCCATCGGGCCTGAAACTCTTCCTTCCACTTGACGGTCGGGGTTTTGTCCTTTGTCACTGGCAGGACGGCGAAGCCCTGCTCATGGTAGAGCATCGCCGCTTCAAAGATCTGATCGCGGGAGGCGTCGTCGAGGCTCATCGCTGCGAGCCACCGGCCCGCTCGCCCTCGCGGGCCTTCCCGCCCTGTCTGAGCGCTCGTTCCGCGAGCAGTCGCTCAACGCTCACTCGCGTATACACCCTGACGCCAGCCGTGCCGACGCGGAATGCCTTCAGTTTTCCACGCTCTTCGAGCTGCCGGACCCGTCCTGACGTCACGTCGAGCAAACGCGCCACGTCTGAGCTAAGTAGAAAATCCGTTCGTGTCTCCACCACCCGTCCTCCTGTGTTCGGATTCTCTCTGGAGCATAGGGTGGAAGAGTTATTAGAGGAAGGGGCAATTGATAGTCAATCGAGGCAAACTGGCGGGCAAACTTGGTATTTGTACCTGTCGGGTCGTGGGTGGTCAGGTCTGGCTAGAGAAAAACGCTTTGGTGTAGGCGCGTGACGATTTCCCTATTGTCTCTGTTCACCCGCCTGACACGGTCGCGCAACTCGTCGGGACCATGTCCCTTCTCCGTGTCCATCTTGAACTTGTTCGGTGCGACCTCATGCAGAAGTGTGAGCGCCCACTCGTAATGGGCGCGGCGAAATCGGCGCTTGAACTCCTCAACGAGCACCGCTGCCAGAATGTTCTCTTTCGTCGGCCCACGCCCACTGCGCCGCAATGACTGATCCTTCATGTCTGTGATCGAGTCACCTATCTGCTTGATCCGTCGGTGAATCTGTAGCCACTCCATGTGGTCTTCGAGCCGAGTGAGCGAGGCGTGGCAGCTCCTGGAAAGCGTGTCTTCAATCTGCTCGCCTTTGAGGTGGTGCAGAAGTGTCTGCAGGCTCTTGGCCGCTCGCTTGAGCGCGTCTTGTGCAGGGCGAGACATCACGCGCAGTGGTCGCAGCGGATTCAACCCTTGCTTGATCTGGCGTTCACGCAGGGTCCAGAGGAAGGCTCGTAGGCGAGCGGCCTCACCGCCGTGTTTGACGTAGTGATCGAGGATTGGTTGACTGGGCTTTGATTGCAAAAAGCCGCAATAGTCGCGCCACTTCCGCCGTAGGTAGGCATTGCTGTGCAGGTTGTATAACATGGCTTCCCCTGTCGAAGCCCCTGAAGGGATCGCCCGGCCAGGCCGTCAGGAGCGGCTTTTCGGGTGCGACCCTAGGCCAGGCGAAACACTGTGAGACTCCAGCTCAGGCTACCGTCCGATCCTCCCGTAGCCAGCGCGGCTCCCATCCGCGTTGTAGAAGTTCACGGAGCCGCTCCCAATCACGCCGTAGCCGATGTGACGGGAGCCGCTGTCATAGAGTTCAATCGTCCCGCCGCTCACGCGGCCGTATCCCACATGCTGGCCGCCACGATCACAGAACTCGACGGTCTGTGATCCGCCCCCCCTTGGCGCGATTTGGGAGGCGTCAAGGTGCAGCGTCCCGTCCATCAACTGCTGATACGTCCTATCGCGCCATGCAGCAAATCCACAGGCGGAAACGAGGAGGCACCCTGTCACGAGGATCCCGATACCCCTGCTCAACCTGAACGACCGTTCACTGGCCATGTACTGTCTATAGCCCGTTCAAATTCATTCAAATTGACGTAGAGAGGTTCAACCAGCAAACCTGCATCGAGCCCAAGAAAAATGGGAGCTTCCCGCATTTTGGGACACTTGCGGAGGCTCCCATTGTCGCCTTAGGAAACCCTTGCTCTATCCATCTGAGCTACGGGCGCCAGGATCTCTGCGTTGAACAAAGGCACTGATCAGAATTGGATGAGCGAGAAGACCTCGTGATCTTTCAACCGGTCCCTTCCCTGTAGGAACAGCAGCTCAACCAAGAATGCCACCCCCGCCACCGTGCCGCCGAGGCCCGTGATCAGATCGATAGCGGCGGCCATGGTGCCGCCCGTGGCCAGCAAGTCATCTGCCATCAGGATCCGTTGATTCGGCAGGACGGCGTCCTGGTGGATCTCGAGGGTGTCGGAGCCATACTCCAGGGCATACGTGGTGCTATGGGTTTTGTACGGAAGTTTCCCCGGCTTCCGGATCAACGTGGTGCCCGCGTGGAGCTTGTAGGCCAATGCTGCAGCGATGATGAACCCTCTCGCCTCGACACCAACCACGAGATCGATGCCCCGGTCGGAAAACCGTTCGGCAATCTGGTCAATGGCTGCACGGAAGGCCTTGCCGTCCGCGAGCAACGGCGTGATATCCTTGAAGAGGATGCCCTTTTGGGGAAAGTCTGGGATGTCCCGGATCTTCTCTTTCAGCCCTTCGATGGGGAGAATGGCTTTCCCTCCCTGGTGGTCAGGCCGTGGGCCGCGGTCGGGGCGAGTCGCCAGCCGGCAAGCGTGAGATGGCGGCAAAGGCCTGGTCAACGGCATCTTCTGGATCATGGGCTTGGATCATTTGGGGATCGTGATACGTCGTCTTGAGCCCGATGACAGGCACGCCCAGCTGAAGCGAAAACGCGATCTCAGAGAGGGTCCCGTACCTGCCCTCGATGGCCATCACCGCCTGAGACGACCGAACCACCACCAGGTTCCTGGCCAGGCTCAGGCCCGTCACGACCGGAATGTCCACGAAGGCATTCGCTTCATCCGGCCTGGCGCCGGGCAGGATCCCAACGGTGGTCCCTCCGGCCGCCTTCGCCCCCTTGCAGGCACCTTCCATCACGCCCCCGAGGCCCCCACAGATCAGGATGGCGCCTCGGCGACCGATCCCCTCCCCTACCCGCTCTGCCAGTCGATAGATCTCCCGAGAGCAGCGTCCTGAGCCGATCACGCCGATTCTGGCGTTTCGCACCACCGTCCCGTGGATGGTAGGTGAAGGAAAGAGCCGCGCATGACTTGTCTCTCCTTCGTCTCGAACCTCACGCACTTTCGCCAACGAACCCCATTGCTAGGCGAGACATGAATATGTTGGTCGGGGCGATTGGATTTGAACCAACGACCCCTTGCTCCCGAAGCAAGTGCGCTACCAGGCTGCGCTACGCCCCGACGTCAAACCTTCCACCCCTGCTGCCCGACCAACTTGACGAATGTGCAATTTACGAGGTCGGTCCAGATGATGTCTGCCCCTTTCTTCATGCCTTTCTTCAGGACCTGCTGCTCGATCTGGCCCACAGGCACCACGAGGCGACCATCCTCGCCGAGTTGCTCCGCGAGGCCCATCGGGACCTGTGGAGCGCCCGCGCTGACGAGAATGGCGTCGAATGGCGCCATCTCCTTCCACCCGACGGAGCCGTCCCCAACCCGAATCAGGACGTTGTAGTAGCCGAGCGATCCCAGACGCTCCCTCGCGCGCAGCGCGAACGACTGGATCCGCTCGACAGAGTAGACCTTGGCGGCCAGTTCGGCCAGGATCGCCGTCTGATACCCTGACCCGGTGCCGACCTCCAGGACCCGGTCATGTTCTTCCAGCTCGAGCGCCTCGGTCATGAGGGCGACCATGAACGGTTGAGAGATCGTCTGCTTCTGACCAATGGGCAGCGGGGAATCCCCGTAGGCCCTCCCCCAGAGGGCCTCCTCCAGGAAGAGATGCCTGTGCACCTTCGCCATGGCCTGCAGCACCTTCGCGCTCTTGATGCCTCGCTCCAGCAACTGCTCGGCCACCATCCGCTGTCGGGCGACAGCGAAATCCGTCATGAAGCTGCCAAACTGCCCTTCATAGGCCCCAATGACATCCTACTATACCATGGCGCCTTCATGCTGTGAAGAATGAGTGGGCGGATCACCCGGTCGCGCTTCGCTTCCTCCGCGTGCGGGGCTGTGAACGCCGTGGCTTGTCCGCCTCCCCCCACGCCCCCCAGGGGAATTCCCAGCGCCGCACCTCTTCGAGGGCCCTCGGGTTGGTGAGGTCCAGGTGAAGGGGCGTGATCGAAATACACCCCGCCATCACCGCGGCATAGTCGCTCTCTTCCGATGGTTCCCACGTGGGCTCCTTTCCCCCGATCCAGTAGTAGGCCTTACCACGAGGATCCACTTTCTTCACGATGATATCGTCGTAGTGCCGCCTGCCCTGTTGAGTGATCGCCACCCCCTTGATCTCTGAGGGGCGGAGATTCGGGACGTTCACGTTCAGCAAGGTGTCGTTCGGCAGGCCGTTTTTCGCGATCAGTTGCGCGAGCGTGACGGCGATCCCGGCTGCGGCGGTGAAATCGACCCGCCGCTCAGCCGCAACAGAAATGGCAAAGGCGGGAAGGCCGAGCAGCGTGGCCTCGAAGGCGGCGGAGACCGTCCCGGAGTAGGTCACATCATCGCCCATGTTCGCCCCGAGATTGATGCCAGAGGCGACCAGATCGAACTTTCGTTTGGTCATGCCCATGACTGCCAGGGCGACGCAATCGGTCGGCGTCCCGTCAACGGTGTACCAGGTCGGACCAACCTTGGTGACCCGAAGCGGTCGATTCAACGTCAGCGAATGGCTTGCCGCACTCCGCTCACGATCAGGCGCCACGACCCACACCTCACCAAGGCTGGATAGGGCGTCCGCGAGCACACGGAGGCCGCGAGCGTGAATGCCATCATCGTTCGACACCAGGATGTTCATCGGTGACCCAAAAAAAAGAGCAGATGCGATATCTGCCCGCGAGTGCGCGTCACACGCCGATGAGGAGGAGGGAATTGGTCGGGGCGATTGGATTTGAACCAACGACCCCTGGCCCCCCATGCCAGTGCGCTACCAGGCTGCGCCACGCCCCGAATATGCGCGGTCCTCACGTTAGGGGGAAGGTCTGCGCAATAATGAGGAGATATCCTTCAACTCGTCCTTGATCCGTTGCAGGGAATCCAGCACCGTCGGCGCGAGAGGGCCCTGCTCCGCCGCAAGACGACGCCTGGCGCCGGCGATGGTGAATCGCTGCCGGTAGAGTAACTCCTTGATGCGCAGGACAGCCAGGACGTCATTGCGTCTGTACAGGCGCTGGCCGCTACGGCTTTTGGCCGGACGGAGGGTGCCGAACTCCGTCTCCCAATAGCGGAGGATGTACGGTTGGACCCCGGTCAGCTCAGCGACCTCTCCGATCTTGAAGTAGAGCTTATCCGGGACCTCGACCGTGTCGCCAAGGCGGGAGCCGGGCTTTTGTGGGGCCCGAGCCTTCGATCGCGCCAACCTCACCCGTCCGCTCGGCACGACCCCTCCCTCCTCCACCAAGCGGGCTAGCTAGCCCCCAGCGTTCACAAGCTGATGCAGGGCCTTACCGGGCTTGAACTTGAGGACCTTTCGAGCCGCGATGGTGATCTCTTCGCCGGTCTGCGGGTTTCGCCCCTTCCTCGCCCGTTTGGCTCTCACTTGAAAGGAGCCGAAGCCGACAAGCTGGATCTTCTCTCCCTTCTTGAGGGCATCCTTCACCATGTCGAGGGTGGCCTCCACGGCCTCCATCGCCTGTTTCTTGGTAAGGCCCTTCTCGGCGACGATCGACGCTATGTCGGCCTTGGTCATCGTGTCCCTCCTCTCCCGCTGCACATATGCCGCTACCGGGATCCGGCAGCCTCACACGCCCCTGTTATTTCGTGACGATGAGAGTTGGAAACCCCTTCTCTCGAAGCTCCTTGGCTTTGTGGATCGCTTCACCCCGGCTGCTGAACTGGCCCACTCTGACGAGGTGCAGCGTGGAGCTGCCTGTTTCTGAGACGATCTTCGGGGTGAAGCCTTTCTTCTGGAGCTCGTGCGCAAGGTCGATCGCCTGATCCAGTCCGGCCGACCTGCCGGCCTCCACGCGATAGCGGCCATCCGACTCGCCCAGGATGGCCGGAACTCCCTCGGCCCTGAGTTTTTCCACCAGGGTGTCCGCTTCCGCCCTGTCAACGGCCGCTGTCACCAGGACGACATGCTGGGTGGCGGGCGTGTGGGCCTTCCGGATCGTCACAGGGTACCCGAGCTTCTGCAGCCTCTGCCTCAAGGCGAGCGCGTTGCGCTCGCGTGCCATTGCCCCGACTTGGATGCTGAAGCGGCCTTGCGAAGCCGCCTTTGGGGCCAAAGGCGCAACAGCTTCCGGCGGCTGCATCGCCCGTGGCTGAGGCGGCTCGGATTCGGCATTCTTTTCCGGCGGCGACGCGACGGGACGCTTCGACTGCGGCCCTGTGTCCGAATCAAACCCCTTTGCCGGTCGTTCTGGGATCACCACGGCAGACGGCATGAAGGGCGCCGGTGAAGGTCGAGAGGCTTGTTCTGGTGGCGGAATCACGGTACGCCCCGGGGTGGGTGAGGGCGTGTCGGATCCCCTACCGATGTAGGTCCCGATGAGGTTCTTGGCTCCAAGCGCGGCAACCACGACCAGGAGCAGGCTGAGAAGGAAGATCCGACGGCTCGACGGGTGTGGGGCAGTCGGTTCTGGCGGCGCCTGATCGTCAGCCTCACCAGCGTTTGCCGGTTTCATGAGATTGAAGCGCCTCATCAACTCTTCATTCGGAGATTTGCGATATCATAGAGAGTGGCCGCAGGCTTGTCAAATCCTTTTTCCCTTCGTTCGGCGGCCCCCCCTAGGATCAGTTCCCCTTGCAGATGAAGGGGGCTGGCGCCCATGATCGTCACAGGCACCAAGTCCCCGTCGCTCGCCCCTTCCCCGAAAAAGTGGACGATCTTATTCTGTCTGGTCCGACCCGCGAGGCGAGCGGGATCACCCTTGGCATCCTCGCGATCCACGAGGACCTCCACTGTTCGCCCGACGTACGCGCGGTTGCGATCCAAGGACAGGCGGCTCAGGAGAACCTGCACCTGCTCCAAGCGACGCCCCTTGACCTGATCCGGGAGCTGTTCGGGCATCTGCGTGGCCGGGGTGTGGGGTCTCGGGGAGTACTTGAAGATGAAGGCTCCGTCGAAGCCGACCTTGTCCATGAGGCTCAGGGTTTCCTGGAAGTCGTCCTCTGTCTCACCGGGAAATCCGACGATGATGTCGGTGGTGATCGCGAGGTGTGGGGTCTTGGATCGGAGGAGCGCGACTTGTGCCAAGTACTCATCTCGACTGTAGCCGCGCTTCATCTGACGAAGGATCCCGTCAGAGCCTGATTGAACCGGAAGATGGATATGCTCGCACAGGCTGGGAAGGTCGGCGATTGCCTCCGCCAGTTCTTCGGTCACATCGGCAGGGTGAGGGCTCGTGAATCGCACTCTCACCTCCCCATCGACGACACCATCGATCTGTCGGAGCAACTCCACGAAGCTGGCGCGCGGTCGGAGCTTCTTCCCGTAGGAGTTGACGGTTTGCCCCAGGAGGGTGATCTCGCGGTACCCCTGCCGCTTCAGTGCGTGGATCTCCTCCAGGATCTCGAGGGGAGGTCGGCTCCGCTCCCGTCCCCGAGTGAAAGGAACCACGCAGAAGGTACAGAAGCGATCGCACCCCTCCATGATGCTGACCCAGGCCTTGACACCGCTTCGCCGTTTGATCGGCGCGGCCGCAGGATAGGAGAAGCCGGGGGCCCTGGCCGTCGCAATGCCGCGATTGCCTCGTGTGCGCAGGAGCTTGGGAATCGAGGTAAGCTGCCCTGGACCGACCACGAAATCGAGATAGGGGAAACGATCGAGCAGCGCCTGCCCCTCCTGCTGGGCGACGCACCCGCATATGCCGATGCGGAGGCCTTCCTTCCGGCGCTTCAGCACCTGAAAGGTCCCGAGGCGGCTATAGACCTTGTGCTCCGCCTTCTCGCGGATGGCACAGGTATTGAGAAGGATCAGGTCGGCCTCCTCTTCACGCTCGATCAGTTCGTACCCCTCCCGGGCCAAGACGCCGGCGATTCGCTCCGAGTCCAGCTCGTTGGCCTGGCAGCCATAGGTGATCAGCTTCAGCTTAGGCATTGCTCATCTATCTCTTGCTGTATGACACGCTACGTTGTCCTCCGACTCCAGCGGACTGCCGTTACTGGATGAACGCGCAGCTATCAGCCGTCAGCTTTCAGCAAAGGCAGAAGAATACTAGAAGAGTTCCCCACTCCCCACACGAGGTCTTGTACAGCACCTATTGTTTTCATTTGTTCCGCTCATTGCTGACCACTGACCGCTTCAGGCGTGAAGCGCCCCCAGGGCTTGCGCCATCCGGTCCGCCCCCTTGACGATCGCCTCCATCGGTGTCGCGTATGAGAGGCGGAGGTGCGCATCACTGCCGAAATCGGCTCCCGGGACCAACGCGACATGTGCGTTCTGCAAGAGATAGGTGGCCATCTCAGCGGAGTTCCGTATCGGGCCGCCGTTCGACCTCCTCCCGTAGAAGGCCGAGACGTTCGGGAAGAGGTAGAAAGCGCCCTCTGGGTTCGTACAATGGAGACCGGGGATGGCATTCAGCCGGCCGACCAGATAACGCCGACGCCGGTCGAATTCTGCCGCCATGGCCCGGACATCATCCTGCGGACCGAGGAGAGCGGCGACGGCGGCCTTCTGTGCGATCGAGGTGGGGTTCGATGTCACCTGGCTCTGGATATCGCCCATTGCCTTGATGATCTCCTTCGGCCCCGCCGCGTACCCGATCCGCCAGCCGGTCATGGCATACGCCTTGGAGACTGTGTTGACCACGATCGTGTGCCGCTTCGCCTCATCGCCAAGCGATGCAACGCTGACGTGGGCGTGTCCGTCATAGGTCAGGGATTCGTACGCCTCGTCTGAGATCAGCAAGAGGTCTCGTTCGACGGCTAAGGCGGCAATGGCCTTCAACTGATCGATCGGGATCATGGCGCCGGTCGGGTTACAGGGACTGTTGAGCAGAATCGCCTTCGTCCTGGGCGTAATGGCCGGCTCCACCACCCGGCATGACAGGTGGAACGCATCCTCCTCTCGCGTCTGGACGATGACCGGGCGCGCGCCGACGAGACGAATCTGTTCCGTATAGGTCACCCAGTAGGGGGCCGGGATGATCACCTCATCCCCCGGCTCCAACAGCACCTCGGCGATGTTGAA
>JBGQJI010000091.1:0-10295 GCA_041498975.1 Methylomirabilis sp. (SeqCode)
CCTCTCCGGGGGCCACCGCAGCGCTCCCCTCTACGTCAGCTTGCGCTCCGTGATGCGGGCCGCCTTTCCCTTCAGCTTTCGCAGGTAGTAGAGCTTCGCTCGACGAACGCGGCCCCGTCTCGTGCGCTCGATTCTCTCGACCATGGGAGAATGAAGGGGAAAGGTTCGTTCCACCCCGACCCCGTAGGTGACCTTGCGCACCGTAAAGGAGGCGCGAAGCCCATCCCCTCGCCGGCGGATGACCACCCCTTCGAAAGCTTGAATCCTCTCCTTGTCCCCCTCTTGGACCCTCAATTGGACCTTCACCGTGTCCCCCGGAGAGAATTCCGGAAGCTGTGCCTTCAGCAGCGGCGCTTCAACGCTCTTGATGACATCCATAATTCGACCTCCAAGACGCGGAGTAAAGAGCGCAGAGTGCGGTGGGCGAGGTGTTGGGTACTTCGCACCACGCACTTCGGACCTCGCACCATTTAGCGGGATTTCTGTTCTTCCTCCTCGATCTCCCTGAGCAGCACACGATCCTCCTCGCTTAATTCAGCCCGACGAAGCAGGTCCGGCCGGCGCTCCAGGGTGCGACGCAGCGCCTCTTTTCGACGCCACCGCCTGATCCGATCGTGGTCGCCGGACAAGAGCACCACCGGGACCGCGAGCCCCCTGGCAATCTGCGGCCGGGTATACTGGGGAAAGTCGAGCAAGGCCTCCATGAAGGAGTCGTACCGGGCCGAGTCCTCGTCTCCCAGAACACCAGGAATGAGACGGATGGTAGCATCAAGCAGAACGAGCGCCGGCAGTTCTCCCCCGGTCAGCACATAGTCCCCGATCGATATCTCATCGGGGCAAAGGCGCTCCCTGATCCGTTCGTCGAACCCCTCGTATCGGCCGCAGATGACCAGCAGATGCTGATACTCGACAAGTTCCCTGGCGACCGACTGCTGGAACGGGCGACCTTGGGGGGTCAGGAGGATCAGGCGGGTCCCCGTCTCTCGGCTGAGGTCGTCGACGGCCTCAAAGATCGGCTCCGGCTTAAGCACCATCCCGGCGCCGCCCCCGTAAGGCCGATCGTCCACGGTGGCATGGCGATCGCGTGCGTAGGCACGAAGATCATGAACCACAATCTTGACGATCCCCCGTTCCTGGGCCCGCTTGAGAATGCTCTCGGACAGGGGCCCCTGAAAGAAGCCTGGAAAAAGGGTGAGGATGTCATACTGCCTCAGCTTCGATCATCCCTTCTGGGGGGCGGACCAGCATGATCTCCTCTGCGAGATCGACCCTCCTCACGACCTCCCGTGTCGCTGGAAGGAGCCATTCCCCCTGCCGCCCGTGAACTACGTATACATCGTTGGCGCCCGTTTCCCAGATTTCCACGAGCTGTCCCAACTCTCGTCCCTCTTCACTGACGACCCGAAGGCCGACCAGATCGGCATGGTAATACGTCCCTTCCGGGAGAGGGGGAGCGTCCGATCGAGAGAGGAGCAACTCACAACCAACCAGGCGGGCCGCCTGTTCCGGACTCTCTACGCCACGAAGCTTCAGCACCCAGCCGGAGCCGGCAGGCCGAACCCGCTCGACCGCATACCAGGCGAGGTTGCCTCCGACCGGCCTGACGTACACGCCGGCCAAACCGGCCGTCATGGCCATGGAGTCAGCGTACGACTCCACCTTGATCTCGCCCGCAAGCCCCCAGGCCTTCAGGGCCCTGCCGAGCAGAAGATACGGCGACGGCATCACCTATTCCAGAATTTCCAGGACGGCCCGGCGCTTCGCCCTGGCAGCAATGGCGTGCAGCACCGTGCGCATCGCTTTGGCCGTCCTGCCCTGCTTTCCGATCACCCTACCGACATCAGAGGCGGCGACTCGAAGGCGGAGGATCACCGCCTTGTCTTCCTCCATAGCCTCCACGGTCACCTGGTCTGGACTGTCCACCAGCGCCCGGGCCATCCGCTCCACCAGCTCCCTCAGCGCCCCTGCCTCGTCCACGGGAACCTGATTCGGAACCGACGGACCGTCTTCCATCTTCCTTTCCTCCGGGTGCTCCCGCCTCGACTGAGGGGCTATCGATCCTTCCTCTGGGCTTTCAGCTCGGCGAATTGCCGCATCACGCCCGCCCGACGCAGGAGCTGCCGGACGCTGTCGGTCGGCTGCGCGCCACGCTGCAGCCAATGCAGCGCACGCTCCGCCCGCACCTCAAGCACAGGTTGTTCACCGTGGGGATCATAGGTGCCCAAGCTCTCCAGCACCCTGCCGCCCCCAGCAACTCGCGAATCCCCCACAACCAGCCGATAGAAGGCGTGCTGCTTCGCCCCCATCCTCCGCAGTTTGATCGTGACCGCCATTTCCACGCTCCCTTATCTGTCCGCCGTCATACCCCCATGAAAGGTCGGAGGCGCTTTGCCATTTTCCGTCCAGTAGCACCAGCCCCCGGGATGACCTGTCGCATCAGTTTCTGGGCCTGGAAGAACTGTTTGAGGAGACGATTCACATCTGCCACTGATGTGCCGCTTCCGGCGGCGATCCGCCGCCGGCGGCTTCCATTGATGAGATCCGAGACCTCCCTCTCCTTCCGGGTCATAGAGTTGATGATCGCCTCGGCTTGCCTGAACTGCTGCTCCGCTGCACCAGAATCAGCCAGCCCCTTCTGTTGGGACAACCCCGGGATCATCTCCATCACCTGCTCAAGTGGCCCGAGCTCTTTCAGTTGCCTGAGCTGCAGGCGAAAATCCTCCAGCGTAAGACCGTCGCCCCGCAGTTTCTGCGCGAGCTCTTCAGCTCGCTTTCCATCGACGCTCGCCTGTGCCTTCTCCACGAGGGTCAGGATATCGCCCATCCCCAGGATCCGCGAGGCCAGCCGGTCGGGGTGGAACGATTCAAGGGCGTCCGGCTTCTCCCCCACTCCGATGAACTTGATCGGCTTTCCCGTCACCGAACGGATCGAGAGGGCCGCTCCCCCTCGGGCATCCCCGTCCAGCTTGGTCAGGATAAACCCTGTGAGGCCGAGATCCGTGTCGAACCGAACGGCAGAATTCACCGCATCCTGGCCAGTCATGGCGTCGGCCACCATCAGCACCTCAGCGGGGCGCGTGACCTCTTTGATCGCGACAAGCTCCTGCATCAGCACCTCATCAACATGCAGCCGCCCGGAGGTGTCGAGGATCACCGGGTTATGCCCAAGTTCTTTGGCGCGGGCTCTCGCGTTCTGGCAGACCTGCAACGCCGAACCCGCCCCGGCAAACACCGGCACCCCGATGGAGCGGCCGAGGATCTGGAGCTGTTCCACGGCGGCCGGCCTGGTCGTATCCGCCGCCACCAGAAGCGGCGACCGTCCATCCGACACGAGCCATCGGGCCAGCTTTGCCGCAGTGGTGGTCTTGCCCGATCCGTGAAGGCCGACCAGCATGAAGGCTGTCGGAGGGTCCGCTGCATAGGAAAGCAGGACGCGCTTGCTGCCCAAGACCTCCACCAGCTCTTCGTACACCACCTTCACCACCTGCTGGCCAGGGGTTACGCTTTCCAGGACCTCGTAGCCGACCGCCCGCTCGCGGACCCGCTCGATAAATCCCTTCACGACCTTGAAATTCGCATCCGCTTCCAAAAGCGCGAGCCGGACCTCTCGGAGCGCCTCAGCGATATTCTCCTCGGTGAGCCGTCCATGGCCACGAAGCCCCTTGAAAATCACGCTTAATCGTTCCGCAAGCCCTTCGAACATCTCCGGATCCCCTTAGCGTAAGACGTAAAAATAGCCCCTCGGTCCTCGGCTTGTCAAGGCTAAACTGCACTTCCTGCTGGCCACTCAGAAGCCCGACTGGCACATCATCTCAAGCGAAGGGTACAGGCTGAACATCCAGTGCCCGCTGCCCATTACGCGGATATCTGCAGGGCCCGGCAGCCGTCGAAGCAGGCGCAACGAATCGTGGGCATCGACCGATGGGCCAAGGCCTGGCCTGATTGGGTCAGGCCCACCAACTCGCCCTGCGTCAGGCAAGGGGGCAGGTTCGCAGCACCGTGTACCGCGCCCCGCCAGGGCCCAATTCGCTCCTCATCAACTCGATCCGTTGGAGCATCATCTCCCCCAGCGGCTCGGCGGGGATCGAGGTCAGCGCAACGGCCAGTTGCTCCCGGTGTCCCGGACCGCGCACTCGACCGAGCGTCAGATGCGCCGAAAAAGGCCGCTCCTCTCGCGCGAACCCAAGGGACTCCAGGCCCGCCTCCACCCTCGCCTGTAACATACCCAGCGCCTCCGCACCCTGCTGCACCCCGATCCAGACGACTCGGGCGGCGCGTGGCTGAGGGAAGGCACCCAGACCACCGAGCGCGAGACGAAACGACCCACAGCCGGCAGCGGCCGTAGCAATCGCCTCTGCAACGGCGCCGAGGCGACCCTCCTCGACCTGTCCCAGGAATTTGAGCGTGAGGTGAAGGCCTTCCGGCCTTACCCACCCCACATCGGCGTGGGTCGCCTTGAGCCGTTCCTGTACCTTGGCGAGGCCGTCTTTCAGGCCCTGGTCCAGATTGACGGCCACAAAGGCACGAACCGTTGGCCCAGGTGAGCGCTCAGGTCGGTGTGGCATTGTTGCGCAACAGCAGGTGTCGGCGCAGCATGTCGAGGGCCCCTTGCGACGCGAGCAGCTTATTGGTCTCGCGATCTCCGAGGAATCGAAACTCCCGGCAGGCCACCTTCTCTCGGGAAGCGAGGGCGATGTAGGTCAGGCCGACCGGCTTCCCGGCGGTGGCGCCGCCCGGACCCGCTATTCCGGTGATTCCGAGGGCCAGATCTGTTCCGGCGGCCTCCCGCATGCCCGAAGCCAACGCTTGGGCAACGGGCTGGCTGACCGTTCCATACTGCGCGATCAACTCACGGGGCACGCCGACCAGGCTCTCCTTGGCCTCGTTGCTATACACCACCTCGCCACAGATGAAGTAGGCGGAACTCCCTGGGACATTGGTCAAACGATGACAGACCAGCCCTCCCGTGCACGACTCGGCGACGGCAATGGTCTGTTTCGCCTCCAGGAGGAGCCGTCCCACCACCTCTTCGAGTCGCTCCTCGTTTCGTCCGAAGACCAGCGGGCCAAGTCGCTCACGAAGCCTGGCCTCCAAATCATCGAGCAGCCGATCGCCCTCTCCCTCCGAGTCGCTTTTCACCGTCAGGCGGACGTGGATCTCCCCCGCGTGGGCGAGCAGCGCGATGGTCGGGTTTCGTGAGAGGCGAGACAGGTCGCCGATGACCTCGTCGAGCTTCGATTCGGTGATCCCGGACGTCTTGAGAATGCGCGAGCGGATCCGGGCCTTGACGCCGAACCCCTGCCGAAGACGAGGGATGACCGCATCGGTGAGCATCGGCTGCATCTCCGAGGGCACGCCTGGCATCGCCACCAGCACTCTCCCATCCTCCAGGCGGACAAAGAGGCCAGGCGCTGTCCCCCGGGGGTTGGGCAAGACGGTGGCACCCTCCGGGATCAGGGCTTGTCGCTCGTTGTTCTTGGACATGGCCAGTCCCCGCTCGGCGAATCGGCGACGGACGGCTTCCAAGACCCTCGCATCGAGGACCAGTGGCCGCGCGAGAACTGCAGCGATGACCCGGCATGTCAGATCGTCCTCTGTGGGACCGAGGCCTCCTGTGGAGATCACGATCTCCGACCGGGCCAGGGCCAGCCGAAAGGCCTCTCCGATGCGGCCTTCGTTGTCCCCGACGGTCGTTTTCCAATACACGTCGATTCCTGCTTCAGCAAGCTGTTCGCCGATGTAGGCGGAGTTGGTATCGATGCTCTGGCCGAGTAACAGCTCCGTCCCGATGGTGAGGATCTCAACCCCCATGGCTCTCCCCGCCGCGTCCCTTAGCCGATGGCTCCCGGCAGCCCCCACAGCAGGAGCCGAACTGAGGCATTCGCGTAGGTCCCCGCCACGAGATCGTCCAGCATGATGCCCCATCCGCCGGGTAGATTCTCTGCCCGATCGACGGGAAAGGGCTTCCAGATGTCGAACACACGGAAGAGGACAAGCGCACAGAGGAGCGGCGCCAAGCGGGGCGGAATCGCCAGGAGCGCCACCCAACAGCCGACGATTTCATCGATGATCACACAGGAGGGATCTCTGACTCCGAGGGCGACCGTCGCTCGGTCGGCCGTGTAGGCTCCGACGGCGAACAGAAAGGCAACCACGGAGAGGTGATACGTCCAGGGCAGATGACGGAGCGGGAAGAACAGCCCGAATGCGGCCACGCTCCCTGCCGTCCCCGGCGCGTATGGAATCCGGCCAAGATAGAACCCGGTGGCAAGCAGCAGAGGCACCCGCGGATACCGCGAGTGAACCCGACATCCCCGAGGGTCTGACATGAGCGGCAGGTCGGATCCCTCACGCGAGGGAGGTGTGATTGCCGCCCTTCGCCTTGGAGCGATAGAGGGCCTGGTCGGCCACCCGGATCAGGTCTTCGACCTGGCGCATCTGAGGATCGAGGCAGGCAACGCCGAGGCTCATGGTGACACGCTTCCCCGCACTCTGCCCTTGCCCGCCCGGAGCGTCACGCTCCATCGCTGAACGGATTCGTTCGGCTTGGACCCCAGCCCTTTTGAGATCTGTCTCCGGGAGAATGATGCCAAACTCGTCCCCTCCGTACCGGGAGACGATATCGACACCTCGGGTATTGTTTCTCAATCGGCCGGCAATAGTGCGAAGCGCCTGATCGCCGGCCAGGTGGCCGTTGAGGTCGTTATACTGCTTGAAGAAATCGATATCCAGCATGATCAGCGAAAGCGGGCGACCGTACCGTTGGGCCCTCTTGAACTCTTGTTCCAGCCGGTGATAGAAGTGACGGTGATTGAAGAGACCCGTCAACTCGTCGGTGATGGCAAGGCGGTTGGTCTCCTGAAACAGGCGGACATTTTCGAGAGCGATGGCCAGTTGCTCGCCGAGGGGGACGAGCAGCTCCAGTTCAGGCTCTCCATAAGAGCGGGGCGTGGTGCTATCCAGGCAGAGGGCGCCGATCGCCTCGCCCTTGGCAATGAGTGGGAGCCTGACGGTTGAGCGGATCCCGTCCTTCAGGAGCACCTCGTCCTCCACGAACCTTCGTACCTCTGCCAGGTCCGTCTCGATGTGCGGGCGCCGCTGGGACAAGACCCAGTCGACGCCGGTCCCCTCTCGTCGGGACCAGACGCCCCCCTGCCCACCGGTGGTGGGCTGATCGGCGGCGAGCTGGAACATTCTGAGCCCCCGGCCTGAGTCATCCGGCATCACAACCCCCATCCGATCGTACGGGATAAGCCGTTTCACCTCTGCGGTGAACGCCTGGTAGACAGCGCCAATATCGAGCGAGGCGCTGATCACCTTGGTTAATCTATTGACCGCCGCGATCCGATCCGCCCGATGCTGCAGGGCGGTGTACAGCCTCGCATTCTCCAACGCAATCCCGAGATGATTGGCGTAGGTGACGAGGGTCTCGACCTCGAGTGGATGGAACCCCCGTGGGCGCCGGTAATAGAGGGCAAGCGCACCGTGACAACCGGACATCCCCTGCGCCGGCACGGCAACCAGCGCCTCGACCCCCTCCTCCACAGACGACGCCGGGATGTGCTCGGGTCGGTCGCCCGCACGGGTGATCAGGATCGGCTTGCCAGTATCGATGACAGCCTGGGCGATCGGGTCGAACTCCGATGAGCGCTCTGACCCCTGCCGGCCGCCCAGGAAGACTCCGACCCGAGTGACTGCGCCAGGCGGAGCCTCCCGCAACGAGATCAAGGTCCCATCCGCCTGAAAGGCCTCCAGAATCTGATGCGCAGCCAACTGCAACGTTTCCTCGAAGTTCTGAATCGAATGCAGCTGGTTGCTGAGTTCGTAGAGCAGGTTCGATCTGGCCAAGGCTCCCGAGGTCTCTTCAAACAGGCGGGCGTTCTCGATGGCGACCCCGACCTGATGGCAGAGGCCACCGAGGAGTCGCTCCTCATCCTCAGAAAACGCCCGGGGGCGCTGAGCGAACATGCTCAACGTCCCGACCACCCGATGTTTGGAGAGAAGCGGGAGACCCGCTGCCGATCGGACGCCAGGGAGCGCCTTCACCCCGGCAGATGCCCCCTGCGCGTCCGCCACATCGCCGATGAGGATCGGTCTCTCAGCCAGAGCGACGGCCCTGGCGAACTCCTCAGAGGCCCGCAGCGATTCGATGGCTTCAAGGTCTGCAGCAAATGTCCCATCGCCGGCAGAGACCCTGAACTCCTGGCCGGCACTATCCGAGAGGCGGATAGTCCCCGCATCCATCTCCATCAGTTGAAGGATCTGTCCGAGAGCCTGCTCCAGGATCTCCTTCAAATTCAGGGACCGACCCAGCGAGGCCGCAATACCGTAGAGAGCCGATAGGGCACGATTCCTGGCCAGCGCCTCGCGCCGGAGGAGGCTAATCCGCAGCCATACTTCAATCCGAGCGGCAAGCTCCTCCGGGTCGACCGGCTTGCTGATGAAATCATCGGCTCCCCACTGAAGTCCCTGCGCCCTTTGGCTGGCGGTCGAACCTGTCGTGAAGACAATCACCGGGAGGTGTCGGTTCGCCTCGTCGGCCCTGATCGCCGCAAGGATCTGGCGGCCCTCCAGATGAGGCTTCTCCAGATCCAATACCATCAGGCTCGACCGGAAGGTAGCGAGTGCCTCCAGGGCCTCCTGCTTGGAGCGGGCCACGGATGTCGACAGCCCCCGACGCTCCAACATCTCCTGGAACTTGCTGACCGACCCGGTGTCGTCATCAACCACCAGGATCGCCATCCTCCCACCTTCGTGAACTTCAGGCATGCGATCGCTCCAGCCCCGGGCAACGCCCCGATCTTATACGATCTCACCCACTGGAAGAAGGGCAAAGCGGCGGGCCAGCGCCCTCGTCACCGATAGTTGACAAACTGAACGTCGATCCCAAAGTCGCCTTCTCGCACCATCTGGATGACGGCCTGCAGGTCGTCTTTGCTCTTCCCCGAAACCCTTACCTGGTCTCCTTGGATCTGTGCCTGAATCCTGAGGCCAAGTCCCCTGATCGCCTTGACGATCTCGCGGGCCTTCTCGGCGGAGATGCCCTGCTGCAGCGTTACCCGCTGGCGAACGGCCCCTTTCGCCGCCGCCTCCGGAGCCTCGTAGACGAGGGCCTTCAGGGATACCTTCCGTCGCACCAGCTTCGATTCCAGCAGGTCTACGACCGCCTTGAGTTTGAAGGTATCGTCGGCGTTGAGCAGGAGGCTCTCCCCGTCACGGGCGATCCGGCACGATGTCCCCTTGAAATCAAACCGCTGCTGGATTTCCTTCATTGCCTGTTGAACGGCGTTATCCACCTCTTGCAAATCGACCGTCGAGCTGATATCAAAGGAACTCTCGCTAGACACCTGCGATCTCCTTTTGCCTCCGGGTAGGCTCAGACCGAACGCTGAATCCCAGGTTCCAAGTTCAAGGTTCAAAGTTGAAGGGCCAGTCGGCGGAGCATCTAACCCGGAACTCGGAACTCGCAACCTGGAACCGCCAATAGGCTGAATGCGCGGACCTATCGGACGAGAGGCTTTGGCGGCGTCACCAGCTCGGTCCCCGGCGGTGGCGAGAACTGGAACAGCCCCTCCTTCAAGCCACCGTTGACCTTCAAGTCGGATAGATCCACGGCCGTAGTGTTGCCGTAGAGATCGAAGACCGTCAATCGCTGGATCAGGAAGCTTTCCCGATCGATGGCCAGTACCACGCGTTTAAAGGAGAGACCCTCGCCTTTCGGTGCGAGATCCAGGAGATACTCTTGGCCGTCCTTCGTGCCCGCGTGGGCGATCGCACGTACACGAAAGTCACGCCGGAGGGTGCTGATCCCGAACAGGATCCCGATGGGGCCCGTGCTGAGTGCGCCGCTGATATCCTGGGCCACGGCCTGTCGCTCTATGGGGCTGTAGCTCCAGAGCGTCTTGCCATCGATCAAGAACAGCCTCGGTTCAGGCTTCTCATATTCCCATCGCATTTTCCCCGGCCACTTGAGGAACAGGTGGCCCGAACCCTCCTGACTCGCCCCGCTCAGCCGATTCGTCGCCCTCTGGACGAACTCAGCCTGAAGGTCTGAAAAACTCTTGTACGTGGCCTGCACCTTGTCGGCCACCTCCTCCGCCGTCAGGGCCGAGACACCCAACGGGGACAGCATTCCAAACAGCAGAATAACTGCCAGATAGTGCGAAGTGCAAGGTCCGAAGTGCGAGGCACTGCTTCGCTGTTCCAGGTTCCGGGTTCCAGGTGCCAAGTTCTTAACTCGAAACTTGAAACTCGAAACGCGAAACTCCTCCGCACCCCGCACGTTCAGATCGACC
>JBGQJI010000092.1:0-9906 GCA_041498975.1 Methylomirabilis sp. (SeqCode)
CGAGCCCGCCGATCAGGAACATCAATGTTCCGATCAGCATCATGAATCGGTTCGCACTCATTTACCCCTCCCTCTTAGTACGATCTAGTAATTCTGGTTAGCGTTCGAAACTTCTGAGATCGCGTCCACTTGCCTCTACTCCGTGTCCTCCTGTTCCTCTCACCCCCTTCCAAGACTCACCAGGGAGGCAATGATACCGAGCCACGCTATCTGGCTTCTTCAACAAGATGATGATCCCTGATGGTCCAACCTCAGGGACTTCCCTAGGGACTTCCCTATTGACCGACCAGCTCTGCTCTATGCAGGCGGCTGACCATACCAGAGTAGCCTGACACTGTCAAGGGCTAAAACCACGTGGCGTGAAAACCTCGGCAGGAAGGCCAAGCTGCCTCGACAATATGCCCGCTCCCCCCATCCCTCACCCGATCGGGTGAGGGATGGGAAGCGCGGTCCTCAAACAGTGTGACGCTGGTGAGTCGCCTTGGGCGCAGAAGCCTGCGCCCGACGTAAGTCAAACGTTAGAACTGAGCCCGGAACTCCACTCCCGCCGTATAAGCGGTCCTGGTGGTGCCGCTATCCAGAAAGAGCCTGCTGATGTCGTCAGCCGCATCCAGGGGCACGAAGACGCTGACGAACGGCTGGACGCGGAAGGCCGGGACCGGGCTAAAGCCGACGTTGAAGTTGAACTCGATCCCCGCGTCTTCGCTGACACTCAACGTGTTCGCCAGGCATTGTGCCCGAGCTCCACTATTTGCGGGACCGCCAGTTGGAGCCACCTTACAAGCCGCCGGGGTCAGACCCGGAAGGCGAGCGTCTCGGTTCAGCGCAGCCTCCACCAAGATCGGCTCCACCGTGTCGAACCGGATGTAGGAGACGCCCGCATGCAGATCCCACTGCGAGTTGACCTTCCCGAGAATGCCACCCGAGATCTTCAGCAAGCCAGGGTTGTCAGCCTTCCCGAAGCGGCTATTAAAGGTGCTCGAAGAGGAGAGCCCCTCTAGAATCGACCCGATCGTCGGGCCGACGCCGCGACCGCCCGTATTGAATCCCCAGCCATCCTCGCCGCCATTCCCAAGGGTGACAGCTCCGAGGGACTGGATTGACTGCAAGCGGAAGCCGTCCTTCCGCAGCGCCTGGCTCAGGTCAGAGATCGCGACGTACCCCCCAAGGCTACCATCGAGCGGGCTGTCGTCCCCCCTCCGGTAATCGAGGTTGATATAGGGGGTCAGCCCGAGTCCCTGCGCAGTCAGATCGAGCGCCACCTCGGCGAAGACAGCAAACGATTCGATATCCAGTTTGCTCTTGCCATAGAGCGCCACTTGGCTTGCTCCAAGCTCCCTGATCTCACCGAACTGGCCAACGCCTTCTACCGTCAAATTCAGGGGTCCCAACTTCGAAGTAACAACCACACCGGGATAGTAGATCTCCGAGCGCCCTCCGCTTACCCCAGGTATCGAGGCGCAGTTAGGGTTAGGCGCCCCCACAGGCACCGTGGCGCCGTCCGTTGGGCAAGCAAAGAGATCACCACCCTGGCGAGTGTGGCGGATGTTGGCGAGGAAGAACGGAGAGACCGAGAGGATTGGGCCAAAGTTGAGCCCGACCCGCCCCTCAAGGATGACAGTGTCAACATCAATGGATCTTGCCCGGCCATCGTTAAACGTGATCCCGCCGATCAAGTTGCCAAGGGGTTTGCCACCATTTCTTGACAAGCGTTTGTGGTAACCGAAGTTCCAGGAGAACATCCCCTGGCTTCCGACGAGCCAGATCCCAGGGTCCTCATCCTGGTACACCAACCCGCCCTCCGGGTCGAAGAGGTGAACGTCGAACCCGACGGTCAGATCACCGAAGCCAGGAGTCTTGTACGTGAGGGCCGCCCGCTCGAGGTTGAGGTGGTTGATGTCGGCCACGTTCTCATCGATGCGCGCCTCGTTCTCAAGGTTGATGTGAATCGAGACGGGCCCTTTGCTCAGGTCGAAGAGAAGGTTCGTGAAGTTGAAGATGTTGAGCTGGCTGTCGCCGATGTTCGTGTCCGGAGAGACGAAGCTTCGGAAGTTACACTGCTTCCCTCCGCAGGCTGGAACGTTATCGGTGAAGTCGGCCCCGTTCAAGGTGTAGAACTGGACCTTCTCTACCAGCCCGAACTTGAACTCGAGGCCGTCCTCGGTCTTGATGATGGATGCGGCCTGGGCCGCCCTCAAGGGCACCCAACTCAACGCCAGCATTACGGCCAGCAGAGCTATCGGCAATCTTCTCATCGAAT
Organism: Methylomirabilis sp. (SeqCode); assembly: GCA_041498975.1. Taxonomy (GTDB): domain Bacteria; phylum Methylomirabilota; class Methylomirabilia; order Methylomirabilales; family Methylomirabilaceae; genus Methylomirabilis. The sequence goes on from JBGQJI010000092.1 coordinate 2,261, forward strand.
CGCCCCCCTTATCTAGGTGTTTACGGGCCATGATCTGCACTGCTTCAGCTCATTGCTCCTGGTTTCTTCCTTCCTTCTTATCCCCCCTTTCTCTCGTCGCGTTCACAGGTTCTGATAATCCCCCCGACCTCTCAACATCCTCCCCATCATCCGCACCTTCTCTCCCTGGGGAAGAAGGGTTAGCCTGGGGTCAAGGTGCGAGAGGAACGGACCACGCTCGTCGTCAACCTCCGTGCGCCTCCGTGAACGAAAAGACATTGATAATGCCACGCGCCCTGTCCTTCAGGGATGCCACAAACCCTTTCTCCTTGACGGCAGAAAGGACGATCAAGTCTCGTTTGCCAGCGCCGAGATCGATCATGGCAAGGTCGCGGATTTTTCCTTCCACAGGGACGGTCTCCCAGCCTCTGCTGAAGGTCCCGTCATGGCGGTCATACGCCACGATGCGGCCGGCATCGGCCTGACTGGCGCCGCCCGTCGTAAATTGGAAGCCGTACTTCGTCGAGTTTGCGATGGCCAGAAACTCGACCTTGGCGTCGCCCCAGAGTGGGGATGTCTGGACAAGCAACCGGCGAGGCAACGCAATCCGGTCGGCCAGCTCTTCCGGATTTGGCGGGACTCCCGCCTTGATCCCCTGGTTGAACTTGGGGGCCTGAGGGGTCTGGAAAAATGCCAAGTGGTCCACCTCCCCCAGGTCATCCCTCGCTTCCCAGCGTGCCTCCCCCCCGCGCCCGTAGACCGTGACTTGCTTTTGATCGTTCACCACAGCCATCTCCAGCACCTGGTCGCCGGCCACTTCGAGAGGCGCAAAATCGTAGAGACCCTTTACGGGCGCGGGAAAGTTCAGGGGTTGCCCTTGGAGATACTGTTCACCGCTCCAGGTCAAGCGGACGATCGGCCCTTCAAATGGAGCGTATTGGCCCATTCGCTGGCCGATCAATATCGGCGTGTCGATCCCGGGGGCCGTGAGCACCCGCAAGTAGTAGTCCAATCCGTCGGCGATCCGAACCAGCTTGCCTCCTCGAAGCTCGAGGACATACGACTTGAGAGCATTCCTAAGCGTCAAGACCTCCGGCACACTGGACATCGCCGTCACGAACACCTGTGCCTGCCCGCTACCGTTGACGTCCGCGACATCCAGATGGAGGTGGCGGACGAATGGGTCGCTCTCGGCCCTGGCGACCGGCACCAGCCGCCGGTCCTCCCAGCGGTACACGATCACCTCTGAGCCGGTGATGCCGACCACTTCCGGCCGCCGATCCGCATCCAGGTTTCCGGCGGCAATCTGTAGCAGCGGCTCGCTCAGGTCGAGTGTCAGATGATCTCTGGAAGCCCGGTCTGCGGACTGTCCCGATCTGTCCTCACTCTTCACGAGGAACGATGGAGTCCCAGCCTTGGGCTGAGCCTCCCCAGCGGCTAAGGCCCTCTGAGAAGGGGCAGCTTCTGCGGTGGCGGCCTTCGGTTGCTCTTTTGCTTTGGGTGCCTCGGAGGGTTGCGGCTGGACACGGACAAAGGATGGCGGAGCGGTTGCAGAGGAGGCTTGCCCTGAGCCGGGCCGAAGGGCCGGCGCCGACGGGGTCGAAGGGCCTGCCCTGAGCTCGGTCGAAGGGGCCGCCACGACCCGGGGTTGGGCCCCAGCGACTTCCACGCTCGCCACAGTCAACGGGGCCCCCGTGGAGACCGAAACGACCTGCATGTTCAGGAGCAGTCCCCGCTCGGCAGGGCTGAGCTTACCCAGGAGGAGAAGCTGAGCGCGCGCCTTCTCCGCCAGCATCTTCAGGATCGCGGGGTCGGTAAATGACTCCAACCGCGGAAGGCTTTCTCCCATTAGCGCTGCTCTGACGAGATGATCCTCGATCACGATGAAGCGGCCGGTCTTGGCCAGCGAGATCGCAAGGTCCTTCGTCACCGAATAGACATCGGCCCCCTTGACCTCTCCTGCGTCGATGAGCGGAAGGGCGACCGAAAGGCGGTCCGGGCTCACCCGGACCAGGTCTCCAACGGCGATGGTGGCGCCTTCCTGACCGGAGACGATAGCCGCTTCCGAGAACCCTTCTTTTGCCTCAACCACCCTCACGAGGCCCAGCCGTTTGTCCCGCCTCCCCAGGACCTGGCCGCTCACCGGGTGTTTGACCTCTTCCCCTTCCCTGTAGACCTGCAGCTCCATCCCCTGATGGATCTTCTGCTTGGCTCCCAGGTCGATCAGGAGCCGGTCACCCTCTACTCCAACGATCGATCCCTGAACGATCGGAAAGGCCTCGGCGAGGCGAGCGGCAGCGTCTTCAGTCGCCCGACTGAAGGCCAGATCCTGCGCATGCACGATAGGGGCAAACGCAAGGCCCAGGCATGAAAGGATTAACGCCAAAGCGGAGAAGGAGCGGAATCCCCGTTCGGTCGGCTTAGGTGACCCTATGCTCATAGTAGGAATTTTCATCGTCAAGAACACGACCGGCGTGAGCCTAATGATATGAGCCGTTTCCCCCGGATGCGCTTCGTGTGAAAAAATCACCCCGTTACGGCTATTCGCCTCTGTACGGCGGCAGGCTCTAGAGATAGCCCTATGCGAAGGTCTTAGAACGTTTCGAAACGATTGATGCCGAAACGCTGTTTGATGAGGTCAGGATATATACGAGTCAGGCGAACCTGTCAAGTAATTTTTTCTTATATCAAATTTCCCATGAGCCGCTCCGGCGGCGGGCAAAGGAGTCAGCAATGATAACGGGTGGATACGGGGAGCAAGTGGATAGGGAGAGCAAAATGACAGGAGGCTTGCCGAGGAAACCAGACCGGGGGTAGCGCGCTGTCTTTGCGAGGACATTCACGGAGTTGACACTGAGTGCAGCGAATGTGTTCAGCGGAGACCTCGAGAAGCAATCTATCCGGTTAGCTTGGCCGGTGTGTAGGGGCAGGGCCTATCCTGAGCCCAGTCGAAGCCTGCGCTGAGCCGAGTCGAAGCGGGCTTGCCCTGCCCTTCGTGGGTGCAGCAAGCGGCGCCCCTACGGCTGACTTTGTCGGCCTCCCAATGACAGGAAATCCAGGCAGGGGTGCGGAGTGGGGGTTACGGATTTTTTGGCATCAGAAGGCGCGCCGGGCTGTCCGCACGCTGGGGGGTCACCACCTCCTTGCTCACGACCCTCCCCCCTTCAAAACGGAACCGGACGTGGACCTTGCCATCGTATTGGGTGTCCTCTTCCTGGAGCACTTTCTCGCCCTTCTCGTTGTAGGAGACCCAGACGTCAGGCCGGCCGTCGCCGTTGGTGTCGTACTCTTCCTTGGCGAGGTGGCCGCTCTCAAAGAGGCGGACCAAGTCGTAGCGCCCTGTGTACTTCGTATCAACCTCCTGTCGGTTGATCTGGCCATCGCGGAAGTAGGTGACCACGTCGAACGTGCCCTGTCGGCGGGTGTCCTGTTGCCGCTTGACCGGTTTGCCGCCCTCGTACCACTCGACCAGGTCCACATGGCCAGCCCCCTGGGTATCTTCTTCGCGACGGGCGAGCACTCCGTTTTCGAAGTAATAGGTGACGTTCGGCTTGCCGCTCCGAAGCGTATCCTCCTCCTGCTTGATGAGCTTGCCATTCTCATAGTAGGCCCAGAGATCAGGCTGGCCCGATCCGCTGCGGTCCACCTTGCGACGGCTCGGCCGCTCATCCTTGTCGTATTCCGACCAGCGATCGAGCCGCCCTGACCCTTTGGTATCTTCCTCGCGCCGAGTCAGCTTGCCGCCCTGATAATACGAGAAGACCGTCGGCTTGCCGATGCCCTTCGTGTCCTCCTCCTCACGGATGAGCACTCCGGCCGCATCGTAATATGACCATAGGGTGATCTTCCCGTCACGCTTCAGGGCCTCTTCGACCCGGACCGGCCGGCCGCTCTCGAAGTACACGAACCGGTCCGGCCGGCCGTCGAAATCCAGATCCTCTTCCTGCTTGATCGGGACTTCGTCCCGGTACGTGATCCAGAGGTCCGGTTTCCCGTCCTTGTTCTGGTCTTTCTCCGCTCTGACAACCTTCCCTTCTGGCCCCAGGTGGTACCAGGTATCGGGTTTGCCATCCTTATTCGTGTCCACTGCCTGCATGACGGGGTTACCATCCTTGTAGGTAATCCAGGTATCGGTCTGCCCGGAGCCGGTACTGTCCACCTCTTCGCGAATGATCTGCCCCTTGTCATCGTAGAAATACTTGCTCGCGGGCTCGGCAGCCCCGGCTGGGGGATTGGAAAATGCGACGAGGGAGAGCACGAAGGCCAGGCCGATGCCCCAGGCTTTCCATCTCGGTGACGTCATGGCCTCGTCATTCCCCCCCTCCTCTGTAAGGAGGTCCTCCCCCTCACTCCCCTTCCTTTGCAAAGGGGAGGGATCAGGATTCTCAGTCGAGCTTGAACTTCACCGGCAGGAGGACCCAGCTTTCCACCGGCTTGCCACCTTTCTGGGCCGGAAGAAAGGTCCATCCCTTCACCGAATCGGCTGCAGCCCGATCCAGGATCTCATGGCCCGACGAGCGATCGATAGACAGTTTCCCCACCCGGCCATCTGTCTGAACCATGACCCGTAGGTAAACCGTGCCTTCGTAGCCTTTCTCCCTCGCAAGCGGGGGATACTTAGGCAACGGATTGGTCCCATAGTCCGGCCTGGCGAACTTCCCGCCGCCGGAGCCGCCGCCCCCGCCTCCTGGCCCCCCTCCTCCAGCGCCCTGGCGAGACCCCACCGTCACTGTCGGGGCGAGCGGAGCCGTCAGCCCCGCACCGAGGCGGCGCCTCTCTCCCCGCCCCGCTTGCCCGGAAGCGGTTTCACCACCTCCGCCACCGCCCAGCAGCGCCGGCCCGGAGGAGAGACCAGCAGATGGGATAGCCACAGTCGCCCCTCCCCCGATGGCCCTAGGGCCCCCTCCTCCTCCAGCCCTTCCCACTCCACCGCTCGAGAGCCTCGGCGGGAGTGGGATCAGGTTCTTCGGCAACCCTTTCTCAGCATTTCCACGGGATCTTCCCGGCCCTCCTCCCGCCGATCCCACTCCTGCCATGGCAAGCTCTGAATCGAGCCCCCCTCCGGCCACGGTACCAGGAACCATAGCCACCCTGCTCGGCGCGGCAACCGACTTTGGTCCAGCGATCCCACTGCCGGCGGCATTCTGAGCATCCGCAGAGCGGATCCGAGCGGGAAGGCGAAGCTCTTTCACGAGCTCCTCCACTGCGCGTTGAGAGGCAATCGCGCGCTGCTCATCCAAGGCGGGACGGTCGATCATCTCCACCGCTCGAGACGGTCCTGGCTCCGGCCGGCCCACAGACGGAAGGGCAGGATTGGCTTGGGCGATCTCTTTCGGGCCGGGGGGTTCGGTCGCTGCTGGAGGTGTCGCCTGCTGCCGCACGCGGGCGCGCACAGGCTGTGTGGTAGTGGGCGAGGGCTTCGGAGCCTCCTCCTCGACGAGCCTCACGACGAGTGGCTTTTCAGGAAATGGGCTCCTGTGAAGTCCGACAGTCATGACGGCAAAGGCCAGCATAAGGTGAAATCCGGCCGAGGCCAGAAGGAAGCGACCGAACTCCAGCGGATTAGCCGCTGAGCCCAACAGGCCCGGGTCGCCGAGCGGCATCACGCCAGCGGATCGACCGAAATCAGCGCCCATCCTTTTCCATCGAAGAACCACCCTTGCCTCCGGAAAGATCGTTTTCATGACGCAAACGCGTTGAACCTTCCGCCAGACGCATACCTGTCAAAGATTTTATTATATCGCATGCCGGTACTGGACGGAAGGGCGAAACAATGCCACGCCCCCCTCCGGAGATCTCAAAACCGATAGCTGGCGCCGACCAGGACATTGATCGGCGGCGCTGGTGTCAGGAATGGTTCGATCGGCAAAAGTTCGATCGGCGTACCTAGAGGCCTGGCCTTGGCGTTGGGGGCGAAGGTCCCGAACGTCTCATACTCGGCGTTGAACAGGTTATTGATCTTCAGGAAGCCGGAGAAGCGGTCACGGTGAAAGTCGATGCCGGCGTTCACGACGACGTAGTCGTTGACCTTGGGCTGGGTGTTCGCCTCGTCCCCCCTGAAGAACTGGTCGCCGACATAGGTCAGGTTGAGGGAAAGCGTGACCCACTTGTGAAGATGGTACCGAATCCCGGCGTTGATTCGTTGGTTCGGCGTGAGGGGAAGCTGGTTCCCCACCCGAACCTGTTCGACCTTGCCAGGCGTCCTGGGCGAAGCCAGCTCGACACCGCTTTCGAATGTCGCGCTGGTATAGGCGTAGTTCAAGTACCCTTCCAGGCGGTCTTTGTAGACCCCGCGAAGGCCGAACTCCAACCCCTCACGCCTGGTGTCGCCGACATTCTGAAAGAAGAGCTTCGTGGTCTCTGCGGGAGAGACCGAGAAGATGTCGTCCTGAACGTCGGTCCGGAAGATAGCAAGGTTGCCTTCCAACCAGGGCGCCGGTCGTGCCCTGAAACCCAGCTCGTAGTTTCTGGCCTGGACTGGGTGGAGGGCGAAAAAGCCTGTATCCGGTGCGACCCCCGCCTGGATTCCAACGCAGGGGGAAGTGGGATCGGCACAGGTCAGCTCCAGGAAAGCAGGTGCCCGGAAACCCTCTGAGTAAGAGAAGTAAATCCCGTAGCGCTCGGACAGGTTGTAGTTCAACCCCACCCTCGGGGTCAGTCGATCAAATGACGCCCTGCCCGTCGCCGGCTTCTTGTCAGGATCCTCAGGGTCCAGAGGGCTCTTGTCGATGATATCGTGGCGGACTTGGTCATACCGGAGTGCGCCGGTCAAAATCAGACTATCGCCGGAGAGCAAGATGTCATGGCCCAGGTCGGCGGTATCTTGGAGGTAAAAACCAAAGGTATCCTGGGTGTCGGAGAGATCAGAGCTGAGCCGTTTCAACGGGCACGCCTTGCCAGGGTCCTCCCCCTCTTCCATGGCCTTCTGGATGCACGCCTGCAGCGTTCGGTCGTTGTGCTCCTCGAAGACCCGGATGTCCACGTCATGGCGCGCGTACTCGGCCCCCATTGTGAGCGTGTTCTTTCGCCCCCAGAATCGCCCCTCGTGAGTGAGCTGAAGCGTCCCGCCCCCCGAGAGGGTTTCGTTGAAGAGACGACTGTTTTCGCTGATCAGGCTGACGTTGAACTGCTCGGCATCGAGTTTCCGGACATATCCGTTGAGCGCGAGCGAGAAGCCGGCGCCAAGGACCTGGCGGGCATTCAGCGTCGCCTGGTGCAGGTCAGGTTCAAAGAAGTCGCCAGCCGAGAAGTTCTGCTCTCGATTCACCTGGAGCGCGCCGAGCGGCAACGAACCGGCCTGCTTGATCTTGTTGTGCTGGTACTGGTAAGAGAGGGTGACGTCGGTGCCGTCCCGGCGGTAACCCAGCTTCCCGAAGAATTGGTCGAGGCGACTGTCCGATTCATCCCTGAAGCCATCTTCCATGAAATGGCTGCCGGCGAAATAGTAGTCGATCGGACCTTCCGTCCCACCGATGTGGAGTCGGTACTTTTGGCGACCGAAGCTGCCGCCCGATATCTCCGGGACGATCTCACGTTCCGCCCCGCCCCGCCGCGTGATGATATTCAAGGAACCTGCCAACGTGTTCCTTCCAAAAATGGCTGTCGGCCCGCGGATCAGCTCTATCCTCTCGACATCGTCGAGCGGAATGAGGTCGAAGTTGACCTCC
>JBGQJI010000093.1:0-9852 GCA_041498975.1 Methylomirabilis sp. (SeqCode)
GAACGCCCCAGAGTTGCTGCAAGAGGTCTACCACGGCGCACAATACGTCAACGGAGTGCGCGTCCAGGAACGAGCCTGGGAGGTTGCCGCCTGACCTCTATTTGCACACATTTTGACAAGACCTCCCCGAAATACCTCATGAGCCTTCGGCGCGCCCTTCGACAGGGCTCAGGGCAGGCTCATGTGCATGAAAGTCCGTGGGAAAGCTTGCGCCCAGTGCCTTGTCATTGCGAGCGACCGACGGAAGCGAGGCAATCTCATCCCACTTGCGATTCGAGATTGCTTCGTCGCTGCGCTCCTCGCAATGACAAGCGCGGTGGAGCTTTCGGAGCAATGACACCGGGGGACGTTCGGGGCACTTACAGGCGCGTACATGGGGTGCAGCAAGCAGCGCCCCTACAGCCCCTCATCCTAGCCTTCTCCCAGGTGGGGAGAAGGGGAGTGGCAACAGGAGGTGTGATATACTGCCGGTATGAAGACCGTATCCGCTGAGTTCGTGACGAGCGTGGCGTCGCTGGGTCAGCTTCCGCGGGACAGACGACCGGAGATCGCCGTCGCGGGCCGCTCCAATGTCGGCAAGTCCTCCCTGATCAACTGCCTCCTGCACCACCGAGGTCTCGCAAGGGTCAGCGGCGTGCCGGGCCGGACGCAACTGCTCAACTTCTTCCTGGTGAACCGGACGTTCTACCTGGTGGATCTCCCTGGCTACGGGTATGCGAAGGTGCCGGAGGCCGTCCGGCGGGCTTGGGGACCGCTGGTCGAAGGGTACCTCGAGGCGGGACGCGACCTCAGGGGAGTGATCCTGCTGCTCGATGCGCGGCAGGGCGTGACGGAGAAGGACCTTCAGATGAAACAGTTGCTGGACGAGCTTTCGCTCGACTGCGTCCCGGTCTTGACCAAGATCGACAAGCTTCCAAGGAGTGCCCGGCACGCACAGGTCCGCGCTGTCGCCGACTCGTTTGGGATGGACGATGCCCGAGCGATCATCCCCTTCTCCGCCAGGTCTGAGGAGGGCCGGCAGGAGTTGCTGGCCGCCATTGCGGCCCGCGTGAAAGGCGATCGCGCGTGATGTGTTCTCCGTTGACTCGGACCCTTCGACCTGCTAGGCTCAGACCGAAGATGGATCGGCAGGTCATTGGTTAGAAAGTCCCCCTCACATTCATCCTCTCTCCCCAGTGTTTGGGGGAGAGGGGGCATCAGTAGAGCGTGACGAACTTTCGTACCACTGGGCCTGCCCTGAGCCCTGTCGAAGGGCGCGCTGCAGGCGCATGGGGTATTGTTTTCGCCTGCTGTGACGGCGCCTCGGGAGATAGAAAGGCATGAGCTGTTCAGGACGGATCCGGCGAGCCCTCGGCGCGGCGTTGGGGCTGGCCCTGTTGGGTCAAGGGTGCGCGGCCGCGCAGACACCACTGTCTCGGACTGAGGCGAGCCGCTCCGTGCCCCTCGTTGCTCTCGCCCAGGCACCCGAGGGCCCCGAGGAGGAATCGGAAGCCGAAGCCTACTACCGATTCATGCGGAGCCTGCTGGCGGAGCAGAAGGGGGACTATCAGACAGCGATCAAATGGCAGAAGGACGCGCTACGATTCGATCCCCGCTCCGTTGCGATGCAGAACCACCTGGCCTCGCTCTACTTGAAGCGGGGCGAGTTCAGGAACGCGATCACTGCGGGAGAGGGAGCCCTTGCTCTCGACCCGACAAGCCTCCAGGCCAACCTGCTCCTGGCCGCCGTCTATCAGAACCTGCATAATCTGCCTGCCGCCGAACGCTATTACCGACAGGCCATCGAGCTGAATCCTGCCAGGACCGACACCTACCTGCAACTCGCGAGCCTGTACATGGAGGCCAAGCGGACGCAGGACGCGATCGCCACCTATCGGAAGGCGCTGGAGGTCGATCCAGGCTCGCTCGTCGCCCGCTACAACCTGGGTCGCCTCTACCTCGAAGATGGGCAGGCGGAACAGGCGAGCAAGGTCTTCCGGGAGATCCTCGAGCGTGATTCAGACTTCGACCCGGCGTTCATGGCGCTCGGGATGAGCTTCGAGGCGCAGGGGAAATTCGACGAGGCGAAAGACGTCTACCAGCGGGCGCTGGAAGCCGATCCGCGGAATCGCGAGCTTCGAGAGCATCTAGCGCAACTCTACATGAGGCAAAAGGACCTGGATGCCGCCCTCGCGGAGTACACGCGACTGCTCGAGCAGGAGCCGAACAACAGTACATTCAAGCTGCGGATGGGACTCATCTACTATGAGAAGAAGGCCTATGCGGAGGCCGTCGAGGCCTTTCGGGATATCCTGGGACGGGAACCGGGCAACCACGAGGTCCGTTACTATCTGGGGCTGACCCTCGAGGATGCGAAGCGTTATGACGAGGCCATGGAGGAACTGGCGCGGATTCCAAAGGAGAGTGGTCGCAATCCTGACGCGCTCTTTCACCGTGGCTACATCCTCAGTCTGAAGGAGCGCTTTGCCGAGGCCAGCGATCTTCTCTCGACGGCGGCGGCGCTGAGGCCGAAAGAGGCCAGCATCCCGTACCTGTTGGGCCTGATCTATTTCCACCAGAAGAACTACGCGCAGGCCATCGTGGAACTGGAGCGTGCGATGGGACTGGAACCGGGCAATGTCGCCTACCTTTATCAATTGGGCTCGGCCTTTGAGCGGAATCGCCAGATCGACAAGGCCGAAGCGACCTTTCGCCAGCTTCTGGTCATCGACCCGAAGAATGCGGATGCGTACAACTATCTGGGCTACATGTTCGCCGACGAGGGGATCAAGCTGGAAGAGTCGATCACCTTGGTCGGGAAGGCTCTGGAGCTGGAGCCGGACAACGGGGCCTTCCGGGACAGCCTTGGCTGGGCCTACTACAAGAAGGGGATGGTGGACGAAGCGCTGGTGGAGCTGAAGCGCGCCGTGGAACTCTCCAAGAAGGATGACCCCACCATCTTTGAGCATCTCGGTGACGTGTACTTTCAGAAGAAGATGGTGCGGGAGGCGATCAGGGAGTGGGAACGGTCCCTGGCCCTCGACGAAGCCAACGAAACAGTCCAGCAGAAGGTGAGAAAGGCGCGGGACCTGCTCTCCAAGGAGGGTGGATGACCCGGCGCCTTCGGTTGTGCCTCGTGGCAGTGGCGGGAATAGTGCTCGGCGGCTGCGCCTCTGTGCTCGATCTGGTTCCTCAAGAGAAGGACCTCCCCCTGGTTGGGCGCCCGGTGACGGAGGAGATCCTCCGCACGCTGAAGGACCGCGAGGCTAAGGTCACCGGTCTGAAGGCCATGCTTGACCTCACCATCTGGTATGGGGGGAAGCGCCAGTATCTCCAGGAAGTGGCCGTCGTCGAGCGGCCCGACCTGGTTCGACTGGAGACCATCGGCTGGGGAGGGCTCACGACCCTAGTGGTGGCCAGCGACGGGCGCCGCCTGGCCGCCCACGCCCCGCTGGAGAACACGTTCCTGGAGGGGAGCGCGACGCCGGATAATGTTGCCGCGGTTGCGGGAATCCGCGTGGCCCCAGCGCACCTCGTGCGGCTCCTGCTCGGGCTGCCGCCGCTTCCCATTGGGGTCGAGAATGCTGTGGTCTACCGTCCGGAAGACGATCACGCCTACCTGGTGCGAGAGCGGCAATCCCCATTCACTCAACGTCTCTGGGTATCTGACGATGACCTGACGCTTCTGCGTGGGGAGCTGTATGATTGGAAGTCGCTCCTCCTGAGGTTTCGCTACTCTCCCGAAGGATACGGACTGTATTCGCTCCTCTTGGAGGAGCCCTCGAAGCGGGTTGTGGTCGAGGTCTCGTACCGGTCGTACGACCTGAACCCCGAGCTGCCCGCTGAGCTGTTCCAGCTCCCGCACCCGAATGGGAGGGAGCGGGTACTCGACCTGGATAGCGGCTCGGCCCCGTCGCCCAGGTTCCCGTGAGGGATGAATCGGGTCGCGGTCACTTCTCCTTCCAAGATCAATCTCTTTCTGGAGGTCCTCGGCCGGCGCGACGATGGGTACCATGAGATCCGCTCGATCGCCGTCCTGACCGAGCTGTGTGACACCATTGTCTTGCAACGGCGGGCCGGCGGCATCAGTGTGACCTCGCCGGACCCTCGGGTCCCGATCGGCCCCGAGAATCTGTGTCAACGTGCGGCCGAGCTGCTGCTGCGGCATGCCGGAGTGCACGACGGGGTGGGGATCCGGATCGAGAAACGGATTCCGGTGGCAGGAGGGATGGGTGGAGGGTCCAGCAACGCTGCGGCCACCCTGTGGGGTCTCAACCTCCTGTACGACCTGGGGCAGGCCCGAGAGGGGCTGATGCACCTCGGGGCCGAGTTGGGCTCGGATGTCCCGCTCTTCTTCTGCAGAAGCGCGGCATACGTCAGCGGCCGGGGAGAGCGGGTGGAAGAGCTAGCTGCCCCGTCGCCAAGGTGGCTGGTGATCGCCAATCCCGGGATCGAAATCGCCACTGCCTCGGTCTATCGACGCCTGAGATTGCCGTTGACATCGGAGAATGCGGGTATTAAAATCCGGGACTTGGTCGCCTCCGGCCAAGAGGAGGCCGCGCTGTCGCGCTGTTTCAACCGGCTGGAAGACGTCGTCCTTGACGCGTATCCGGCGGTGGCTGCCCTCAAACAGCGGCTGTTGTCGTTGGGGGCGAATCCGGTCCTGGTGAGCGGGAGCGGCCCAACCGTCTTCGGCGTGATGCCAGGGGCCGACCGGGCGAAGCAGGTGGCCTCCAGCCTGGTGGAGATGGGCCTCAAGGCCGTTGCCTGCCGCACCCTGGTCAAAAACCCTCTCTTCGCGGCAGGTCGTTAGGATGCCGGGGAAGTGGGCGGGCGGTTCCGTGATCTCGCAGGCAGTTCCAGTCTCTGGGGGGTCGGATAAGGGTAATCCGGCAGACTTTGGATCTGCACATCGAGGTTCGAGTCCTCGCCCCCCAGCCAGAAGGCGGCAGGCGGGCGTCGCATGCGCATCGGCAGGGGGAAGACGTCGTGTACGGAGAATGCCCGATGACTGACCGGTTGATCCTTTTCTCTGGGAACGCGAATCGGCCCCTCTCACAGGAGATTGCCGACTACCTCGGCGTCCCGATGGGTGAAGCCGAGGTGTCGCGGTTCGCCGACGGCGAGATCCTGGTTCAGATCTTCGAGAACGTCAGGGGCGCCGATGTCTTCGTGCTCCAGCCGACCTGCCGGCCCGTCAACGAGAACCTGATGGAGCTGCTGGTGATCATCGATGCCCTGAAGCGGGCGTCGGCCTGGCGGGTCACGGCCGTCATGCCCTACTACGGCTATGGGCGGCAGGATCGAAAGGTCCAGCCTCGGGTGCCCATCACCGCCAAGCTGGTGGCCGACCTCCTCACGGCGGCGGGCGTGCACCGGGTCCTGACGATGGACCTGCACGCTGGACAGATCCAGGGGTTCTTTACGACCCCCGTCGATCATCTCTTCGCGGCCCCGGTCCTGCTCCAGTACTTCCGCGAGCGAATGCTGGGCGATGCGGTGGTGGTCTCGCCGGACGCGGGGGGTGTGGAGCGGGCCCGTGCGTTCGCCAAACGCCTCAACACCTCGCTGGCCTTTATCGACAAGCGCCGGACAGGGCCCAATGAAGCGAAGGTGTGGCACATCGTGGGAGAGGTGGAGGGACGGGACGTCATCATCGTGGATGACATGATCGACACCGGCGGGACGCTCACCCAGGCGGTCCCCGCGCTCCTCGAAAAGGGAGCGAAGCGGATCTTCGCGAGCTGTACCCACCCGGTCCTCTCGGGCCAGGCGGTGGAGCGGATCGAGGGGTCGGCCCTCGAGGAGGTGGTCATCACCAACACGATCCCGCTTCCCGAAGGCAGGCTTTCCAAGAAGCTTACCGTCCTCTCTGTGGCGCCCCTCCTTGGCGAAGCCATCAGCCGCATCCACAAAGAAGAGTCCGTGAGTCGTCTGTTCGTCTGAGGGTCAGGAAGCAGAGGGTATGCAGGCGCGAGAAGGGAGGCGTTGCCTCCGCCTCGTCTGAAGGAGGGACCGATGGCAGAAGTGGAGTTGAAAGGGCAGATCCGCACCGGGCTGGGCAAGGGGGCTGCCAAGAAGCTCCGGGGCGAGCGGCTAATCCCGGCGATCGTCTATGGTGGGGCGGCGGGTCCGGTGCCGGTAGCGGTCAGCCCCCTTGACCTGGCCAAAGCGCTGGGGACCGAGGCGGGCGAGAACGCTCTGATCACGCTCTCCCTGGCGGGAGACGGGGAGCGGTCCACCACCGTGATCCTCAAGGAGTTGCAGCGGGACCCCGTGCACGGAAAACCGCTTCACGCCGATTTCCAGGAGATCTCCATGAAGCGGAAGATCAGGGTTCAGATCCCGGTCCAGGTGGTGGGCGAGGCGATCGGTGTCAAGACCAAGAGTGGTTTTCTGGAGCAGCACCTGCGCGAGGTGACCGTCGAGTGCCTGCCCGGGGCGATTCCGGGGCAGCTCCAGGTGGAGGTCAGCCAACTGGATCTTGGCGACGCCATCCATGTTCGCGACCTCACAGTGGGCGCGGGCATCAGGGTGCTCGAGGATCCCGCCAGGCCCGTGGTGTCGGTCCTTGCCCCGCGGGCGGTGGTTGAGGAGGTTGCGGCCGCGGTCGAAGAGAAGCCGGCGGAGCCGGAAGTGGTCGGCAAGAAGGAGGCGAAAGAGGTCAAGGAGGGCAAGGAGGAGGGCGGCAAGGCCGACTAGCGCGCCTCCAACAAATCCGCCTTACGGCTTGTGTGCACTGTGCCGGGTCAAGGAACGCGCGGGGTACCCACTGAAGGTGGGTCCAGCGAGGCTCTCAGGGCCGATCGAGCCGTACATGCTCAGGCACGTCGCAGAAAGTGTCCTGGGGGCCAACGGCGCCGCTAGGCGAGGTTCATTGGACCGGCACTCGTGAGGTGCCTCGTTGTGGATGGTGGTGGGTCTGGGCAATCCCGGCGCAGAGTATGAGGCCAGCCGCCACAATGTCGGCTTCCGGGTGGTCCAGGCGTTGGCCGGCCGGGCAGGTACCGCGCTGACGCGCCGCCGTCATCGCTCGCGGTTCGCCCGGGCGATTTTTCATGGCGAGGAGGTCCTCTTGGTCAAACCTCTGACGTTCATGAACGAGAGCGGCTCAGCGGTCTCGGCCTGGCAACGGGCCCTGGACCCCAAGCCCGATCGAATCGTGGTGATTCACGACGACCTCGACCTGCCCGCCTCTCGATTGCGCATCAAGGCTGGTGGCGCGCACGGTGGCCATCGGGGGATCCGCTCCCTCATCGAGGCGCTCGGCAGCGGCGACTTCCTGCGGATCAAGGTGGGAATCGGACGCCCTCGGCAGGGGCGAGATCCTGTGGAGCACGTCCTGGGGCCTTTTGAGGAGGCCGAGCGCGAGGAGATCAAGGCGGCGGTGGAACGAGCCGCCGATGCGGTGGAGGTGCTCCTGCAGGAAGGCCTCGAGGCGGCCATGAACCGGTACAATGTCCGGGCAGCGCGGCGCCAGGATTCCAGGGCACAGTAGAGAGGAGGTGAAGGGGTGAACTCGTACGAGGTGATCTTCATTCTGGACCCGGCCCTCACCGAGGAGGGGGTCGAGGCGGAGATCGGTGCAGTTCGTGAGGTGGTCGGCAAGAATGAAGGAGAGGTGCTGGACGTCCAGAAGTGGGGAAAGAAGCGTCTGGGCTACGTGGTCAAGAAACGGCGGGACGGCCAGTACGTCCTCCTCATTGTCAAAGGCAAGGCGTCGGTCGTCCCCGATCTGAAGCGGCATTTTCGGATCACTGAAACGGTGTTGAAAGGGATAGTTGTCAAGGCTGAGGAGCCTCGGAAGTCCCGATTCAAGGCGAAGCCGTCTCGGAGTCGGGAGGGTACCGCGACATCCATCCAGGAGGTCGGTGATGGCGGGTTTCAATAAAGTGATTCTGCTTGGGAACTTAACCAGAGACCCGGAGCTTCGGCATACGCCTGCAGGCATGGCGGTCTGTAGCTTCGATCTGGCGGTCAACCGTTCTTTTACCACCAAGGCCGGTGAGCGGAAGGAGGAAGCCTGTTTCATCACAGTGGTCGTCTGGGACAAGCAGGCGCAGACCTGCGCCGAGTTCCTGAGCAAGGGGCGGCAAGTGCTGGTGGAGGGCCGGCTGCAGCAGCGGTCGTGGGAGACCCAGGACGGCCAGAAGCGGAGCAAGCACGAGGTGGTCGCGGAGCGGGTGCAATTCGTCGGCGGGCGCAAGGAAGCGGGGGCGTCCGAGGAGGAGCCGCCACGGCCGGCCGAGGAAGAAGAGGTCCCGTTTTGACACGCACTCAGGAAGAGGGGGAGCATAGCGGATGCTGAAAAAGCGGCGGAGCTTTCGGCGGCAGAAAGCGTGCAAGTATTGCGTTGATAAGATCGAGGCGGTCGATTTCAAGGACGTGAAGCGGCTCAGGAACTTCATCACGGATCGAGGGAAGATCATCCCGCGCCGGATCTCTGGGAACTGTGCCATCCATCAGCGTCAGTTGGCCTCAGCGATCAAGCGGGCCCGCAGCATCGCGTTGCTTCCCTTCGCCGCCGAGCTGTCGTAAGAATGACCGCCCTGCGGGGGGCCGCGCTGCGAAGTCCAGAAGAGAGTTCGATGAGTGAGAGGCCGGCCAAGGGTCTGCTGTTGCAGGGCGCTGCCCTCTGCCTCGCGTCGCTGACGCTGGCGCTGGCGGGCGCGACGATCCCCATTGCCGGGGTCTTCTTCGGGCTGCTGACCCCCCTGCCGCTCATCCTCCTCTTCGTCAGAGGAGGCCGCGCCATCGCTTTCCTTGGAGTGCTCGCCGTAGGGGCGTCCCTCGCTCCCCTTCTGGGGTTGGGATACACCTGGCTCTTCTACCTTGAATTCGGCCTGCCTGCCGTGGTCTTGGCGGAGTCGATCCGGCGCGAATGGGCCCCAGAGGCGTCGGTGGCCGCAGGAGTTCTGGCCGTGCTCGTGGGAAGCCTGGCTGGCCTCTTCATCCTTTCGCGCGGCGCTGGCGGCCCGATAGACTATCTCATGGATCATCTCGACAGCGCGCTGCAGGAGGCGTTGGGGTTCTACTGGAAGATGGGCCTTCCTCCGGACGAGGCTGGACGCCTGTCGGCCTCGGCAGAGCAGGTGCGGAAATTCCTGCTTGCGACCTCGCCGGGCCTGTTCATCGCGGCGGCGCTGCTGAGCACCTCCACCAACTACTTCCTGGCCAGAAGCGGTTTGGCCCGTGCCTCGACCGGAGGTAGATCCGATCCGGGGTTCGGCTGGAATATGCCGGACTGGCTGGTCTGGGTCTTTATCGGGGCCGCCACCCTGTTTCTCAGCGGGTTGCCCGTTGTGAAGGAGGTGGGTCTCAACGGATTGCTCGTCATGATGACCCTCTATTTTCTCCAGGGTCTGGCGATCGCCGCCTTCTGGATTCGGCGGCTGAAACTTCCGCCATTGGTCGGGATCCTGGGGGTCGTCCTGCTGTTCCTTCAGCCGTTGCTGTTGCTCCTCCTGACAGGAGTGGGGCTATTCGATATCTGGTTTGTCTTCCGCCGGCAGACCCTTCCGGGGCCACCGGGGGCGTAAAGCGGCAGGGGTCGAACGGATTGCCATGGGAGAGGAGGCGGAGCATCAATGAAGGTCATCCTGTTGGATACGATCGAAAAAGTCGGGAGGGCCGGCGACCAGGTCGAGGTGGCAGATGGCTACGCGCGGAATTTCCTCATCCCGAAGCGGAAGGCCGTAGTGGCGACAGCCGCGCACACCAGGTCGCTGGATCATCTGCTTCGGCAGAACAAGGGACGGGGAGAGAGGCTTCGGCATGCGGCGGAGAGCACGGCCGCCCGGATCGCCGAGGCGAGTTGCGTGATCACGCGCCGGGCTGGCGAACAGGATCGGCTCTTCGGCTCCGTGACGAAAC
>JBGQJI010000094.1:0-9635 GCA_041498975.1 Methylomirabilis sp. (SeqCode)
GGCCGAAAGGATCTGTGCGAAGGAGGCCTCCTGGAAGACATCGAGGTCGTACGGAAAGCCCGGGGGGCGCGACGCATACCGCAGAGGAGTGTAATTGAACACGCCCGGGAGGATGAGCCGGGACCCGGGGGGGATGTGCTCGTAGATCCAAGCCCTCGCCTCGTCCCGGGTCTCCGGCCGCATGGCCCGCACCTGCCGTAGGGTCTCCACGCCGTTGAGGGCGAGCGTCGCCGCGGCCACCAGGCCGATGAGGGACTTCCGTGACATGGGCCCGTCGATAGCAAAGGCGACCGCCCGCCCGCACAGCAGAGCGGCGTACGGCAGCACGGTCACCATGTACCGGGCTGCGAAGGGAGGCGGCTTCAGCGGAAGCGTCTCGAGCAGGAAGTAGAAGAAGACCATCCCCGAGGCCACAAGCCGCCATGAGGCGGGGCCATTCGCGAAGGCGACGATGGCGCCGATCAGTGCCAGGATTATTCCGGCGGCGGAGATGCCTGGCAGCAGGCTGTACCGCAGGTGGTAGGACCAGAGGTACGATAGGGGGGAGATCTTCACGGTATGCGCCGCCTCGAACTTCCCCTCGGGGTCCACGCCCATTTTGATCCCATGACCGAAGATCGCGTGCTGGCCCTCGAAGCCGGCCTCGACCAGGAACTTGTTCGGAGCAAGCAGAAGGGTTGGCGTACAGAGCAAGAACATGAACCCCGTCAGCAGCGCGGCGATCCCCAGCGTTTTCCACCGGCGGCCGGACGAGGGGCCGACCAGGACTCCGCCGGCCAGGAGGGCCGCGGCCACGAACCCGGTGTATTTCGTCCCCATCGCCCCGCCCAGGGCGATGGCGGAGATGTAGAGGTCGCGAAGCCGTTCGCCTTGAAGATACCGGACGAGGAAGAATAGCTGGACGGTGAGCCAGAAGGCGAGCGGGATATCCTCTTTGAAGTCGTGTGCCGGGACGACGACCAGTGGGGCTGTGGCGAAGACGAGCGCGGCGGCGACCCCGGCCGCCCGGCCGGCCAGCGCCTTTCCGATGAAGAAGAGCAGGCAGGCCGTGGCCACCCCGAGAAACGCGACGCTCGCGCGGGCGGCCAGATGCGGGCTTACGCCGATCAATTTACCTGTGAGTGCGAACGGCACGGCGAAATAGAGCATGAAGTGCGGGTGCGCGAAATAGATAGGGACCCTCCACTGAGGGATTCTCATCACGAGCTCCACCTTGAGACCCTCGTCCGGGTGATATTGCAGCGGCAGCCCGTACGAAAGGTTGGCAAACATCGCGACCGCCGCCACGAGGCCACAGGCGAGCGCAAGAGCGACGTCCCCTCCCAGACCCTCCGGCCTCATACGGGCAGGCGGCGTCTCCTTCGGGCGCTGCTGGCCCATGACCGCACCTGCCGGCGGGGAGGTGGTCCTCTGCTTTCCCGAGTGCTTTCCCATCAATACCTCTTCAGCATGCTCATCCTCAGTCACTGACATCGGACTGATACCACACCCCTCGGCAGGTGACAACCCAATTCTCACAGGCGGCCCGGCCACGGTGTCGGGGCGATTAGCCTATCGGCCGGACGCCTCACTGTTGCGGCCTCCGACATCTCGTCGGAGGTACACTCCCTGCATGGTTGACGGCGCATAATTCGCCCGGACGAACTCAATCATCCACGGGGCTACCTCCAGCAGGCGCTTGTCCAGGATGACAACAGGACAGTCGTTGACGGCACAACGCTGAGGGATGTCGTATATCACCGAACCGGATTTCATCGCATCGCGCAATCCCAGGAACAAGGTGCCGTAAAAGGAGGCCTGGGGGCGCATGACATACAGGGCATAACCATCCAAGATCGCCTCGGAGCGTGTCGTGAGACGCAGGATGGAGGTCATCCGCTCGATCTCGTCTCGATTCGACTTCGTCAGGGGATGGACCGTGTTCGCAATGGAGCCAAGGCTGAGGATCGATCCAGCCGCGAGCAGACCCGCCAGAAATGCCACGTGTCTTCGGCTCCTCACGCCTCCATTCCTCCACGGCACCCAGCCATCGATCCACGTCCAGCATTCGGCTCCGACGATCGCCAGGAATGTGATGAGGGGCAGCAGACTCTGGGCGTACGCAACCGGAATAAAGACGAAATACACCAGACCTGCCACCAGGGCGGAGGACGCCAGCAACACCATTGCTTTCCTCTCCCGTTCGGAGGAGGGGCGCCGGACCTTGCGAACGGCGAGGGCACAGCCGATCAGCGTGAGCCCCCAGAACAGGGGCGTGACCTTCAAGGAGGCGTTGAAATACCTCAGCCCGGAGAACTTGGATGGGTACGCGAGATTGAAAAGAAACACCTGCCGGACCAGTAGGAACGGCCAACCCCCGTCGCGGGACCACATCACAAGGAGCAGGCAGACGAGGGGAGTCAGCGACATGAGAGCAAACAGCGCAAGAGCTCTCCACGCCGGCGCCCGGGCCCCTCCCATCAGTCGGAGCAACAACAACGCACCCATCACTGCGGCGATCGCGAACAGCGCCTTGGGCGAGAAGAGCAAGCCTATCCCGACGGATAATCCACTCAGACCATACGTGCGGAATGAGGTCGCTTCCGCCGAGCGGAGGAGAAACCACACGCCGAAAAGCCAACTCAGGATCACGACCTGGTCCGGCCGTACCTCGATCGTCCTGGCCACGAACCAAAGCTCTAGACTCAAGAGAAAGGTCGAGAAAAGCGGCTTGAGGTATCCTGGGCCGGTTGCGGCCAGCTTGTAGACCATGAAGAAGATGGCGAGGGTGAGGAAGACCATGACGATACGACAGGCAAAGAGGTAGGCCGGACTTTCGTCGAACAGCCAGGCAAGCGGGGCCAGGAGGTACCAGAGGCCCGGGGTATGATTATGAAAGAAATCACGATAGGGGAGATAGCCGTTCATGATCATCCAGGCGTGATGAAGGTACTGATACTCATCGGGATCAAACGCCCTGTGGAAGACGAGCAGGAGCCGGAATCCCAAAGAGACCAGCATGGGCACGAGGAGGGCGATGAGGAGAACAATCTCCTGCGCGGAGCACCGACGGGCCTCGTGAGTCTTTCCCGTTGAATCCGGTTGTTTCTTATCCAGGAGATCCGTCACACTCGCTCCGGCGAGCCGTGCGTTCGCCCACTGTCCTCGACTGGTGATTCATGTTCCTGCGAGCACATTCACGGAGCCTGCACTGAGGGAAACGAGTGTGTTCGGTGTACACTCCGCGAAGCAATACCTCATGCGCCTGTGGCGCGCCCTTCGACAGGGCTCAGGGCAGGCCCATGGGCATGAAAGTCGGCGCACCCCCTCACCCCGCCTCTCCCCTCCCCCCCACCGAGGGAGAGGATAAAGGTGAGGGGGCTCTTGGGGCGCGATCCTTCAGGTCACGTCGAAGGAAGATCCCCTCGACGGTGGAGGGGATGTAGTTCGCCCTCACATACTCTTTCATCCATGGGGCCACCTCCAGCACTCGCCTGTCCAGGACGACAACCGGGCAGCCATTGATCGCGCATCGCTCTGGGATGTCGTATTTGATCCTTCCTGACCTGATCGCCATGCGCAAATCAACTCCCAACCACCCGTAGTAGGAGGCCTGTGGCCGAAAGATATAGGCGGAATACCCGTCCAGGATCGCATCCGACCGCGCAGTCACACGCTGGACGCCCATCAGCCACTCGATATACTCTCGATTGGTCCTTGTCAGCGGCTGCTGCTGGGACGCGATCGAGGTCAGGGCATGGAACGATCCCGCCATGAACACGACCGCCAGACCTATCGCCAAGACCCTTCGCCTGTCACCTCCAACTGTCCCGGCGACCGCCTTGCTGATCCACCCTCCACACTCACCTCCGAGGATCGACAGGAATGTGATGAGCGGCAGGAGACCTTGAGAATATGGAGCGGGGATGAACACAAAGTGAGCCAAGGCCGCCCCCAACGTCGAAGCCGCGAGGATCACGAATCTCCTCCTCTCCTGCTCCTCGGGTGCGTGCCGGAATTTCTGAGTGGCCAGGACCAGTCCAACACCCGCACATGCCAGGAACACAGGGGTGCTCACCAGGGCGGGGTAGAAAAATCTGAAGCCGGAGAAATGCTCGGGGTAGTCAACGCTGTAAAGAAAGGCCTGCTGGACCAGAAGAAACGGCCAGCCTTCATCTCGAGACCACATCCAGAGCAGCAGGCAGGCCAGAGGGGTCAGCGACAGAACGGCAAACAGCAGAAGATCCCTCCACGCTGGAGCCCGGACCCGCCCCACCGGCCGGAGCAGGAGCAGCGCTCCCCCAAGGGACCCGATCGCAAACAGCGCCTTTGGCGAGAACAGCAAGCCCATGCCGACGCACGCCCCACTTGCGCAGTACGCCCGGCGCGGAATGGCTTCACGTGGGCGGATGAGCAGCCAAGCTCCGAGAAGCCAGCCCAGGATCATGATCTGATCCGGCCGAACCTCGAGGGTTCTCCAGACGAACGTGATCTCCACGTTCAAGAGCAAGACCGAGAAGAGCGGCGCGGCGCGACTCGCCCCGGTGTCGCTCAGCCTGTAGACCATGAAGAAAATGGCGAATGTGACGAGACAGATGACGAGGCGACCAGCGAACAGGTAGGCCGAGCTTTCGTCAAAGAGCCAAGCAAGCGGAGCGAGCAGGTACCAGAGGCCAGGGGTGTGCGGCTCGAAAAAATCCCGGTAGGGCACATAGCCGTTCATGACCATCCAGCCGAGATGGAGGTACGCGTACTCGTCTGGATCGAACCACCTGTTGAACAGGAGGAGCACCCGGAGCCCAATCGAGATCAGCAGAGGCACGAGGAGGGCAATGAGAAGGACCCATTCCGCCACGGGCGACCTCCGGGCATCGTCCCGCTTTCTGACACATTTCCCTGCGCGCTTGTTCCAGAGATTCTTCACGATCGCTCCGGTGAACTGGACGTCTCTCCGGCGCCCTCCTCTTTCACGGGAGGCAACGCGCTCGTCCGCCTGTCCTCAAGCCTTGACTGACTACCGCAGCAGCAGTGCTCTGCCCGCTCCCCAACATTCCAAGATCCACCCCTTTGCTCCAGCCGATCGATTGCGGACCGCCCGATCGACATGAAGCCGCTACCGCTGTCCCATCGCTCGCGCGCCAAGATCGATTCGCATGATGACCCAGCGGTCTGGCGTTGTTGTTGCGATCTGCGCAGTCCGGAGCAACCGCGCGCGGAGCGCTGGATCAACATACCGATCCGAGGAGAATTGCCTGACCTCCCCCACGTACCAGAGTCTGCGCCCGGCGTTGGCGTCCGCCAGCCCCTGGAATTCCCGCTCGTTGCGAACCCTCACTGCACCAGTGTAGAGCTCTCTCACGTCACCGTTCGCAACGTAGGCGTACCGTTCCCCCTCGATTCGTGCCCAATAGTCCACCCTGCCTCTGTAGAAGGCGATCACAGTCGGCGCATCGGACATGACAAGATCCTCCGGGGCCGGACCGAGCGCCTGAAACGCTGCAAGCCACGTCCCGGGGAAAGGTTCGGCCGAGCGCGTCACCGCAAACAGATCCTTCCCTAACGACAGTCCGAAGGCGATGACGAGCACGATACTTGACAGAGCCGCCGGGGCAGAACGACGGTCTTTCCACCAACTCCCGACGAACCGCATTCCTTCCGCAAGCGACCATGCCGCGAGGATCCCGAGCAAAGGCAACAGCATGATGCCGTACCGCTCCGAATACTTGTGCAGCAGAAACCCCGGTGTGACGATCGCAGCCGCCATCGCCATGTACAGGAAAAGCATTCCCGCCCCGGGGACACGGAGCACCAACGGGATGCCAAGCGCTGCCGCAGCGAGCAGGAGCGGATAGCCTCGGGCCAGATGATCGTAGTAATACTCGAGTCCCGCCAGCGTCAGCGAAGGCTTGAAGTAGGCGGAAAACTCTGAGCCCGGTCCAGCGATGGTGCCCATTCGCAAGAGAATCGCGAGGACGACAAACAGTAGGAGGCCGAAGCCGAGGCTCAGGAGGGCAACAACGCTTTTTCGCCCCGTGAACCAATCGAAATCACGTCGCGCGGCCCGGGTAGCCAGGGTCGCCAGGACTGCCATCGGCAGCACTATGGCGAGCTCATGGACGAAAATGGCGATCACAAATGATGCCGCGCCGGCAAGTTGCATGCTGGATCGGTCCTGGCCATACCCCAGGTAGAGCAAGTACGCCGCCCCGACGAAGACGAGAACAAAGAGCGATGGCATCCACGCCTTGTCAGACCAGAAGATCAGTTGGGGCTGGAGGGCTACAAAGGCCGCTGTACAGAGCCCTCCGGTCGGCCCTGCCACGGCGCGGCCAAGAGCGTACACCGTCGGAATGAGCAGTGTGCCGGCCAGAGCACTCGGCAGCCGGGCCGCAAAGTCATGCGGCCCGAATAGCCACAGTGACGGAGCCATCACGTAGGCGCTGATCGCCCCTCGCGTATAGATCCTGCCGGAGGGCAGCTTCGGCAAGCCGGTGGCAAGCACCCCTTGGGCCGCCAGGGCCAGGCGCGCCTCATCCTGGTCGAGGTCGCCATCGGCGCCTCTGAGGCCCTGAAGTCGAATGAAGAGGGCGCCCGCCGTCAGGAACAACACCAGTGCCACGGGGAGGAACTTCTCGATCACTGAAGTCCTGCCCGCACTCGATCGCATCGATAAACCGCTACCGCCCCGGTGGCGAACTGTGCGGCGTCTCACTTAACCGGAAGATCTGGATAGTGGGGTTGTGAAAACCGAGGGAACGGAACGGAACACTGAAGGTGGCCAAGGGCGTGAAGCGCTCGAATACCACCCGGTAGAAGCGGGACATGTCGGGATTAAGGTCAGGAAAGTCAAGGTACCGCTGATAGCTGAAGCTGGCTATCATCAGGTAGGCCCTTGGATCGGAGCTCTCAGTCATGAGTTCAGAATAGGAATCGCGCTCAAGGATAACAACGTCGTATGGAAAGTCCCGCCGTAAGTACGACCCCCTGAATGGAGTGTAGCTGATACTACCAGGAAGAATGAGGCGCGCGCCATGAGGGATGTTCTTCGCGACCCACTCCCTCGCCTGATCCCGCGTGTCCGGCCGCATGGCTGCAACCTGGTGAAGCGAACCCATGCCGTTGAAGATCAGAGTCGCCGCGAACAAGAGGGCCACGGGCACTTTCCGAGCGAAGCCGTTCTCCCACGAGAAGGCGACCGCACCCCCCACCAGCAAGGCGGCGTATGGCAACACGGCTACCATGTACCTGGCGGCAAACGGAGGGGGCTTGAGGGGAAGCATTTCATGGACGAGGTAGAAAATGCCCAGCCCTGCGGCCACGAGCCACCACGCCCGGTCTCTTCTGGTCACAGCCATGAACGCCCCGACCAGCACCAAGAGCACGCCGGCGATCGAGATGCCCGGAACCAGACTGTGGCGCAGGTGGTACGTCCACAGGTGGGAAGGGGCAGAAATTCTCATACCGCCTCTCCCCTGCTGCAGCGGCGATCCGTTCCAGGATTCCCGGGAATCCTGGTTCCCATCAATAGGTCGGGGCGACATGTGACCTACGATGGCGTGCCGGGCCTCATAGGACACGCCATCCAGAAAGTCGGCCGGATGCCACAGGATGCTTGCCGTCGCCAACACGAACCCGGCTGCCGCAACGAACGCAGCTCCTGCCAGTCTCTTCCACCGGTCGTTCGATTGCGGCCCAAACCACCCGGCTCCGGCTAACAAAGGCACGCCGATCACACCCGGATACTTCGTCCCCATCGCGGCGCCCAGGGCGCCAGCAGCGAGGAAAAGGTCGCGAGAATGGGCGTCACGGAGGTACCGGACGAGGAAGTAGATCTGGACGGTCAACCAGAAGGCCAGCGGGGTATCCTCTTTAAAGTCGTGCGCTGCGACGACAGCCAGGGGAGCCGTCGCATACAAGAGCGCTGCGCCGAATCCTGCAAGCCGGCCGGCTAACGATCTTCCAACTACAAAGAGCAGGCACACCGTCGCCACCCCAAGGGTGGCCACAGCGGCGCGAGCTGCCAGGAGAGGGTGAACGCCCAGCCAACCGCCAATCGAGATGAATGGGATTGCGAAAAAGAGCATAAAGTGCGGATGTCTGAATTTACTCGGAACGCTGCCCCTGGCGAGGTTCATGGCGGCTACAACCTTGTCTGGCTCGTCCGCGTGGTAGAAGAATGGCAAGCCATAGGAGAGGTTGGTGTACATCAGGTACGATGCGACAAGGCCGCAGCCGACGATGGCAAGAACCGACGTCCAGAAGGCAAACGGTGTCTGAGTGGGCGTGCTCTCCTGGCGTTGCTGTTCCCGGACCTCCAAGCCTGTCGGGCCTGTCTGGCTTGTCATGACTCTACACAGTCCTATCCAAGATAACTCTCCGGTGGTTCGACTGAGCATCCTAGGCGCGACCAGCATTAACCTGAAACGCCTCCCCGGATGGTCAACGTCGGACGGGGAGCAGTAGCACCACAATCACTACTCCCCATATTCGCCTGGAATGCGGTGATGCACGCGGTCACCGGGACGGAGGGCCGACTGGAGTCGCCGTCCTCCTCAATTCGTCCAGGTGCCCCTTGGCGGGGGTAGAGGCGGGATCGAGCTGGAGCGCCCTCCGGTAGGTCGCCGCCGCCTCTTCGTATCGGCCCAGCGCCTCATAGGCCTTCCCCAGTCCGATCTGAAGAGCCGGGTCGAATGGGTTGAACTCCAGTC
The DNA here is from genome assembly GCA_041498975.1 of Methylomirabilis sp. (SeqCode). GTDB lineage: Bacteria > Methylomirabilota > Methylomirabilia > Methylomirabilales > Methylomirabilaceae > Methylomirabilis. The sequence goes on from JBGQJI010000094.1 coordinate 8,688, forward strand.
CGCTCAGATACGACTGGACGGCCTCCGTGGGGCGGCCTTCCGCCATTTCTGCGTCTCCCGTCGCGCGAAAGTCCTGAGCGGCCCTGAGAACGAATCGGGAGACCCGCACGTACTCCTCCCGAGCCCTGTCGAGACGGTCCATAGCGACGTACGTCTGAGCGAGGCCAAGGCGGGCCGCGACCGAGTTGGGAGAAACCTCCAACGCCCTGCTGAACTCATTCGCCGCTTCGTCGTGCTGTCCCAGCCGCCGATAAGAATCGCCGATCGCGATGAATTCAGCGGCGTGGCCGGGTGTCAACGCCTGAACGACCTTGTATTCCCGAACGGCCTCCTCGTAGCGGCCCCGAGACTTGTAGGCATCGCCCAGCCGTTGATGGGCCCAGTAGGATCGCGGAGCGGCTTGCACGGTCTTCGTCCAGAGGGTCAGCTCATCCTTCCAGTCCCGATTACGGAGAACCGTCCGAATGCCGAACAGCAGGAGGACAAGGCCAAAGGCGGCGGCCACTGTCGTCGCGGCGCGGGGGATGGCGAGACCACGCTCGATGAGCAGAGCAATAACCAGGCAAAACCCGACCGAGGGAAGATAGAGGAAATGCTCAGCGACCAGCTCCTGATGGGGAATGAGCTGCGAGACCGGAAGGAGAGCGACGAAGAACCAGAGCCCACCGAAGGTCGCCCAGCGGTCCACCCGGAGCAGGCGGAACAGCCCATAGCCCAGCGCGCCCAGAACCAGGAAGGCCAGGAGCCCCTGAGGATCGGCGAGGGAGCGGGAGACAGGGAAGGCCCCGTAGGAGTCCGCGTTGAGCGTCATCGGGAAGACGAGTATCTCGAGGTAGTGCACGACGATCCGCGCGCTGGTCGCCAGCGTCGGGCCCAGGCCCCCGCCGTACAGCGCCCGCTGGTGGCTGGGGTTGGCGACGAAGACGAAGTAGAGGAGCAGCAGGGCCA
>JBGQJI010000095.1:0-9627 GCA_041498975.1 Methylomirabilis sp. (SeqCode)
AAGCAGGGCCTCGCTGAGCTGAACCGGGTGCTCCGGCCTGGGGGCCGGGGAATCGTCCTGGAGTTCGCCATGCCAGAGGGGCCGTTCTTCGGCCGGCTCTATCGCTTCTATTTCCACCGGGTGCTGCCGTGGCTGGGCGGCCTGATCTCGGGGGATCGGGCGGCCTACAGCTATCTTCCGGCCTCCGTGTCGGCCTTTCCGTCCTCGCGGGAGCTGACAAGAATGATGGAAGAGGTTGGCTTCCACGACGTCCGCGTCCGTACTCTCACCGGTGGGATCGTCACACTTCATGTAGGGAAGAAGTGGTAGTGAACGTCCTCCGGCCGTCCATCCGGAAGACGGCCCTCTTCCTCGAACTGATCAAATTCCCTCACACCGTCTTTGCGCTCCCCTTCGCCTTCATGGGCGCGATCCTGGCGGCCCGGGGAATCCCGGCACTGCCAACACTCGTCTGGATTATGCTGGCCATGGTCGGGGCGAGGAGCGGGGCAATGGCGATGAACCGCCTGGCCGATGAGAGGCTCGATGCCATCAATCCCCGGACACGTGAGCGGGCGCTGCCGAAGAGGCTGGTCCGGCGGGGAGAAGTGGTCCTTTTCACCATCGCGTCCTTCGCGCTCTTTCTCCTGGCTGCTTCCAGGCTGAATCCCCTCTGCTTGAAGTTCGCCCCGTTTGCGATGGCGATTCTGATCCTGTATCCCTACACCAAACGCTTCACCGCTCTTTCCCACCTGGTCCTCGGTTTGGCCCTGGCCTTGGCCCCCCTCGGGGCATGGATCGCCGTAACGGGCCGGCTCGCGACAACTCCAGTCGTCCTTGGCTTGGCCGTCCTCCTCTGGGTGGCTGGCTTTGACATCCTCTACGCGTTAGCTGACATCGACTTCGATCGGGCCGCGGGGCTTCATTCGATCCCGGCCCGGTTCGGGACCAGGACCGGGATGGCCATTTCCCGAACCTTCCACGGGCTGATGCTGGTTTTCCTCTTCCTTCTGATCCCCCTCTCGGGCCTCAGCTATCTCTACCTGGCAGGGGTCATTCTGGCATTCAGCCTTCTCCTCTACGAGCATCTGCTGCTGATTCGACATGGACTCCAGCGACTCGACGCGGCCTTCTTCACCGCGAACGGCGTTCTCAGCATTGTCCTCTTCTGCTTCACCCTTCTGGACATCCTGCTCCTGTAACGTCGGGAGGTCACCCTGGAGCAGGCCCCCCACATAAGGCGAGGCCGCATCACCAAGAGATCTCTTGCCTCTTTGCCCATCAAAGCTCTTTCTCGTCCTTCGACGCAGCTTACTTCGTTCCGCCCTTTCCGGCCGGTGCCCTAACGGTTCGCGCCGTTCCAGCAGCGTCTGGCAATTGGGAACAGCCGCATAACGGGGCGGAGCTTGGGTCTTTTGAAGGTCGAGTTCTGTCTATTTTCGACCCACCCCTCACCTTGTCATTGTCATTTCTATCGACACAGGGAAGCATCTCTGCATCTATTGACTGGAGCACACGAGCTCTCCTGACCTTTGGGGCAGAGCCAAGGATCGGGGTCATAAGAAACTTCTGGACGCACCGAACCCGGTCATGGTTTTGGGTGCTCGAGAGTGAAGAAGGCGAGGTATTGCAGCGCGCGGCCCTCTTTTTCCGCTAGGCGGCTCGCTTAACCTTCGGAGAATGCAGGGTGGGTCCGGACAAGGCAGAGCGTCCTAGCCCGACGGTCGGCAGACGACAAAGGCGCGCAACCGTTACTCGGAGGAAGGGACGGCTGCCAGACTCTCTGTCCCGTGCAGAATTAGAGTTACGGCGAGGCGCACGAAGACGGACTCAGCACGGTACAGGTAGTGCGGCGCGCCGCGTTGCAGGGTTCGGAGTTTGCGGATCCTCCAGTGTCAAACGACGCGGGCAGGTTGTCTCCACCGTTATTGAAGGCATCCGCCGCGTCGATGCACGAGCCGATCGCGGTGCCCGAGGAGCTCGAATCGATGCAGACGGCGTTGCAGCGGGCAAAGTTAGTGAAAGTCGCCCCACCGCCTGCGGAGTTCAGTGCGGCGCTGAGGAGTTGACGGACGAGCTGGAGGCGACCATTGCCCTGCGGCGAGACGCAGAGCGCCTCGAGGGCAGAGTGGCCATGATCGATGTCGATATCAGTGATGCGCACGCCGCACACGCTTAGCCCTCCGGACGATGTCAGGATGTTCTGCGTGATGTTTGGGTGGGTCTGAAAGAAACCGGGTGTGCGTGTGGCAGCGGTGCTCGGGATGGTCGTCGATGTGGTGCTTGTAGTCGTGCTGGTAGTAGTTGGCCGCGTCGTGCTGGTGGTTGACGTGGAAGTGGTCGTCGTAGTGGGTCGCGTGGTACTCGTGGTGGAGGTTGTCGAGGTCGTCGTAGTTGGCCGCGTCGTGCTGGTGCTTGACGACGTACTGGTCGAAGATGAAGTAGAGGTGCTGCTCGAGGTGGAGGTGGTCGAAGAGGTGGTGGTCGTAAGCTCCTGCAATGTGCTGCTCGTGGTGGAGGTGGAGGAGGTGGTGGTCGTGGGCGGGAAACACACCTGGAGGCAAGTGGGGAGGGTGACGTACTCCGGGAGCGTGGGCGCGCCGCCACAGAAAGCGATGCCTGAATTCTTCGTCGGAGTCAATGTAATTGGCAGCACCGTCCCGAGAGGGAATCCGATTGTCCCACATGCGGTAAGGGCGACAGTCCCTTCAGGTGATGAGCTGCCTCCTGAGACATCGAGAACCGACGCTGTGTCGCTGATAATGCTCCCAGTAGGCGAGACGGTTCCAAACGAGCGAACGCCGATGTCCCCGCCGTCTGGATCGCCTCCTGTCGTATCCCCTCTGGCTTCCAGCGTGGCACCGCTCAGGTCAACGTCCTGTTTCCCCTCCACATCGATGGTTCCACCCTTGCCGCCGCTGGCCTGGCCGAGGGCACCGTCAGCCTGGATGGCGAAGCCGCTGGCAACCACCTGGCCCTCAATCGATTTCACGGTGATCGTGCTGCCCTGAGAGTTCGAGACGAATTCGTTCGCGTGCACGGCGAAATAATCTGGGTTACAGTCGGCGCTGGTAGGGCTGCACCCGATGATGGTGATGTCGCCCCGCGCAAAGAGGTCGATCCAGGCGATCTTGTGGCCCCCCGACTCGGCCGTGTCGGCACCGACCTCGCCTTGATGCGGTGGGGTGCTATCGATCGTCAGAGTGTCTCCTGCCCACACCTCGATGCAGGCGGTCGGCTTTATCAAGTCGCCGGTAGACTTATCTGTCGCGACCTTGCCGGGCCGCATTGTGCCGTTACAGTGATTCTCCGGTGAGTTGGGCACCGCATGCCCGGGGCCCGTGGACTCGACCAACCCGAAGATGCTGACGTCGCAGCCGCCCTCGAGATGCACGAGATCCGCGCCTGGATCCGCGCCCTTGCTTTGGACGACGCCCGTGTCGCTAATTGTGAGCCCACACCCAGCCTTAACGGTGATCGGCCCTCCGCCCGGGCGCTGCACTGCACCGGTGCCGGAGAGAACGCTTTCGGACGAGACCAAGCCGTCGATGTCAACCACGCCAGGGCTATCGACCGTCAAATCACCGTTGGCATCACCGGCGACGATGACGATCGCTCCCGCCGGGCACGGCGCGCCGGAGCCAGCGGGGCTCCCGCCCTTGGTGCCTCCTGATGAAATCACAGAACCGGCCTCGGTGGTGATGTTCCCGCCCGCTGTCAAGGTGATATTGCCGGCGCTGCCGCCAGTACACGAGCCGGCCGACTGGTTCGACGTAATCTGCGCACCGGTTGTCCCGTTGCCGTGTAACAGGATGTCACCGCTTGCCTTGACGATAATCGCTGCGCCAACCCCGCCAGCGGTAAATACATCACCCGAGATCTTGGCGCCGATGTCCATGGTCAGGCCACCGATGATATTCAGCGTCAAACTACCGCCGTCTGCCGGCGTGACGGTGATGCTGCCGGTGGGAAACAGATGGAGCGTATGACCAAAGGTAAGAGTCCCGCTGGGGGGGATGGCCGCCGTTGAGAGTTGGCATTCATTCGTACCCAGGTCGAAGGTGCCTAGTGGGCAGTCGGCTTGATCAGCCCGCAACCGTGTCCCGCCGATAAACATCAGGTGAGTAACCAGGGCAGCTATTGCCAGGACGGTCCGTCGTTTCACCGCCTACCTCCGTAGGTAACAAGTCTTACGTGATTGGTTGTCGGGATCGAGACAGCGAAAACCCTCAGAGCCTCCCCATTTCAACCGGGCTACTGGGCCGAACGGCCCGCCAGGCTAACCCGGTGGGGAAGTTCAACGTCTGCAAGTTGACCTATGCCACCTTCGTAGTACTACGTAAGACCTGGGAGCGTTAGGTCGGGTGAGATAAGGGGGCACTGGCACGCATACTTATAATATGCAAAGCTCTTCAACGCAATCGGCCATTCGGCGTATTTCTTAAGGGAAAAAGGACCTAGTCCTCCCTGGTTGGTCCCATTATTTAGATAGAAGTCCTCGAACAAGTTGCACTTGCAGTGTGCGACTGCCCCTTCGCCAGAGGGCTTCCTTCAATGTTCCGTCGAAGATGCTTTCTTGACACAGGGGCGGAAGAAGGATATCAAGGTATGCCAAGCGGGGGGTACGGGGCGCGTCGGGTTGGGTCTTGGGCTGTTCCATCTCCGTAGCAATGTCCCATCGTCGATACGGCCTGCGGCGCAACGAGAGGCTATTTGCATGATCACGTTCCAATCGGTCAACAAATGGTTCGGGGCGCTTCACGTCCTGCGGGATGTGGACCTGTCGGTTCGGGCGGGCGAGGTGGTCGTCATCTGCGGCCCGAGCGGGTCCGGCAAAAGCACTCTCATCCGATGCATCAACGGGCTCGAGTCGATTCAGCAGGGCCAGATCATGGTCAACGGGATGTCCCTCAGTGACCCGGCAACCGACATCACGAAGCTTCGGGCCGAGGTCGGCATGGTCTTCCAGCAGTTCAACCTCTATCTGCACATGACCGCCCTCGGCAACATCACCCTCGCCCCGATGAAGGTCCGCAAGTTGTCCCGCGAGGAAGCAGACCAAGGCGCCAAGGCCCTTCTGGCCAAGGTCGGCATCCCGGAGAAGGCCGACGATTATCCGGCCCAGCTCTCCGGGGGCCAGCAGCAGCGGGTGGCGATTGCGCGGGCCTTGGCCATGCAGCCCAAGATCATGCTCTTTGACGAGCCCACCTCGGCCCTGGACCCGGAGATGATCAGCGAGGTTCTGGACGTGATGGTCGAACTGGCCCAAGAGGGGATGACCATGGTCGTGGTGACCCACGAGATGGGCTTCGCCAAGAAGGTGGCCCACCGGATCATCTTCATGCACGAGGGCCGGATCGTCGAGGAAGGCAGGCCGGAGGGGTTCTTCGCCAACCCCAAGGAAGACCGGACGCGGGCCTTCTTGAACAAGATCCTGGTGCATTAGAAGAAGCCTTCAGCTTTCAGCCATCAGCCAGGGAAAGAAAAGATGGGCCGAAAACTGACCGCGGAGCGCTGAATGCTGACAAGGGACCGGGCGAGGAAAAGAGGAGGCAGATGCGACGCGCGTTGCGGCTAGCGGTTGTAGCGGCAGTGGTCCTTGGCTTGGCGGTGGCCGGCTGGGCGGCGGAGGCCACGCTGGAGAAAATCAACCGGACGGGGGTCTTCACCGTCGGGACCCGGATCAGCTCGCCTCCCTTCGCCTATGTCAACAAGCAGAACGAGTGGGTCGGGTTTTCCATTGACCTGGCGAGGTTGGTACACAAGGCCATCGAGAAGAGAGTGCACAAGCCCATCAGGTTCGAGCTGAATGAGAGTACGCCGGCGACACGGATCCCGCTCCTGTCCAGCGGAGCTGTGGATCTCATCGCCGGCACCATGACCGACACCCGCGCGCGCCGCGACAGCGTTGACTTCAGCCTGACCTTTTTCGTGACCGGGGCCCAGTTTCTGGTGAGGGAGGAGAGTACGATTCGAGGCATTCAGGACATCGCGCGCAAGCGCATAGGCGCCCAACAGGGCTCGACCAACGAGCGAATCCTCCGCGAGCGGGTCCCACAGGTCCAGCTCGTGGTGTTCCAGGACCAGTCGGCGGCCTTCACCGCCCTTGCCCAGGGGCGCGTGGACGCCTACACAAACGACGGCGTCCAGCTCGCCGGATTGAAGGCCAAGGCGCCCAATCCGGGGGAGTGGAAGATCGTGGGCGATTTCTACAGCTACGAGCCGTACGGGATGGCCATGAAGAAGAATGATTCTGACTTCCGCGCGATTGTGAACAACACCTTGATGGAGGCGATCGAGGGCGGTGAGTACTTCAAACTCTACGACAAATGGTTCGGGCCCAACGGTGAAGTCCCCTATCCGCTGAGCGACAGGGTGAGGTCTTTCCTGATGTTGCAAGTGGTTCCGAGGTAACTTACACAGCAAGGCACAGGCTCCGGGGCCCGGCATGTCTTCCCGGCGCGCTCGGGCTTCCGACCGTGCCCCTCCAAACATTTCTCCCTATGCCCTACGACTTTAACTGGAGCGTCCTCTGGACCGGGGAGAATGGCCGGTGGCTCGTCCAGGGGATCTGGACGACGCTTCGGCTCTCCGCCCTGGGCTGGGTCTTCGCCTGCGGCCTCGGGATCCTCGCTGGCACGCTCCGGACTATGCCGTTCCGACCCCTGCGAGCCCTGGCCACCTTTTACGTGGAGTTCTTCCGGAACGTCCCGCTCCTGGTCTGGCTCTTCTTCTGGTACTTCGGCGCCCCCCAGGCGCTGCCTCGCGCCGCTCAGGGCTGGCTGAACCTCCACGGCCCTGAATTCTGGTCGGCTGTGGTGGCTCTCAGTGTCTACCACGGGGCCCGGATGTCCGAGGTGATCCGGGCCGGGATCCAGTCCATCCCCAAGACACTGCTCGAGGCCTCCGTCGCCACCGGGCTCTCGTTGGGGCAGGCCTATCGACACATCCTTATCCCGATGGCCCTGCGCCTGATCATCCCGCCCGCGACCAACGAGGCGTTGAACCTCCTCAAGAACTCCTCCCTGGCCCTCACCATCGGGGTGGCGGAACTGACCTTCATGACCCGCCAGATCGAGACCTATTCCGCCAGGGCGCTTGAGGCCCTCACCGCGGGCACGCTCATCTACCTGGTTCTTTGCCTTACCGTCGCGTCTGTCATGGGCCAGGTGGAGCGGCACTTTCGCATCCCGGGCCTGATCGCCCGGTCCGGGTTGGGGGAACATTGAGCTTCGACTGGAGCGCCATCATCGGCAACTGGAAGTTCCTCTTGCTCCAGGGACTCCTCGGGATCGGAAGCTTCGGCGGGGGGACACTCCGGCTGGCGATTCCCGCCATGGTGCTGGGGTCCATCCTTGGCGTCATGATCGGATTGTGCCGCCTGGCGCAGCGGTCCTGGATCCACTACCCCGCGGTGCTCTACGTGGAGTTCTTCCGGGGCGTGCCGCTGGTGATGGTGATTTTCTGGTTCTGGTTTCTCATCCCCCAGATCACCGGCCAGCGGCTGCCGGAATACGCTGTGGCCCTTGCCGCCTTCGTGGTCTTCGAGGCGGCCTACCTCGGGGAGATCGTCCGCGCCGGGGTCCAATCGGTCCCGCGCGGCCAGGTTGACGCGGCTGCAGCGGCAGGGCTGACCTATGGGCAGATGATGGTCCACGTGATCCTCCCCCAGGCCATCCGGAACATGATCCCCTCGCTGGTCACGCAGTTCATCGTCCTGTTCAAGGACACGTCGCTGGCCTCGATCATCGGCATGATGGATCTCACCAAGGCGGCGCAGATCGTCAACCAGCGGGAGGTCCGCCCCTTCGAGATGTACCTCTTCATCGCGGTGGTGTACTGGATCTGCGCCTACAGCATGTCCCGCCTCAGCCGGTGGCTGGAGGTCGAGATGTCCCCGGAGCAGGCGCCGGCGCGGCTGGGCGCCCCTCATGTGACGGCCGCCTGACTGCCTGCCTCCCCTGTCCTTATCCGTGACTCACCTTGTTTCTTCGAGCCTGAGGGAGGCGGAATTGATGCAGTAGCGCAGCCCTGTTGGTTCTGGTCCGTCCTCAAAGAGGTGGCCGAGGTGGGCGTCGCACTTGCTGCACAACACCTCCACTCTCCGCATGGAGAAGGTGTCATCCTTCTCGGTCGTGATGTTCTCTCTTGCGATCGGGGCCCAGAAGCTTGGCCACCCGGTGCCAGAGTCGAACTTGGTGTCTGAACTGAACAGGGGATGGCCGCAACAGACGCACTGGTAGGTTCCACTGGCTTTGGTGCTCCAGTGTTTGCCCGTGAAGGCCCTTTCGGTTCCCTTCTGCCGTGTGACCTGATACTGCTCCGGCGTCAGTTGTTGCTTCCACTCTTGCTCGGTTTTGACGACCTTTTCGCCCACGAAGTCACCCTCCCATCGTGCTGCCAATAAATGGTTCGACCATAAGTCGAGAGGCGTTTCGCCTCTACGTCACTTTCTATTCCGTCCTACATTGTGAAGTGGTCAAAGGCATTCCCTGCCGGTCTTTTACTCATTGAACGACCAGCGCAAGCCTCAGTTCAGGATTGAGCCCGTATCCCTCTGGCAGCCCGATCTGCCGATTTCACCTCTTGAAGGTGCCTTCGGGAGCGGTGTCGAAGAGCGCGTTACACTCTCGCGCGAGAATGCCGCCCACAATTGTGGTCCGCCGAAACGGTGTTCGACGAGCGACCTCTTCAGCCCTGATGTCAATCTGCCACCACCCACGGTCTTTCAGATACGGGATCGACGTGCCGTAATAGACCGTGGCGATTCCGGCCCACTCGATGGCGCTTTGGCACATCGGGCACGGTTCTGCGGTCGTGTACAGGTCCAACTCCGTCCAGTCGATTGAGGGATGCGCAGCCGCACAGCGATTGATCGCATCGATCTCGCCGTGGAAGGTGGGGCTTTCGGACGACCGGTTGAACCCTTCCGCGACAATCCCGCCCATTGCCCGTCGGACGAGCACAGCGCCGAATGGGAGCCGCGGGACCTGTCTTGCCAGTGCGATGGCCCGTCGCATATAGTCTTCGTGGCTCCATTTCTTCCGGGGGCTTGGGGTCGGTGGCCCAGGTGCATGATCCTCGGCAGCGAGTGCAGGCGTAAAGCCGTGAAACCTGGAAACCAGCCACGTGGCGACCGTGCCGGCCGTCCCCAGCATAACGCGTGTGAGAAACCTCCTACGGCCGGTTCCTCCGGCGTGCACAACGAGTTCCCGGCCCGAGCCTCCCGTCATCGTGCCCTCCTTGCGTTCTCGGCCGTACTTGATCGATGTCTCGAAGTAAGCCCGAGGGCGGATGGCCTGCTGGTGGGGTGCCCAAGGGGTGTCTCGAACCGCCTGAGATACGGATTCCACCCCTCCCCGATCACCTGAGGAGCACAAGGTCGCGCGTGATGTCCTGCTCGAGGAGCCGGCTCATGGTGGCGAGGTCCTCCGGTGGCAGGACCTTGAGCAGGTGCTGGAAGCGGAGTGGCTCCCGGTCGGCCATGAGTCGCCCCTCCAGGACATCGGCCAGGTAATAAAGATGGGCGCCGCCATCCAGGGCGGATCTGACCTTGCACTCCAGATAGCCCACGATCCCTGGTAGGAGGGGGCTCCCGGTCACTCCACGCTCGAAGGGAATCGTGGCAAGCTTGTCTTGTTCTCGCCC
>JBGQJI010000096.1:0-9342 GCA_041498975.1 Methylomirabilis sp. (SeqCode)
GATTCCAGGATCCCTTGTCTTTCTGAGAAGCCCCACTTCGGATGAGGAACAGCAGCCTCGCGCCGCCGAAGCAGCCCGGCCGGACAGCCGACACTGGGGGTTCCCGAAGGAGCCCCGCGAGCGGGAGGGCAAAGAGGCCAGTCCCGGCCGACCCGCGCCGCGCCAAGCCTGGGACGACCCTGCCGCCACCTACAAGGACACGGCCATCGGGTCGAGGCGCCCCGACTTCGCCAGTTTCCTCAGGAAGGGAGACGAGCGGCTGAGACTGCTTGCGCCTTCCCCGGCCTTCCCGGATCTGCAGGGGGATTACACCCAGAGCCCAAGCCAGGCGCAGATTCTTAGGATGCAGGAAGCGCTGCGGGAGGCTCGCCTGGGTAAGCCCTCGGGGGCGGAGTTGGAGCGACTGATGGAAGCGCTGAAGGGCCTCAACCGTCGAACCGAGAGTCAGGGCCCGCCAGACGGGGAGAAGAGGTCCGGGGACTTCTCCGGTCAGGAGGCGTCCCCCTCGGATCGACGCCTGGAGGCCCTCGAACGGGCGTTGAGTCGGCTTCGCGAAAGGGGGGCCGGCACGGATGAGGGAGGGCAGAGGCTGAAGCCGGCGCCCGGCCCAGACTCTGCGGGAGGTGAGAGGGAAGGGGAAAAGGAGGGCTGGCCAGATGGCCCACGGGAGGAGGGCCAGCAGAAGGGCTCGCGGCCCGGACGGTCTCCTTCTCCCCAAGCCAGAGACCGCCCGACTCCCAGGATAGATTCGCCGAAGGTGGACAGCTCGCTCGCCGGCCAGGGGCGTGAGGGTAAACAGGAGTCCTACGACACCGACCTGTGGGGCGCAGGGGCGAAGAGCCCCTCCCGCCTGCCCTACATGGAGACGTTGACGCACTACCGCCAGATGGCAGAAGAGGCGCTGAGCAAGGAACGCGTGCCGTTCAACTACCGGGAGCAGGTAAAAGAGTATTTCAGGTCGCTGGAGCAGCAATGACTGCGAACGAGCCGCTCTTCGACGAAGCGTTCTTCAGAAGGCTGGAGCGGTTGAGCCTGCTCGCCCGGAAGAGCATCGTCGGCCGCGCCAAGGGCGAGCGCAGAAGCCGAAGGGACGGCGCGGGAGCGGAGTTCAGGGACTTCAGGCCGTATGTGGCCGGCGATGACCTCCGCTACGTCGACTGGAACATCTATAGCCGCCTGGACCGGCTCGTCCTGAAACTCTTTATCGAGGAAGAGGACCTGTGCCTGCACCTGCTGATCGACACCAGCGGCTCGATGGGTGTCGGTTCACCGCCGAAGCTTAAGTATGCGATACAGGCCGCCGCGGCCCTTACCTTCATCGGCCTGGTGAACCTCGAGCGCGTGGCTATCGGCCTTTTCAGCCTTGGCCTGACGCAGACGATTCGCCCGAGGCGCGGGAAGAGCCAAGTCTTCCCCTTGCTGAGGGCGTTGGGACAGGTCAAGCCGGCGGGGCAGACAGACCTTGGGGCCGCCCTTGGGCGGTACGCCCTGGAAAGCCGCACGGCCGGGACAGCGGTCCTAATCTCGGACCTGCTCGACCCGATCGGATATCAGCAGGGGCTAAAGTCGCTTCTGCGCCGCGGGTTCGAAGTCCACCTCCTGCACCTGTTCTCGGAGGAGGAGTTGCGACCGAGCCTGGACGGCGATCTGCGCCTGATGGACTGCGAGGATGGCGCGTTCAAAGATATCACGGTCGATCGGGCCGCCGTCGAGGGCTACCAGCGCAACCTCCGCGCGTTCTGCCACGAGGCGGAGAGCTTCTGTCGCCGACACGGCGTCAACTACCTTCGCACCAGCACGGCGTCTCCCCTCGAGGAGCTGATCTTCCACCATCTCCGGGAGAGCCGGTTTCTCCAATGACCTTCGCCAACCCGATTGCCTTATTCCTCCTCCTCAGCATTCCGTTGATCCTGTTCCTGCACCTGTTTCAGGTGAGGCGGCGAGAGGTGAGGGTCGCGACCCTTCGCTTCTGGGACGCCACCATTCGGGAGCGGGCAACCAGCGCCCTTTCCCGCCGGCTCCGCCTGAATCTTCTCCTGTTCCTGCAGATCTTGGCCCTGGTCTCCCTGACGCTTGCCCTCGCCCGCCCCACCGTCACCCTGCGCGTCAGCGGGTACCCCCGCGCTGTGCTGATCCTGGATACATCTGCCAGCATGAAGGCGACAGATCTGCCTGGGGGTCGGTTCGCCGCCGCGCAGGCCCAGGCCCTGGAAACAGTAGCGGCGATGCCGCCTGGCAAGCAGGCGATGGTCCTGGAAGCCTCGTCCCAGCCGATCGTCCTGGTCCCCTTTACCGAGGACCGCCGCGTCCTTCGCCGGGCCATCGAGGGGATGCTGCCAGGCGATGTATCCGGCCGGCTCGAAGAGGCCGTTGGCATGGCCCTGGAGCTGGGCCGGACGGGGCCGCCGGCAGAGATCCACCTCTTCACCGATGCCGCCTTCGCCCCCCTCCAGATCCCTGGGGGCGGTGCGCCTCCCCTGCGATGGCATGTGGTGGGGCGGCGGAGCGATAATGTCGGGATCACAGCCCTGGAGGTTCGGAAGAGTCTCTACGGCGCCCTTGAGCATCAGGCCTTCCTGGCGCTCGGCAATTTCGCCGCCGAGCCGAAGAGCTTCGCGCTCCGCCTCCTGCTGGACGGCGTGCCCCTGACCGAGCAGCGGGTGGATCTCCCCCCCCAGGTCAGACGGTCCTTCGTGATCCCCTTTACACACCGGGGTGGCGGAATACTCCGGGCAGAGATCGGGCTTCAGGATGACCTGCAGACTGATAATCGCGCCCATGTCGTCTTGCCCGAGCCGCACCTCCTGAGGGTCCTGCTGCTGACGCGAGGCAACTTCTTTCTGGAGCGGGCGCTCAGGGTCGATCCCCAAGTCATGCTGCAGGTGGGCGCGCCAGAGACATTCCCCCCCGAGTCCTGGGAGGCGGACGTGGTCGTGCTGGACAGCTACGCTCCAGCAACGCTTCCGCCTGGCCGCTATCTGCTGGTGCGGTCACTGCCACGCAATGCCCCGCTGAGGCAGGTTGGCAGCGCCGACATGCCGGCCATTCTGGATTGGGAGCGTGAACACCCAGCGATGCGCTACCTCGACCTCTCCGGGCTGGTGGTCCAGCAGGCGATGAAAGTCAGGCCCCTCGGGGGCGGGAGGGCCGTGGTGGAATCCTCCCTCACCCCGCTGGTCTACACCTGGGACGATGGGGGAGTCAGGGCGATCTTCGTCGGCTTCGACTTCTCCCGCTCCGACCTTCCGGTTCGAGCGGCCTTCCCCCTGTTTGTGAGCAATGCCCTTCGCTGGCTGTACCCGAATCGCCTGGAAGACCTCCACCTGCAGCTCAGGCCCGGGGAGGCGATCACGCTCGATGCTCCCCCGGAGATGCGGGCGGCGGCCATCCTCGACCCATTGGGCCGGAGGCGTGCGGCCGAACTGGAAGCAGGGCAGCTTGTCTACGGCGAGACCCGCCAGACAGGGATTTACACCGTCCGGGCGGGGCCGGTGTCGAGACGGTATGCCGTGAACCTGCTGGATGAGGAGGAGTCGAATCTGGCCCCGGGCCGGGGAGCCGCAGCTTCCGCTGGAACCGAGGTGGCCGAGCCGATCTATCAATCCCACCGAGAGCTGTGGATGCCTCTGGCCGCCGCCGCGCTGCTCGCACTTGTCGCCGAGGCGATCCTCTACTACAGGCGGATGCGGGAAACGGCCTCGGTCCTCTCGCTGGCTCTCCGGGCGGCCGTCCTGACGCTGATCGGGCTCGGGGTGTTAGGGATTCAGGTCCGGCTGCCGTCCGACGCGCTCCACGTCGTGTTTCTGCTCGACACCTCCGACAGCCTTGCGTTCGACAGGAAGCTGCAGGCGCTAGAGAGCGCCCGCAACGCGCTTCGGTACCGCAGGCCGCAGGACTCGGTCGGCCTGATCGCCTTCGCCGCTAGCCCCAAGATGGAGGCACGTCCGGAAAAGGGGAACGTCCTGCCGGAGAAGCTGGAGATCCTCCCAGATGGCCGGGCCACAAACATCGCCAGCGCGATCCGTCTCGGCCTGGCGGTCCTGCCGTTCGAGGGCGCCAGGCGGCTTGTGCTGCTGACCGATGGCAACGAGAACCGAGGGTCGGCGCTGGAGGCGGCCAAGGAGGCGAAAGCGGCAGGAGTAGGGATCTACCCGATGCCGGTGGGTGGCGCAGATCAGGGAGAGGTGTTAGTCGAGCAGATGAGCCTCCCTCAGGAGGTCAAGCAGGGCGAGCCCTTTGTCATCCGGATCGCAGCCCGCAGCACGCGCGAGGGCGAGGGCCGGCTCTTCCTCTATCGCGACGGCAACTACGTCGGGTCCAGGTCCGTTCAGCTCAGGCAAGGCAAGAACACCTTCTCATTCCAGGAGTCGCTCGACGCGGAGGGATTCCATGTGTACCAGGCTCGTCTTGAGGCGCCGGGCGACATCATCGAGGAGAACAACCGGGCAGTCGGCGTCGTGGCGGCCCGCGGGCGACCCCGGGTCCTGTATGTCGAGAAGGATCGGGAGCAGGGAAGACCCCTGGCCGACGCCCTCAGGGCCCAGAGCATCCGGGTGGAGCAGGTGGCCCTCGATGGGATCCCCAGGGGCCTCGCCGCCCTCTCCGACTACGACGCCCTGATCGTGAGCAATGTCTCGGCCCTTCGGCTCACGAAAGCGCAGATGGAGACGATCAGAAGCTATGTCAGGGATGAAGGCGGCGGCCTGCTGATGCTGGGAGGCGAGGAGAGCTTCGGGGTAGGGGGTTATTACAGGACGCCGATCGAGGAGGCGCTTCCAGTCACCATGGAATCGCGGCAGAAGATCGAGGTGCCCTCGCTGGCGATCGTCTTGCTGATCGACCGATCCGGCAGCATGGAAACGGCCGTGGGCCAGTCCACTCGCCTTGATCTCGCAAAGGAGGCCTCCCAGCTCGTGGTAGAACTCCTCGACGAGCGGAACGAACTGGGAGTCATCGCGTTCGACACGGCCTGGAGCTGGGTCGTTCCGATCGGCCCGGCGAAGAACAAGGATGGGATCCTGCGGGAGATCGCCTCGATCAAGACAGGCGGCGGGACCGAGATGTTTCCCGCCCTGAAGGAGGCATATGAAGCCCTGTACGATCGGGAAGCGCTCCTGAAGCATATCGTTATCCTCTCCGACGGGGAATCGAGCGATGCCGACTTCGTCGGCCTGGTCAGACGGATGGCTCGCGACAGGATCACGCTTTCCTCGGTGGCAATCAGCTCGGAGGCCGGCATCGCACTGATGCGGGAGGTCAGCCGGTGGGGCCGCGGGCGGTATTACTACACAGAAGACGTGTACAGCATCCCGCGGATCTTCGCACTGGAGACGCAGTTGGCCAGCAAGGCCAGCTTGATCGAGCAGCCGTTCAGACCCGCGGTTCGCCACGGCCACCATGAGGTCCTGAGAGAGATCGAGTGGGACAGAGTCCCCCCCCTGGGTGGGTACGTGGCCACCACGCCGAAGCTAACCGCAGAAACCCTTCTGGTCTCGCACCAGCAAGACCCGGTGCTGGCCGTCTGGCGCTATGGGGTGGGGCGAGCAGCCGCGTTCACCTCTGACGCCAAGGCGAAATGGGGTGTGCTGTGGTTGAAATGGGATATGTATGGCAAGCTGTTTTCTCAGCTTGTGCGCTGGATTCTCAGGAGCGGCGGCCGGGGAGAGGTCACCATCACAGTCGAGGCCAGGGAGGGCAGAGGGGAGATCGCGCTGGAAGCCGCGAACCAGCGAGGAGAGTTCACCAACTTCCTGGATGCAGAGGTGGGGGTCGTCTTTCCGGACGAGCGCCGCAACGTCTTCCCGCTTGTTCAAACGGGACCGGGCCGGTATCATGGGGCCTTTCCTGCGGAAGGCCAGGGGGCCTACCTGATCGGGATCTCGCAACGAAGAGGTGAGCGCACGGTGGGGTCTCGAGTGCTCAACCTCGTCGTCCCTTACTCTGCAGAGCACCGGGTTCTCTCGGTCAATGATCGGCTGCTCCAGGATCTGGCGAGGAGAACCGGCGGGGCGATGCTCACGGATGCCTCCGAATCTTTCCGGTTGAATCGCCGGCGGGGCAGCAGCAGCGTTGAGGCGTGGCCCTGGGCCTTGATGCTGGCGATGGTGGCGCTGCTGGCCGACCTGGCGGTTCGTCGTCTGACAACGCGCACCATTGGTGGCACGACGACGCACACCACGCGCCGCACGAGTATCAGCCGGGCGGGTCGGGAGCGACAGTGAGGCGGATGGCGCGGGCGATCCGTAGGCGGGCTGAGGTTTCGGTGGCGCTGGCGCTCGTGGCCGTTTCGCTGGTGTCGTCACCCGGCGAAGGCGCCCCAGGAGGACGGATTGTGGTGGCCCTTCCGCCCTTTCAGCCCCTTGCGCCGTCCTCGAGCGACAAGGAGCTGGGGGAAAGCTTGTCGGAGGCGATGAGCAGAGGCCTGGGTGCCCTCCGCGGCTTGAGGGTTGTGGAGCCGGGGCCCCTCAGCCAGGCCATGGAGCGACATGGGGTGCGGTGGGGCGAGGCCGCCTCCGGCGCGCTGCTCCTGGCAGCCAAGAGCCTCTCGGCGGATGTCGTGATCGACGGGCGATTCCGGACAGAAGGCGCGATGGTCCGGCTTCAGGCGAGGATCATCGATCTGGCCGAGCGACGGGAGCCGCGAGCGCTGGAGGAGGGCCCCGTCGCCATTTCCGACCTCTTTGCGGTTCAGGGCCGGCTCACACAGGCTGTCGTGGAACGGCTCGGGGTTGCCGCGAGCAAGGCTGAGCAGGCACGGATTGTCGCAGCGTTCGCAAGACCGACCGATTCGCTGGTCGCCTACGCCTATTATGCGCGAGCGCGGCGCCAGCATACCCTGCATACCAAGGAGGCGTATGGCCTGGCGGCGGAGCTCCTGTTTAAGGCAATCGGCATCGACTCCAATTTCGCTCTGGCGCACCAGGAGCTGGGCCTGGTTTTCATGGCGATGAACAACCGGTGGCGGGCGGCTGGAGAATTTCGGAAGGCGATCCAATTGGACCCGAATCTCCCCGAAGCCTATAAGAACCTCGGCGATCTCTTCTTCACCAGCCCGAGGCGGCTCTATGGGCAGGCGATCGAGGCGTACGGGAAGGCCGCAGAGCTGGACCCGGAATATGCCGAGGCCTTCGTCGCCCTCGGCGAAGTGATGAGCGCGCAGGGCAAGCATGATGAGGCCGTCGCGGCCTACCAGAAAGCGCTCGCGCTCGAACCCGATGAGCCCCGGATCCACTTCGGTCTAGGCAGGCTCTATTACAACGAGAAGGGGCTCTATCACGAGGCCGTCGCCGAGTATCAGACGGCCATCAAGATCGACCCGCGCTACCTGGAGGCCTATCTGAACCTCGGGGAGTTGTATGAGGAAAAGGGGCTCTATAGGGAGGCGGCGGACATCTATGAACGCGCGCTCCAGCTCGACCCCAAGCATCCGTCGGCTCTCTACGGGCTGGCTATGGCGCTGGAGCGGCTGGATCGCGACCTGGCCGTCGCCGCCTGGGAACGGTACATTCAGGTTGCGCCGGAGCAATCTTCGGAGAAGGATTGGTTGGACATCGCGAAGAAGCACCTGAAGAAACTCAGGGGCAATTCGGGCGAAAGGAAGGACGAATGACCGCGAGCGAGCGCGCAGAAGAGTTCCGCCTGGCCCTCCGGGCGATCAAGCGCGAGATCGGCAAGGCGATCGTCGGACACGACGAGGTGGTACATGGGGTCCTCGTCAGCCTCTTTGCCGGCGGTCATGTGCTCCTGGAAGGGGTGCCGGGGCTGGGGAAGACGCTGCTGGTGAAGAGCCTCAGCCAATGCCTGGAACTGCAGTTCTCGCGAATTCAGTTCACTCCGGATCTGATGCCTGCCGACATCATCGGGACGAACGTCGTCATCGACTCGCCCGAGGGCGGGCGACAGTTCCGTTTTCAGAAAGGACCACTGTTCGGGCAGGTGGTGCTGGCTGATGAGATCAACAGAGCCACCCCTAAAACCCAGTCGGCGTTGCTGGAGGCGATGCAGGAGCGGTCCGTCACCGTGGGCGGCGTTCCCCACGCGCTCGTGCGCCCCTTCTTCGTCCTGGCCACCCAGAACCCCATAGAGATGGAAGGGACCTACCCTCTTCCTGAGGCCCAGCTCGACCGGTTCTTCTTCAAGCTCAAAGTGTCAACCCCCAACCTCAAAGAGCTGTCTGAGATCATCGATCAGACCACCCAGCCGTCTCAGACGGAGGTCCAGCGGGTCCTGAATGGTGAACAGGTCGAGGCGATGAAATCCCTTGTCCGTGAAGTGGTCCTGGCCTCGGCGGTCAAGGAGTACATCTCCCGGCTGGTCCTCTCGACACATCCTGATGACGCCGGCGCTCCAGAGATGGTCCGGCGATGTGTTCGGTACGGCTCGAGCCCGAGAGGGGCGCAGGCGTTGGCCTTGGCAGGGAAGGTCAACGCGCTCTTGGACGGCCGGTTCAACGTCGCCTTCGAAGACGTGAGAAGCATTGCCCTGCCGGCCCTCCGCCACCGGCTGATCCTCTCGTTCGAGGGTGAAGCCGAGGGGGCCGATCCGGACGCGATAGTGGGCGAAACGCTCGCTCACCTGGGTGCCCAGCAGCCGCTTGCGGGCGCGATCTGAGGGGATGCGCTGGCCAAAAAAGCCTTGACAAACCTCCATCTATCGGGCAAGCTTGGGCCGCTTTTCACGAGCTTGAGAGCTGTCCGGCCTGCGGCTAGCGGGCTGGCAGCTTTTTTAGTCCAGCGGCCTGCGAACCCATGCTAGTTGACAGTCGACGGTCCACGGTTGACGGAGAGGTCGCGCGATCTGTTGACACGACATCTTCTGTTTCTGTGGACCCTGAACGATGAGCTGTGAACTGATATGGAAGAGCGGGAGCGTTTTGTCCGAGGTACGATGGCGGGCACGCTCGGTACCGTTGCCATCGGGCTCGTCGCCTTCGGAGCCTTCCGGATGTGGGATTGGGCACTGGGTTTTGCCTCCGGTGCCCTTGTGAGCCTGGTCAGTTTTCGCCTCATTGTCGCCGCCGTTGCCCGCTTCACGGAGCGTCCCGCCCCAGCGAGGGGTGGCCGGCGGAACTGGTGGGTCTGGTCGTTGGTCAGACTGATGGGGGCGGCGGCAGTTCTCTTTCTGGTGGTCTCTTACCTGCCGGTTAACCTGATCGGTTTAGCTCTCGGCCTCTTGGCCACCCAGCTTGGGATGGGCGGCTACCTTATGGTGTATTCGTCGTGCCCGCAAAGCAGCGATGTCGGCCAAGAACAGAAGTAGCAATCGTCATTGCGAGCACATTCACGGAGCCTGCGCTGAGGGGAACGAATGTGTTCAGTGTAGACTCCGCGAAGCAATCTGGCC
>JBGQJI010000097.1:0-9342 GCA_041498975.1 Methylomirabilis sp. (SeqCode)
ATCCCGATAGCACAGCCTATCTAACGGTGCAGCGGCTCTCACCCTACGCCGCCTCCAAGTCCGCTTGCCGTATTACGGGTGGGGCCGGGATCTCGTAGGGGTGTGACTCACGAGAACTGAGGATCTTGGCGCGGCCATTTCACGAGTGCTGCCTACAACCCATTTCTATAGATCAATCCAGATAGCCAAAAACTCCTTGCTATCGCAATAGAAGGCCCTATACTTTCCGCGTAGGTAAGGGCGCTGCTCGCTGCGCCCTTCTTGGACGATGGATGCCCGAACCGACATTGAAGCGCCGCCTCGCTGAGAACAAGAACTCGTGTAGGAGAAACGACGCGCCGTGCCGACGCAGCCATCGAAAGAGCTCCACACCTTTCCCAACCCTGAATCGGGGCGTGACTACGAGATCCAGATGACCTGCCCGGAGTTTACCTGCCTCTGCCCGAGGACCGGCCAGCCCGACTTCGCGACCCTCAGCCTCACCTATGTGCCACACCGGTTGTGCATTGAGCTGAAGTCGCTCAAGCTCTACCTCTGGTCATTCCGGAATGAAGGCCACTTTCACGAAGCGGTCACGAATCGTATCCTGGACGATCTGGTCAAGGCATGCCAGCCACGGTCCATGAAGTTGGTTGCCGATTTCTATGTTCGAGGCGGAATTCATACCGTCATCACGGTGACGCATCAATCGAACGTGCCGAGGTAAGCGATGTACGGACGGCGGCTCCCGAGGCATCCCCCTCATCCCTCTAAGCGGTGGGGATGCCCGTCGGAGCGTGTTGGCGGCCGAGAGGGAGATCGGTCGTTTCCGCCTCGTCCAGGCCGCCCCGCGCCCGGGATGGAAGGTGACGGACTGGTGTCATCGCTCCTGCCTTTCCCGCCTTGATTTTTTCGTTCAGTCGGTCCTATAATAGACCGGTTTCCGTATCGTATTTATCGGCTCAGACATTCGAGAAGCTCAACCAGGAGGGACCAATGGAACGGACCGAGCTGGAGGAGATGGCGGCCCCCAAGCTGAGAGAGCTGGCCCTTGAGAAATACCCGGAGATCACGGGGGTCTCTGGGATGAAGAAGGAGGAGCTGGTCGAAGCGATCATCGCCGAAGAGATGCGCTTGGGGCTTCGGCCAAAGGAGGAGCAGAAGCGTCGCCCGGTCCAAGCGGCTGAGTGGAAGCAACGGATGAAGGCCCTCAAAGCGGAGCGGGCCAAGGCACTCGACTCGAAGGATCGGGAACTGCTGAGGAAGAGTCGCGTCAAGATCAAGCGGATCAAGAGGACATTGCGGAAGTTGAAAGAGGCCTCTTAGTGCCGTTCCAACAACTTGCGCTGAAACAGTAAGGCATGGGTGAGGCAGTGGTATGTGCTGCATACATCTCTGCCATCAGCCGTAACAAGTGGGAACGGCATTAGCTGGTTGTCCGGCCGTCATGGAATCCTGGCCAGAATGGCCCTCGGCGGGACGTTCTTATCGTTTCTCGCGTTATTCAAGGAGGAGATGATGCCAACCTACGATTTCAAGTGTCCAGGGTGCCGCAAGAAGTTCACGCTGATAATGGGCATCAAGGAGCGGGAGAGCAAGCGCCTGAAATGCCCGAAGTGCGGGGCAGGCAAACCGGAGCCAGTGTTTTCGACCTTCTTCGCCAAGACCTCGCGCAAGAGCTAAGGGCTCACATGGTCCTCGTTACCGGCGCCGGCGGATTTGTCGGCGCCCATCTCCTGAAGCGGTTCACGACGGCCGGGTGTCCGGTCAGGGCGCTCGTGGGGAGGCGTTCGGATGTCGAGCGCCTTCGTCAGGTGGCCACCTCGGTCTTCCGCGCACCGATCACGGATACCCAGGCGCTCCAAGCGGCTATGCAGGGAGTCGAGCAGGTGGTCCACCTCGCCGCGACGTTCCGAGAGAATGGGCGGGAGACATTTGAGACAGCGCACCAGGAAGGGACGCGTCGGCTCCTGGAGGCGGCACGGCAGGCAAACGTCCGGCATGTCGTGTATGTCAGCACCCTTGGCGCTGCCCCCGACCGGATCTACCCATTCGTTCGAAGCAAGTGGTTGGGCGAGGGCGAGGTGCGCGCGGGCGGCGTCCCATTCACCATCCTCCGCCCCTCCCTCCTGTTCGGGGAGGGGGACCATTTCTTGACGCCCTTGATGAGACTCCTGAGGCGGAGCCCGTACGCATTCATTCCCGGATACGAGCGGCTGCGCTGCCAGCCCCTCTGGGTGGGTGACCTGGTGTCCTGCCTGGTGAGGACGATCGAGTCCGGGACGGGAAACGGCGACGCGATCGCCCTCGCCGGGACGGAGCAGGTCACCTACGAGGGGGTGGTGGATGTCGTGCAGAAAAGGTTGGGCCTCCGCCGGCCGAAGCTTCGCCTTCCCATCTCCCTCGCCGCGTCGATCACGCTCGTCCTCGAGCGGTTCATGAGTTCGCCGCCGCTTACCTCAGGGGTTCTCGACATCTGGCGACTCGGCGCCATTACCGACCGACATTCGGTGCGGAAGGCGTACGGGTTCTCGCCCATGCCCCTTTCCGAAGGGATCCGGTACCTGCTCTCCTCCGAGGGATCGCCAAGCCGCCGCAGGGGCCGCAGGGAGCGAGCGGCGACCCACGATCGGACTCCCGAACGTTAATGCCGTTCCACCCGCTTACGCCAAATAGGAAAGCTGAGGAAAGCAGAAATTCTTAGCAGGACACCTGTCGGCGACTAGTGCCGTTCCAACTATTTGGGCAAGACGATCATTCGGCAATTGGCCGAAATGAGTTGGAACGGCATTAGCCGCAGCACGTTGGAACGGCACTAGGGTTCTCCCCGGAAGACCTCTTTCACAGTATCGTCTTGACCGTCCTGCCGCCGGCCGGTATCGTTAAAGGGTGAAGATCGCTGCCATCATTCCGGCACTGAATGAGGAGGAAGCGATCGGGCAGGTCGTCAGCTCGGTGCCACGCGATGTGGTCGCACAGGTCATCGTGGTGGACAACGGCAGCACCGATCGGACCGCGGAGGTCGCCAGGGCCGCGGGGGCGATGGTCGTTCCTCAGCCAGAGCGCGGGTACGGCGCCGCGTGCCATGCCGGCCTGATGGCCGCCGACGGAGCCGATCTCTTGGTGTTCCTGGATGGTGATCGGAGCGACGTCCCGCAGGAGATGCAGCTCGTTCTCGCCCCGATCATTCAGGGGCGGGCCGACTTGGTGATCGGGTCGCGCCTTGCCGGACGGCGGGAACGGGGCGCGATGCCCCCGCATGCCCTGTTCGGCAACTGGCTCGCCAGCAAGGTTCTTCGAGCCCTCTACCGGGTGCGGATTACCGACCTCGGCTCTTTCCGGGCGATCCGACGGGTGGCGCTCCTCGACCTCCAGATGCGGGAGCGGACGTTCGGCTGGCCGGTGGAGATGATCGCCAAGGCGGCGCGCCGGGGATACCGGATCGTCGAGGTGCCGGTCAGCTACCGGCGACGCATCGGTCGTTCGAAGGTCGCTGGGACGGTGAAGGGAAGCCTTCTGGCCGCCTACTATATCTTCGCCACCGCATTTCGCAATGTCCGGTGGCGATAACCGGTGGGAGACGATTGAAAGGCTTGGCAGGACCGGGGCGGGTCGATTGACCCGCCTTCGTATTATCTGATAGTCATGGGTCGATCAAGGAAGCACACCCTCCGTTTCCTTCACGCAGCAGTCGGCGCCGCGTGCGTCGTCGCCTTGCCCGGCGGGGTGGCAGCCGACGACACACCCCCTGCTACTTACGATCAGGCGCAGCTTTCCTTTCTCGAACAGCACTGGCAACAGATACCGATCCCGCCCCAGGGCAAACCTCCCGACGGCTTTTCACCGCTCGAGTCCTCTCTTGAACCCGAAAGCTGCGCGGTCTGCCATCGAATTCAATATGACGATTGGAAAACCAGCCTCCATAGCCAGAGCATGGGGCCGGGCGTCATTGGCCAAACGAACGAGCTGATTCAAGACGACCCGAGGAAAGCTCTGCTCTGTTACCGCTGCCACGCCCCCCTCAGCGAGCAGCAGGAGAAGATCGAGGTGAAAAAGGATTCCCCCACTCGATTGAAGATGAACCCGACTTTCCTGCCGTCGTTACAGCCGAAAGGGCTGTTCTGCATCGCCTGTCATGTCAGGGGACACCAGTACTTCGGCCCACCCAAGCGGGACGGCTCGCTCGGGAATTCCCCCCAGGCCCTTCAATTCCCTCATGGAGGGGCGATCCGCACCCCCGCCTTCGAGCGGGCCGAGTTCTGCAAGGGCTGTCACCAGTTCCTTCCGGATGGTTATGCTTTGAACGGCAAGCTGCTCGAGAATACCTACAACGAGTGGCGGGAGGGGCCGTATGGGCGGGAGGGGAAGGCATGCCAGAGCTGTCACATGCCCGATCGCCGTCACCTGTGGCGGGGGATCCACGACCCAGAGATGGTCAAGCGGGGGGTAACCGTTCGCCTCACACTGGACAAGGAGCGGTACCAGGTCGGAGAGGAGGTCCGAGCCGTGCTCACCCTCACCAACAGCGGGGTCGGACATTACTTTCCGACGTATGTGACGCCAAAGGTCATCGTCAGGGTGGAGCTCGTTGACGAGGCAGGGGCGCGCGTGCCGGGGAGCAAAGAGGAGGAGCGGGTCGGCCGTGAGGTAACGCTCGACCTCAGGAGAGAACTGCATGACACACGGATCCCCCCTGGCGAGACTCATACCTTTCGGTACGCCAGGGCGATCGATCGTGCAGGGCTGAAACTCAAGGCCTCGGTCGTTGTGGCCCCGGACGACTTTTACGTCAAGTTCTTTCAGGCGATCCTTCCGAAGGCAAGGACAAAGGAGGCCAGGGCCTCCCTGAAGCAAGCCCTCGACGACGCGAGAAAATCGCCTTTTCTCCTCTTCCAAGAG
Organism: Methylomirabilis sp. (SeqCode); assembly: GCA_041498975.1. Lineage (GTDB taxonomy): Bacteria > Methylomirabilota > Methylomirabilia > Methylomirabilales > Methylomirabilaceae > Methylomirabilis. Next base: position 4,879 of record JBGQJI010000097.1, read on the forward strand.
GAAGTGGTCGTGTCCTAAGCGAAGCCCGCCGGATGCAGGAGCGTCTCCTCACCTGATCTCCGCCAGCGACCTTTCGGTTAAGCGCGATGCTCCACATCGTGTTAGAATCGAACTTCCAGAATCTGGCCGGGCTCGCTTGGTGTGGGTTGCGGGCGGGGAACGGCGAGGAGAAATGTGGCTGTCTCGTAGGCGCCTCGTGTCGTCTGGCGGAGAGCCTGGTGCGATCCTTCGATGCCGCCCACAAGGAGGCCGCTTATCGGGCCTCGCTCGACGGTTTCGACAGCGATGACCTGGAACATTCTGGTCCATCCGGTTGCCAAGTCTTGGACACCGTCATGCAGCCTTTGCAGCGGAGTCGCAGCCGGCTCGGCAGCGAACGCCACGGTTGCGCCAGCCAGGACTGCGAAGAGAACCAGGAATATCCAGACCCAGTGCATGCGCCTATCGCGTCGCCCCGCCCCTGAGGTGAGCCGTCTGTATCCCAGCGTGAGGGCCGGCGCGAATATCAGAGACCAGGGAAGCAGGAGCAGTCCGCTCATGACCGACCAGTAGATTTGCATCACCTTCTCCTTAACGATGCCCTTCCGGGATGTGATGGCTAATCTGAAGTTCCGTGACGCTTCTTCCTCAACGTCGCTTACCTTTCATTAGACGCGGACAGGCATCGATTGGATTCGCGGTTCGATTTCCTCGGAGCTGATGCCAAGGGAGGAAAGTAGTAGAGTGTGCGAGGCGTGACTCGACGTCGCTTCCTCGAGGGAGCGGTTGCCTCCGTGCTCTTCCCGGTTCTGGATCGCGCTGGGGCAGCGGAGTGCCGTGGCGGAATGAAACTGGCCGTGATCCCGGCCGGTCCCTTCTGGATGGGAAGCGATGCCACAGAACGGGCATACGCCTATCGGATTGGCGGCGAGGCCGCGAGTCGCAATCGATGGTTCGATGCAGAACTGTCTCGCCGCCGAGTAACCCTCGAGGCCTATGCTATCGATCGATATCTTGTCACCAACGAGGAGTATCACCAGTTCACCCAGCAAACCGGACATCGGGTTCCCTTCATCAGCGAGGAGGACTACCAGCGCCAGGGGTACCTGGTCCATCGCTACGAGCAAGTGAAGCCATACCTCTGGCAGGATCGACGCTACCCTGATGATCGAGGTAGGCATCCGGTTGTCCTGGTCAGCCTGGATGACGCCCTTGCCTTCGCTCGGTGGCGGAGCGGGCATGAAGCCGGATCATATCGCCTGCCGACCGAAGCGGAGTGGGAGAAAGCTGCCAGGGGGAGCGGCGGCCGCTACTACCCGTGGGGGAATCGGTGGCGACCCGGCCTGGCCAATGCCGAGTATCGTGTTGGCGGGACGACCAAAGTGGGCAGCTACCCGCAGGGCGCCAGTCCGTACGGCTGCTTCGACATGGCCGGCAATGTTTTCGAGTGGACCGGTTCCACGTTCCCGGATGGGAAGGTGGTGATGAAGGGGGGCGGGTCCTGGGATGACCGGCCCGGGATGTGCCGGGCCGCGGCGCGCCATGGCCGCACGAGGGACGCACGACACATCCTCTTTGGCTTTCGGTGCGTCTGTGAGATCCACTAAAGCAAACGCACCATAGACCCTTGCATTGGCATTTCGAGCGCAAGAGCCGCTTCCTTGCCTGTGGAGCGCTCGAATGGCCGATCTCAAACCTGACTCGGAACGAGCGGAAGCGGCTGGGGGCCGAAGCAGCTTCCAGAGGGCCGATTGAGGGACCGGACCGGGGAGATGGGAGATCTCCCTATTCGGATTCGCCCCACAAGAGAAAGATCACAGGCGAGGAGGAAGAGGATGAGGCAAAAGTGGCTCTTGGGGTTAGGGCTCGTGCCCGCACTGGCCTTCGCTGGCCTCTTTCTGAGCCGGCAGTCCCTGGCCGCGAGAATGTCGCAGTCTGTCAGCTTCACCCACGGCGTGGCGAGTGGCGACGTCACCCCATTCAGTGCCGTCCTTTGGACGCGCGTCAACGGGAAGGTCATGCTCACGGTTGAAGTCTCCACCGACCCCATGTTTCAGATGAAGAGCTTCGAGCAGGCCGGGCTGGCCTCTGCTCATACCGATTTCACCGTCAAGGTCATTGCGGCGCCGCTGAGGCCCAACGTGACCTACTTTTATCGCTGGCGTCACGACTCCACGCTGAGCGAAGTCGGCACCTTCAAGACCCCGCCCCTGCGATTCGCGCCGGCCGACGTTCGCTTTGCCTACTCAGGCGACTCCGATGGTACGCGGGTCAATGGCATCCCCTTCTTCAACAACTTCGAAGCCCTGGATGCCGCCCGCAACGAGGACCTCGACTTCTTCGTCTACTTAGGCGACACCATATACGCCGACTCAGGTCTGCGTGCCACCGGACCGGCCATGACCCTGGACGAGTACCGCGACACCTACAAGGTGAATCGCGAGATGGATGCCCTCCGCGGCCTAATGAGGGCCACGTCCATCTACGCCATCTGGGACGACCACGAGGTACACGATGACTTTGACGGCCAGACCGTGGCTCCGACCTTGTATGCCAACGGCCGTCGGGCCTTCCTGGAATACATGCCCGTCTTGTCGTTGAACCTGCGCGATTTCCCAGGCTGCGGCGGCGTTCCGCTGTTCCGGGTGTTTCACTGGGGGAAGGATGTGGACGTGATCATTCTCGACGAACGATCCCGCCGCAGCCCGGATGTGGAGGACGCTTGCGGAAGCGACCTGGCCCCCACCCTGCCTTCCCTCGTGCGGACTCAGTTCGGCCTCTCGCCGGCGCCTCCATCTGGCTGCCTCAAGGCCCTTCTCGACCCCTCCCGCACCCTGCTGGGGACGTTCCAGAAATCGCTCTTCAAGGTTTTCCTGCTATTTTCCAAGGCCAAATTCAAGTTCGTCATCAACGAGGTGCCCATCCAGCAGTTCTATGCTTTGCCCTACGACCGCTGGGAGGGTTACGCGGCGGAGCGCGCAGAGATCCTCAATTTCATCCGGGACCAACAGATCAGGAACGTCGTTTTTCTGTCCACCGACACCCATGCCAATCTGATCAACGAGGTGTTCATCGACAGATTCACTGAGGCTCAGCCGATCGCCGACGAGTTCGTGACGGGGCCTATCGCCACCTTCACTTTCGAGCAGGAGATCCGGAGGGCCGTCCCCATCGGTCTGGATCCCAACGCGGTCCTCGGCGCCCTTCACGCTCTCTTCGACATCGTTGGCGTGAACTGCCGCCACCTGAACGCCTTTTCCTATGGCCTAGTCAATGTGGATGCCAGCGCCGGGACGGCCACTATCACTCTGAAGGACGATCGAGGGGCCGCGCTGGTGGACCAGTTGAACCCCGCCACCTCTTGCGCCAAGACAATAGGCCCCTGAGCGCCCAGCGCTCAAAATCCTCAGCCCGCCGACAGGACCGCACGGCGGCCCTTTCTTCATGTCACGGTGCAACTGCCTTGTGAGTATTGTGGCCATACCTGGCCGGTTCGGATTTCGGTGGCTCCGTGAGGTGCGCGGTTTGAGCATCCTGCCATGGGGAACGAGGGCGCTGGCTTCGGGCCATAGGGACCTCCTGGTTTTCCAGAAGAGCCCTCATGTGATGTGAATGGAGGCCCGTCTCTGGCGGGCTTCCGGGTGATCATGCGGCCAGATTTGCCTTGACTTCACTGGATTTTTGGCTAGAGTGAGCGTCAGCGTTGACCCGTTAAGGAGCGTAACGCTCACACGCACAGAGGTCCTCATGTTCGCATCGCCCGGCCCGATCGCGCTGCAGATCGGCCCGCTCGCCATCCGCTGGTATGGCCTCCTCATCGCCACCGCTGTTCTCTTGGGAACCTCGCTTGCCCATCGCGAGGCGATCCGCCGTCGGGAGGACCCCGACCAACTCCTCAATGTCATCGTGGTGGGCGTCATGTTCGCGCTGGTCGGGGCCCGTCTCTACTATGTCCTGTTCAACTGGGGCTACTATGGTGCAAAGCCGCTCAAGATCCTGGCTGTCTGGGAGGGCGGCCTCGCGATCCACGGCGGCATTCTGGGCGGGGCGCTGGCGACGGCCATCTACACCATCCGAAAGAAGCTCCCTCTGTTGATCTACCTGGACGTCATGGCGCCACCGCTCGTGTTGGGACAGGCGATCGGCCGGTGGGGCAACTTTTTCAATCAGGAGGCCTTCGGGACCCCGACGGAACTCCCCTGGAAGCTCTACATCGATCCCGCGCATCGCCCTCCGCAGTTTTCCGGTTTCGAGTACTTTCACCCGACCTTCCTGTATGAGTCGCTTTGGAACTTCCTGGTATTTTTCCTCCTGTGGTTCGGCTTGCGCAAACGGCTGGAATCCAGGCGCGGGGCGCTGACATTTTGCTATCTGGGTCTGTACTCGGTCGGCCGCTTCTTCGTGGAGGGGCTCCGCACGGATAGCCTCATGCTCGGGAGCCTCCGGGCCGCCCAGGTGGTGAGCCTGCTCCTGGTCGCGGCCTCG
>JBGQJI010000098.1:0-9339 GCA_041498975.1 Methylomirabilis sp. (SeqCode)
ATCAGGTAGAGGAGAAGGTCCAGGGGGCCCTCGAACATCTCCAGTCGAACTCGGTAGCTCATCGCTCAGCGCGCCTCGATCCAGGGCTTGAGCTTCTCGAATCGCTTCGGCCCGATCCCGTCGACCTCCATAAGCGCGTCAACGTCTTGGAACGAACCGTGCGCCTCCCGGTGGGTGATGATGCGATAGGCCAGCGTCGGACCGATGCCGGGGAGCGTCTGAAGCGACGCCAGATCCGCGTGGTTGATGTCCACGCGGCTTGTCGGCCCGGCTTTGGCGACCCTCGCTGATGGCACCGAGAGCCGAACGAGCGAGGGACGCGGGCTGTCAGGGAGGCGTAGCGTTCGAAGATCCAGGGCGGGCGCATATCCGAGAGGGCGGAGGAGAACGGGACCCCACACGATGGCCACCAGAACCAAGCCGAGGAGGCCGGCGACGATGGCCTCACGCCTGGTATAAACCTCCTTCACAAACGCTCCTCGACCATGCTGCTGTCGGCCAGGCCGAAGGCATCGTGCAGGACCCGAACGGCCAGTTCGGTGTACTTGGAATCGATCACGCAGGAGACCTTGATCTCTGAGGTGCTGATCATCATGATGTTGACCTTCTCGCGGCCCAAGGCCTCGAACATCCTGGCGGCGACGCCCGAGTGGGTCCGCATTCCCACCCCCACGATGGAGACCTTCGCGATCCGATCGTCACCCACAACCTGTTGGGCGCCGATCTCTTCCGCGACGCCGGAGACAATCTGCATCGCCTTCGGGTAGTCGGGCTTCGGCACCGTGAAAGAGATGTCGGTCGTCCCCTCCTGGCTGATGTTCTGGACGATCATGTCTACGACGATGTTGGCTTCCGCGACTCGGCCAAAGAGCTTGGCGGCGATCCCGGGCCGGTCTGCCAAGCGGAGCACGGTGAGCTTCGCCTCGTTCTTGTTGTAGGCGACCCCAGAAACCACCACCTTTTCCATCTCCGCATCCTCCTGGACGACCAGGGTCCCCTGGCTTGTGTTGAAGCTGGAACGGACGTGTACCGGCACGGCGTAGTTCTTGGCATACTCCACCGCGCGTGCCTGGAGGATTTTCGCCCCCAGACTGGCCATCTCGAGCATCTCGTCGTAAGAGATCTTTGCGAGTTTCCTCGCCTCCGGGACGACGTTCGGGTCGGCGGTGTAGACGCCGTCCACGTCGGTGTAGATCTCGCACACGTCGGCCTTCAGGGCCGCGGCTATAGCCACCGCCGTGAGGTCAGACCCGCCGCGGCCAAGAGTCGTCACCTCGTCCTCGGCCGTGACGCCCTGGAACCCGGCGACGATGGCGATGGCTCCTTCCCGGAGGGCAAGTCTGACCCGATCGGCCTCGACACTTAAGATCTTCGCCTTGGTATGGGCGGTATCGGTCTGGATCCTCACCTGGCTTCCGGTAAAGGAGCGGGCCTTGCACCCGAGTTGCTGGATCGCCAGAGAAAGCAGGCCGATGGAGATCTGTTCCCCGGTAGCGAGGATCACGTCGAGCTCTCGCTCGTCCGGCGAATCGGAAACCTGGGCGGCAAGGCCCAACAGGCGGTCGGTCTCTCCGGCCATGGCTGAGACCACCACGACCAAGTCATGTCCGTCTGCCTTCGCCTCCACCACCCGGCGGGCCACCCGTTTGATCCGCTCGACGTCGCCGACGGAGGTGCCGCCATACTTCTGTACGATGAGGGACATCTGCTTCCCTTACGAGGCGAGCCGGTTACGCTGCGGGGGATCAACGCGCGCCCCTTGCACCCTTTGCCCGATTTTTCTCTCTTTCCCCGATTTGAGACGCTCCAGGTTTTCGCGATGTCGCAGGAGGATGAAGCCGAAGAGGACAGTCGTGAGCGCGACATAGAGAGGTCGGCCGTCCAGGATCCAGACGAGAAGTGGTGATGCCGCCGAGGCCACCAGCGCAGCAAGGGACGAATAGCGAATCACAGCCGCCGTGAACAGCCAGATTGCCGCGATCAGGAACGCGACCTTCGCAAAGAGCGCCAGCATGACACCCATGAAGGTGGCCACCCCCTTCCCCCCGCGAAACCCGAGGAAGATCGGAAAGAGATGGCCCAGAAATGTCGCCAGTGCCACGCAGGCGACGAGGGCCTCGGGCGCCCCTAAAGCCCGGCTTAATGCGACAGGGGCCCACCCTTTCAGCACATCGAATGCGAGGGTGACGGTTGCCGCCCCCCTCCCGGCGACCCGTAGGACGTTGGTTGCCCCGATGTTGCCGCTCCCGAACCTCCTGACGTCCACCCCCCTCCATGCCTTAGCCATCAGGACGCCGAATGGGATGGAGCCAGCGAGGTAGCCAAGGGGGACCAGCCACACGTTCGTGCTCATCGAGGTCCGGGTTCCAGAAGGTTCATCGATTGAGGTCGATGACCTTCCAGAACTTCAAGAAATACTCTATGCCGGAGACGATGCTCAACAACACCGCAGCCCACAGACAGAGGAGTCCGAGTGAGGGGATGGCGACGAACCCCAATGGCGGGGACCAGTCGAGGATCAGAAGAGTGACCGCCACCACCTCCGCCAGCATCTTGTACTTTCCAAACTCACTCGCATGGATGATGATGTTTTGCGAGGCGGCGATCGTCCTCAGCCCGGTGATGGCCAACTCGCGTCCCACGATGAGCACCACCATCCAGGCGGGGGCGCGCCCCACCTGCACCAGCGAGATGAGGGCGGTCGAGATGAGCAGCTTGTCAGCGATCGGGTCAAGCAACTTGCCCAGCGTGGTAACCTGCTTGGTGCTGCGGGCGATCCGCCCGTCCAACCAGTCGGTGAGGACCGCAGCCAGGAAAATGGCGCCGGCGGTGTAATTGGGCACCCTTTCCCCGGCGATCAGGAAGACGATAATGAAGGGAACGAGGAAAATCCTCGCCAGCGTTAGTTTGTTGGGCAGGTTCAAGGAGACTCCGTGGCCTTGGGGTCCTCGCGCAACTTGCACCGACTTATCCCGACGGCGGCTGCCGCGCTGCATTGACGTTCTCTCTGTCTGCTCCCGACCGGCCCGCGCCCCGGGCTAGTTGTCGCTCGAGCTCCGGCAGCCGAGATTCGGTGTCGCGGAAGGATGGACATTCTGCATGGAGGTCATGGAGCATCGCGACCGCCGCACCTACGTTGCCGACCGCCTCATAGGCTGTAGCCAGGTCGTACTTCACGGCGCGGTATTCTTCGGCGGGTCGGCCGAGGATGGACAAGCCCCTGCCCAGTTCATGAATCGCGGCCTCTGCGTCGCCCCTCTCCAGCAGACAGAGCCCGACCATGTGGCAGGCTTGAAGTGTCAACCGTTCATCGGCTGCCGATCGCCTGAATTCAGCCACCGCATCATCCAGCAGGCCCATTTCGCGGTAGGCACTCCCCAACTGGTAGTGCGCCTCGAAGTTCTCTCGCGCGCGAGCGGTCGGCATGAAAGAGTCGGAATCTGCCTGAATCAGATCGCCAGGGAGTCCCCCCGATCCCGGAGCTGACTCCTTAGACAACAGCCCGGCCTCCAGCTCGGCCATCAGATTGATCAATCCCTTCTCGGCTCCCCTCAGGTCCTGGGCGATGGCTGTCTCTCCCTTTTCGCATTCTTCACTGGGCTCCAGCTCGGCGAGAAGCGCCTGAAAGGATGCCGAGCCCTCCGGTCTCTCAGCATGATCAGGCTGAACCACCGCGATCTCTGGAGCGGGCGCAGGCTCTTGCGTCAAGGCTTCGGACTCCAATGCGGCGAGGCGCTGTGCAGCCTCGATGTTGCCCGGCTCGCTGCCGACAAGGCGTCTCAAGAGCGCGCGCGCCTCCGCCTCCATCCCCTGCTTGAGATAGAAGTCGATGATGGCGAGGGGTGCTCGCGTCTCTCCGGCCGACTCGTCCTCCGTCGTTGAAACAGTCAGGTCTGTTGGTTCGTCCGCCGCCAGGATCTGAAACATCTCTTCAGGCGCGTTGCCCGCGTGTTGGGGCGCGAGGGGCGGCCCCGATGGACGAGATCCATCCTCCACGATCGATTGGGCGGATGGGCGATCGGTAGTGAGCTCCACGGTTGCGGATCCATTCCCTGGGGTCGCACGTAATGCCGGCCGTCCCGCCGCTTCGGGATCTCCCGGATCGGGTGCGAGGAGTCGGCTGAGCAGCCGCTCTCGCTCCTTACCTCTGCCTGCGGCAAGGTGAAGTTCTGCCGCGCGGCGGAATGCCGCTTCCGCCTCGGTCGGTTGTCCTGATCGCTCCAAGAGCTCCCCAAGCCGTTCCTGAATCAGGGGGTGGTCAGCGGCCGGCCCCAATTCGCCGAGGAGCGCGATGGCCCGCTCCAGCTCCCCGGACTCGCCGAGGTTGCGCGCTGAGGCATCGAATTCCTTCACGCCTGCCTCGGCGTCGCCTTCTTGCAGGTAGAGCAGACCCAGGCGATGGTGAGCCTCTAGGTGCTTCGGATCACAGCGCAGCAGGTCTCGCCAGGCGGCCTTCGCCCTGTCTAGCCGCCTCTGCTGCTCATACAGTTGCGCGAGGAGTAGATGCGGAAGGGGGCTGCCGGCATCGAGCTGCGCCGCCTGCCACAGAGCTTTCTCCGCCTCCTGGAATCGGCCCGCCTCGAACTCGATGCGACCGAGGCAGTACCACCCAGTGAACATCTGAGGCGCAACCTCCACCATCTGTGCATACAAAAGCCTGGCGTCGTCTGGTCGTCCCTGCGTGCGAGCCTCTTGCGCCAACCTGCCGAGCAGATCGGCCGACTTGAACCCTCTGCCTTCTCTTACGAGTAGAGACGCCAGCTTGGCTGCTCCCCCCGTGTCGCCTGGCTCAAGGCGGATCACACGTTCATACGCGTCCAGGGCCTGCTTATCGAGCCCCATTTTCAACGACCGCTCTGCCGCTGACAGGTACTGGTGCTTGGCTTCTGCTCGAAACCCTTCCTGGGCGTAGAGGTCGGCGCACGCAAGGCATGCGGAGAGATTGTCGGGTTCCAGTTTGATGATCTTTTTGTAGACGGCGATAGCGCGAAGGCCCCGGCCTTCTGCTCTCAACAGATTCACCAGCTTTTGGTAGCAGGCTATCGCCTCCGACGTCGAACCGATATGGGCGTAAAGGTCGCCCAGCGTGTTGTAGAGTGACGTGTCGGATGGATCGGCACTGAGTATCGCCTCGTACTCCGCGATGGCCTTGTCATACCGTCCCTGCTGTGTCAGTGTGATGGCTTTCTGGATCGCCTTCCGTTTTTCGACGCTCACCACCCGCTCTCCGGCACATACACGAGAATGCGAAAACGCCCCTCGATCCTGGCGATACCGTAGCAAAGGGCCAAGGAGCATGTCAAGGTTGATCCCCAACGCGGTCAACGACGAAACGTCCAGGTCTCGGCGGCATAGCGATCGGCGGCCAGTTGGTCTGACAGCTGGAGCTCCCCCGGATCGAGCGCCCCTTCCGTGAAGTCGACCCCCATCTCGCGGGCGAGCCCATCGCTGATCGCCGCCTCCACTTGCGCGCGCTCCGGGAGCCATCCCAACGCCTCTCTCAGCGATCCGACTATCCCCAGCGAGCCTTCCGTCGCAGCGCGCCCGCCAGGGCCTAGGAGCGCGAGAATGGCGCCGGGGTCGAAATCCAGCAGGATGCTGCCCTGCTGAAGAAGAGCCCCTGGAAATCGCCGCTGCGCAGACCCGATCACTTTTTTTCCCGCCACCAAGACCTCATGCCGCGCGATGGCGGAAAAGCAGAACGGCGAGGGCACAACGCCGGAGTGCCCAGCACGTTCTGAGGCGATCCCGATGCTCGCCGCCAGGCCGAGTGTTTCAAGGCCCCGCTTGAGGCACGAGTTGATCCGGCGGTAGCTGTCGGCGATGGAGAATTCCGTCCAGGGAGGACGGAGCGGGAGGACCAGACTATACGTCAGGTCCCGGTGGTGCAGCACGGCGCGGCCGCCCGTGGGCCGACGCACCAGAGAAACCGCCGAGGTGTGACACGCCTCAAGATCGATCTCATCGGTCCGCTGGAAGTACCCGATGGAGAGGGTCGGAGCGTCCCAGGCGTAGAAGCGCAGGATCGCACGGTCACGGCAGAGCGTAGCGAGCGCCTCATCCACCCCCATGTTGATGGAGCCGCGTGAGGCCCGAGTCCTGAGAAGTCTACCTGCCAGGCCCATCCCACGCTACGTGTCGGTTCGGTACCATCCTCTGATGGCTGGGGGTCGAGGTTGGAGGTAGAGGATTCAGGCCGAAAGGCCCTTCGAAGACCGCTGCCCTCAATCCTGTGTCGCGGGGCAGTCGCCAAGCTTCAGGCCTTTTCGATATCACGATGCCGAATGTTGACCGGGTAGCCACGCTCCCGGAAATGACCGGCGAGTTGTTCCGCGAGGAAGACGGAACGATGGCGTCCACCGGTGCAGCCTAATGCGATGGTCAAATAGGCCCGGCCCTCATCTTCGCACAGGGGGGTGACGTAGTCGAGGAAGTCCATCAGGCGCTCCAGGTAAGACTTCGTTGCCGCCGCCCTCATGAGGAATTGGCCGACCTGGGGGTCAAGGCCGGTGAGCGGGCGCAGCTCATCGATGAAGTGCGGGCTGGGGAGGAAGCGGGTGTCAAACACCACGTCCGCGTCGAACGGGAGCCCGTGCTTATAGCCGAAGGAGACCAACGAGAGGGCGATCCTGGCGGTGGCCTCCTGAACCAAGAACGCCTGCGAGAGAAACCGCTTCAGCTCGTGAATGGTCATGGTGCTTGTATCGATAATGAGGTCCGCTTCCTCGCGGAGACGAGCCAGCATCTGCCGCTCAACGACGATCCCCGTCAACGCTGACTTTCCGGCCGCCAGGGGATGCGGACGTCGGCTCTCGCTGAAGCGCCGCACGAGGGCCTCATTGCTCGCATCCAGGAAGACGATCTTCACCGCGTGGCCTTCCGCCCTCAGCATCGCCAGGATGTCGAACAACGAGCTCAGGAACTCCCCCTCTCGGACGTCGATGACGAGGGCTACCCGCGCAATGATGTGCTCCGACTGCGTGCAGAGTCGGACGAACGTGGGGATCAATGTGGTGGGCAGGTTATCGATGCAGAAAAACCCGATGTCCTCCAGGCACTTGATCGCCTGGCTCTTGCCGGCTCCGGACATCCCGGTGATGATCACGACCTCCGCCGCTTTCACCCGACCGCGTCCCTCATATTCGTGATCTTGCGATGCTTCCAACGCCGTCTCTCGAGTGATCCACCGCTATTCGACAGGGATGCGCTGCCAGTTCGGCCGGCCCGACTTGTGTGCAGGTGAGTCCGAGGAGCATCGGGCCTGTTCACGGCAGGTTGGCAGCCACCTCGTACCGTTCCAACGTACTCGGACAGTTAGAAAACGTATGCGACGGCCGATCCGGATGGCTTTGCGTCATTGTATCGTGAGGCGGATAAAGTCGGAACGGCACTAGTCCTTGGGCTCGATCAGTCCGTAGTCCCCATCTTGTCTCCGATACAGGACGTTGACCTCTTGGGTGCCCGAGTTTCGGAACATGAAAAAGTTGTGGCCTAACAGGTTCATCTGGACGGCGGCCTCATCAGGAGAGAGAGGCTTCATGGCGAAGCGTTTGGTTCTCACGATACGGGGGCCATCGTCCGAGAAGGGTTCGGCCTCAACCCGTGAGGTCTCATCCCGGAATCGCGATCGGACCGAGCCTCGGCCGGAGTGCCCCAAGATCTTCTCCTTGTAACGCAGGATCTGGCGTTCGATCTTGTCGGCCACCACGTCAATGGCGGAGTACAGGCTGTCGCTCGACTCTTCCGCCCGGATGGTGAGTTCCCGCACCCGGAGGGTGACCTCGGCGATCTGCCGGTGCTTCTGGATCGAGAGGATGACGTGGGCAGAGGTGATCTGGTCCGCGAACTTCTGCAGGCGGGCGACCTTCTCCTCCGCGTATCGTTTGAGGGCATCCGTGATTTCGAGGTTGCGGGCAGTGATGGTAATCTGCATAGGTTGGCTCCTCGTCGGGTAGAAGGGGTGCCAATTCAGATTTGGCGACGTTGATTGGACGAGTGGATCTTGAGCTGACCGCGGTACTTGGCCACCGTTCGACGGGCGATCTCCACACCATGGACCCTGGCCAGGATTTCCACGATCTTTTGATCGCTGAGAGGCTTATGCGAATCCTCTCCCGTCAGGTATCGACGGACCAAGTCCTTCACCTTGAGCGAAGAGACGGTGTCGCCGCCGGTCGATGGAACACCACGGTGAAAAAAGTATTTCAGCTCGAACAGCCCCTGAGGGGTCTGGACGTACTTGTTCGTGGTGACCCGACTGACCGTCGACTCATGCATCGAGATGTCATCGGCCACTTCCCGCAGCGTAAGCGGCTTCAGGTGGGAAATCCCGTGATCGAGAAAAGCTCTCTGAACCTTCACAAGGCTCTCGGTCACCTTCAGCAGCGTGCGCTTCCGTTGTTCAATGCTCCGGATGAACCAGAGTGCGGACCGCATCTTCTCTTCAACATAATTCCTCGCCTCCCGCGGGACAAGCCCTCGCTTCGTGAGGATCTCCCGGTAATACGGGCTGATCCGCAGTCGGGGGAGTCCTTCTTCATTCAGCGTCACGACGAAGCGCCCATCGATCTTGAGGATATACACATCGGGTGTGATGTAGCGGGGTTCCTCGCCGCTGAAGTTCTTTCCGGGCTTCGGTTCCAGAGAGGCGATCAACGTCAGCGCTTCCTGGGCTTCTTTGAGCGAGATCCCGAGCGCATCGGCGATCTTCCCAAGCTGGCGCCGCTCCAGCTCATGAAGGTGATCGGTGACGATGGCCTCTGCCACCTCCTGCCGCTCCGGTAGGGTTCTGAGCTGGATCAGGAGGCACTCCCTGAGATCGCGCGCCCCCACCCCGGTAGGGTCGAAACCTTGGACCAACCGGAGCGCCGCCTCGAACGACTCTTGGGTGACGCCGGCCAGCGACGCCAGCTCCTCCACGCTGCTGCGTAGATACCCGTTGTCGTCCAGCTCCCCGATGACGAGGGAACCCAAGCTCAGGAGGGTCTGGTCCCTGGCGGTCATGTGAAGCTGAAAGAGGAGATGGTCCTGCAGCGAGCTTGCTCTGGTCAGTAAGCTCTCCCCGTCGAACCGATCGATCTGCTCGTGTTGGACGGAAGGTCGGTAGTCTGAGGCGTCCTGAAGATAACTCTCCCAATCGATGTCCGAGAGCGAGCCCTCGCCGTTGCTCTCGGCTACCGGCTCCTCGGCAACCGCTTTCTCCTCTGGCAAGTCGTCCTGCTCCTCGGTCCCCTCCACCACTTCTTCCATGACCGGATTCTCCTCCACCTGCTGGCGGAGGACTTGGAGCATCTCCAGTCGCGAGAGCTGCAAGAGACTGATGGCCTCCTGCAGCATCGG
>JBGQJI010000099.1:0-9306 GCA_041498975.1 Methylomirabilis sp. (SeqCode)
AAGGTCCGCTGCTCCGACCCCCCCTTAAACGTCCTCCCGTTAAGGATCTGAGGGACATTTGAGCTGCCGGTTGGATCGGCCCAGGCCGTTCCGGCCAGCATCGCCGAGACGACGAGACAGAACCCGACTTGCTTCATCCACCTTGTGCGCTTCATGGCTCTCCTCCCTGCCCCCCCTTGGGGGCCGCTTAATTGAGTGAGTGAAAGGTGCGCTGCCCAGCTCAAGGCGCCGGAGCCAGCTCGTCGCGGACTCGCCGGGCGGCCGCAGCAGGATCGGCTGCTGTCGTAATAGGCCGGCCGATCACTAGGTAGTCTGCCCCCGCGGCGGCCGCCTCTCGCGGCGTCATGACCCGGAGCTGGTCATCAGCCGGCGCCCACTCCGGGCGAACTCCCGGTGTGACGATCAGCATCGAAGGTCCGAGGGCGGCTCTCAGCGGGGCGATCTCGTGGGTGGAGGCGACGATCCCATCCATCCCGACCTCGCGTGCGAGCGAGGCGAGTCGGATGACCTGCGCCTGAAGGCCGAGCCCGCTGCCCATTACCTCCTCGAATCCATGCGGGTCCAAGCTTGTAAGGATCGTGACCGCCAGGAGCCGCATCGAAGAGCCCCTTTGGGCAACCACCTCCTTCGCCGCCTTCAGCATAGGTCGCCCCCCGGAGGCGTGGAGCGTGCACATCACCGCCCCCATCTTGGCAGCCTCGCGCACGGCGGCAGCGACCGTGTTCGGGATGTCGTGGAATTTCAGATCCAGGAAGACCTGGCCCCCGCGCTGTTGAACCGCCTCCACCGCTCGTGGGCCCTCGGCGCTAAAGAGCTGAATGCCCACCTTGAACAGCGTGACCGTAGGGCGGAGTTTCTCAACAAGTCCTGCGGCTGTGGCGAGGTCCTTGACGTCCAAGGCCACGATCAATTCAGGTGTCTTTCGCATGGCATCGCTCCTCTTCTATACAGACAGGCGCATCATGTCTTCCGCCAAGATCAGCTCGCCGTCAAAGACTTTCCTGCAAGGCGTGATGATATCGTACTCATCGCAGATCGGGTAGAAGTGGGTGAGGACCAGGCGGCGGCATCCGGAAAGGGCCGCGATCTGGCCGGCCTGAGTCGGGGTCAGGTGCTTCTTCATCGGTTCCTCATCCGGAGCGGAGCATTCCAGAACGAGGAGGTCCGAGCCCCTGGCTGCGGCGATGATCGCGTCACAGTAGGTCGTGTCTCCCGAGA
Source organism: Methylomirabilis sp. (SeqCode) (assembly GCA_041498975.1). Classification (GTDB taxonomy): domain Bacteria; phylum Methylomirabilota; class Methylomirabilia; order Methylomirabilales; family Methylomirabilaceae; genus Methylomirabilis. Next base: position 1,219 of record JBGQJI010000099.1, read on the forward strand.
AGACGAGGCTCTTGCCGTCGGCCGCCTCGACGCGGTAGCAGAGGCTGTGCTGAAGATGCACGACCTCCCGCGGAATGACGCGGAAGCCCTCGCCTTCGGTGGTCTCTTTGAGGGTCTCATGAAGCACCAGCTCGTAATTCTTCGCGGCGATCCAGTCGCCGTAGACTCCAACCAGGCTTTCGTAGTAGGCCCCAAATCCTCTTGGCCCTGTGAGATACAGCGGTTTGGTCCGCTGCCAGGCCGGATTCCTCAGGGCGAACAGGAGCGGGACCAAGTCTCCCGTATGATCAGGATGGAGATGGGTATAGAACACTCGGTCCAGCTCGAGGACCGTGACCCCGGCCTTGAGCAGTCTCGGGAGTGTCCCGGCGCCGCCGTCGAACAGAAGCGACTGGCCGGCAACTTCGACGAGGAGGCCGGGCGATCCACGCCGCAGGCTCGGGATCGCAGTCCCGGACCCGAGGATCGTCACATGCATGGGCGAGACAATAGCACTAAACCTGGGCATTGACAAGGGAGGGCGGGTGGGGTAAGGATGTGTTCGGTGCACGCGGAGGATGAGACGATGGAGGTACGCCAAATGAGAAGTTTGCCCGTCTCCTGGGGCGTCGCCCTCTGTCTGACACTTCTGCTCTGGACCGATCGGTGTCCGGCCGCCGTCTGGGACGACCCCAGGACCCTGGAGCTGGTCGTGGCAGGAACCGATCACCTTCTCAACCTCGACCACGACGAGGCCGAGCGGGCGTTCTCCCGTCTCGGCGAGCTCGATGCGACGGGATTGCTCTCCCCCTTTTATGGAGCGTTCGTGAAACTCGCGCGGGTCGAGGATCGTGAGCCAACGAGGGAGGAGATGGATGCCTTCCTGGCGACAATGGGCAGCGCAACGGCCAAGGCCGAGGAGCGGCTCAAGCAGATTTTTGAAGATTTCGATCTCCTGCTCTTTTTTGGGATGGCGTGGGGCTTTAAGGCGATGTTCGATGGCGTCCGGGGCAACTACCTGTCAGCCTACGAGGGGATCAAGCGGACAAAACGGTATTTCGAATCCTGCCTCCAGCACCAACCGACCAGATACGATGCGTATTATGGCCTGGGGCTGTACGATTACACCCTCTCGCGGGTGGCCTGGTACTATCGGCCCGTCGTGCATTTGATGCTCCCGGCGGGCGACTGGGAGTGTGGTTTTCGAGAGCTGGTCTCGGTTGGCGACCGAGGGATCGCCACGCGGATGCTGGCCAAGTTCGCCCTCCTGCAGACCTACACCGGCCTCGAGAAAGATTACGGCAAGGCCTTGCCGCTGGCCGATGAGCTGCTTCGGCGATTCCCCGGCAACCCGGAGCTGTACTTCCAGACGGCGCTGGTCTATTCCGAGCTGGGGCGTTTCACCGACGCGCTGGACATCGGCCGCCGAATCCGCGCCAACCTGGAGCAGGAGCATCACCACTTCAAACGGGAGATGCTGCCTCGCTACTACCAGCTCATGGGAAAGGTGTACATGGACCAGGGCGAGTACCCCACCGCCCTGAGCTTCTTCAGGAAAACGATCGACCAGCCGACGACCCGTTATGCCTGGGTGACGGCGTGGGCCTGGACCCGGACCGGCATGATCCACGACCTGCTAGGAGAGCGAGCGGAGGCAACGAAGAGCTACCGGATGGCGCTGGCCGTCAAGACCGACGGGATCGCCAAGGATGCGGCCAAGCAGTATCTGAATGAGCCCTACCGGAAGGAGATGGCAGGCCGTGCCGACCCGGCGGCTCGCGGACCTGAGGGAAACAGGAAGGCGCCATAGCCAAGCCTGCCCATCGTGCGTACGATGACGCGGGGTGCTGCATCGGATAGTCCAGTTAAAGAAACGCCGAGACCCATGTTATCCCACATCTCGATTGTGCTAAAATTCCACATCTCAGTTGTCTCGAAGTGGGAGCCCATGATATCTGTATCCCTGTAACCTTTAACGTCCCCCAGCGGGGCAAGGAGGAGAATCATGAAACGCGGAGTGTGGGTCGCACAACTTGGCGTGTCTTTCCTCGTCGTCGCTATCTTGGCGAGGGGGGCCTGGTCAGCTCCCACTGGCGCGGCAAATGTTCCGCAGATCCAGTCCTTTGGAATGATCAAAGCCCATAGCGGCGATTCACAACGGATCTTCCGAACCACCGATCCCATCGAATTCCAAGCCATCTACCACGACCCACTCCCCGCCTGCGACGGGGTCGCCCCGACGTTCGTCCAGCTCTTCGTGTTCACCGCGGAGGGGCGATTCATTGGGCAGTTCGATGGGACAAGTTCCGCCGGCTTCGATTCGCAATCTCGCCCGCTTGACAGGGTGCTTGTGGCTGGCTCATTAGCCATTGGTACCTATAAATTTACCTTCCTGGTCCGAGACTGCACCAACAACAAATCGGTCGTGCAGCCGGAACTTCTAACGTTCAGGGTGATCGCCCCATAGGACCTCGCGCGCCCAGGGCGGGGTCGATCGGCGGCCTTACGCTGCCATGAGCGAGTATACGCCCCTGAACGATCCTATTTGGTTGAGCCGCCCCAACCCACGAAACAGGCTGTCATCGTTTCCTTTAGCGTCCCCGAGCGGGGCAAGGAGAAAAACCATGAACCGTGCACTATGGATCAAGCTGATCGGGCTATCTCTGGCGGCCGTGGCTATGATGCCAGGGTTGACGTTGGCCTATCCTGCCGGCGGGGCCAACATTTTGCAGATCCAGCCTGGTATCACCAGCAATCAGAGTTCTTTGATGGGGGGTTCTCAGCGAACATTCCTGACCACTGATCCCATTAATTTCAATGCCATCTACTACGACCCACTCCCCGCCTGTGACGGGGTCGCTCCGGCGTTTGTCCAGCTCTTCGTGTTCAACGAGGAGGGGCTGTTCATAGGCCAGTTTAATGGTACCAGTACCACCGGTGGTGATCCAGACTTTACGAAATTTCGCAACCTCCAAGGGTTCCTCGCGCCTGGCGCTCTACCCGTGGGCAGCTATCAGTTTACCTTCCTGGTCCGAACCTGCAATAATGCGGACTCTGCCATCCTCCCGGAGTTCGTGGCCTTTCGCGTGATCGCCCCCTGAGGCCTCAGACCCGAGGACGGCGTGGGCCTGGACCCGGACCGGCATGATCCACGACCTGCTAGGAGAGCGAGCGGAGGCAACGAAGAGCTACCGGATGGCGCTGGCCGTCAAGACCGACGGGATCGCCAAGGACGCCGCCAGACAATACCTCAATGAGCCCTACCGGAAGGAGATGGCAGGCGGCGGCCCTGCGGCCCAGGGACCGGAAGGAAACAGGAGGACGCCGTAGCTGGGCCTGCCCATGGTGCGGACGACGATGCACCGTGTGGCATTCGAATGGTCGGTTAAGGAGACACCAGGACCCCGCTTTTTCTTGACACGTCCCGCTGACATGCCATAATCAATCAATGAGAAAGATCAAGGAATGAGTCTGGATGGGTGGACAGCACAACACGAAGGGGGTTGGATAATGATGACATCAAGAGGAAAACGCCTGATTGTGGGCGTGATAGTGTCTGTGATCTGTTTGGCCCCCGCGGCCTTCGCCTGCGACCAGGCTGGCCCGGACACGCACGTGGGGAAGATCAAGGCGATCGATCTCGCCCAGTCAAGCCTCACACTCTTAGACAGCCAGACGAAAAAGCCCCTCACCTTCCTGGCTGCCCCGGAGCAGCTCAAGGGATTGTCGCCGGGTCAGATGGTCACGGTGAGATACTCTGAGACGAAGGGACAGTTGAAGGCCGAAGAGATCACGCCGCTGTAGTCTAGTTCACCACAAACCCTGTTCAATCCGAAGTCGGCTCGGCGAGGGATCGACCGCGCAATCGGTCACTTGCCCCCTTTGGCGATGGTGGCGAGCTGTTCCTGTGTGAGGAGCTGCCGCATCGCCTTGTGAAACTTGATTTGCGCCAATAACGCCTCTTTGTCGGCCGTCGCCAGTTGATTGGTGGCCTGATCGATGTCTCGGTCCGAAGCCTTCTTGTCAAAGAGCAGGCCCATCAGTTTCTGCCGGATTCCCACGATCTTCTGCTGGGTCGCGGTCAGTGCGGTCTTTCGCTCGCTGGTGATCGCATCGAGCTTGGTCCGCTGAGCGGTCGATAGGCCTAAATTCTGGTAGGGATCAGGCTCCTTTGCCCCCTCCTTTTGAGCAAAGGCGATCGTCCCTCCGATCAGCAGCATTACCGCCAACAGTCCAACCGCCACACCCTTCCGCGTGCGCATCAAATTCTCCCCCTTCCCTGAGATCCACCTATCATTCGAAGATTGGAACAACACAACTCACGCGATTTTACTCGGGAACAGAAAATAACAAAAGCGAAATATCACTTCCTTCTTAGCGCGACAGCACGCCGATAGACCTGCTCATACTCTTCAGCAGAGCGATCCCAGGTGAAGTTGGCGGCCATGGCGTTGGTGACCAGCCGACTCCATTGGGCCTTCTCCTGAAAAAGCGCCTCCGACAGCCGGATGGCCTGGAGGAAAGCGCCTGCGCTGGCCTCCTCGAACCTGAATCCGTTGCCCTGCCCCGTCTCCGGATCGAACTGGACGATGGTGTCGTCCAGGCCGCCCGTCGCGCGGACGACCGGAATCGTCCCATAGGCCAGGCTGTACATCTGGTTCAGGCCGCACGGCTCGTAGCGCGACGGCATCAAGAAGAGATCGGCGCCGGCCTCGATCTGATGCGACAAGGGGGTGTCGAACCCGATCTTGACGCCGAGCTTCGAGGGATGTTTGGCCGCGGCCTCCAGAAACGCCGCTTCGAGCGTCTTCTCGCCGCTGCCCAGCAGCACAAGCTGCAGGTCGAGCGTCATCAAGGTCTCCAGAATGTCGTGAAGCAGATCGAGCCCCTTCTGCTCGGCCAGCCGGGAGATCACGCCAAGAAGAGGCACGTCGGCTCGGACAGGGAGCCGGAGCCGTTGCTGGAGATCCGCCTTGCACCGCGCCTTTCCTGAAAGGTCTGCAGCCGTGTAATGGGCAGCGATGTGTGGATCGATCGCCGGGTTCCATTCCGCTGGGTCGATCCCGTTTAAGATCCCGAATAGATCGCCGCGTCTCTCCCTGAGCACGCCGTCCAGGCCGAACCCTTGCTCCGATGTCTGGATCTCCTGGCTGTAGCGGCGGCTGACGGTGGTCAGCAGGTCGGCGAACAGCAGCCCACCTTTCAAGAGATTCACCTTGCCGTAAAACTCGACGCCAGCCGGCGTGAACACTGTCAAGGGTAGCCCCAGCCTCGGCAGAGTGTCAGGCGGGAAGAGGCCCTGGTAGCCGAGATTGTGAATGGTGAAGACCGTGGCGGTGGTTTTGAAGAAAGAATCGCTTCCAAGGATGGTCTTCAGGTACACAGGGAGCAGGCCGGTCTGCCAGTCGTGGGCGTGCAGGACCTCGGGCCTGAAGGAGAGGGTCCGGCAGGTTTCAAGGGCCGCCCGGCAAAACAAGGCGTATCGCTCTGCATTGTCGGGGTAGTCCTCCCCGGAAGGGGCCTGGTACAGGCCGTCGCGGTCGAACGAGGGGTCGTGGCGAATGAAGTACACCGGGACCCCGCCCGAGAGGTGTCCTCCCAGGACATCGACTTTTTGCGAGCCCGCCCCGGTGGCAACCTCAATCCCGCTCGCGATCTCGCGCAGCCGGTGTCGTTTGACGTCCACAGCTCGGTAAAGCGGCATGATCACCCGGACGTCGTGCCCGAGCCGCTTGAGCGCCTTTGGCAGCGCACCAACTACGTCGCCGAGCCCGCCAGTCCGGGCGAACGGTGAGACCTCAGAGGCAACGAAGAGGATCTTCATGTCAGGTGCCGTGATTCAGATGGCCTAGAATAGCCCTTTGATCCTTCCGCGGGCATCGATGTCGATGGAGTCGGCCGCGGGGTGGCGAGGCAGGCCTGGCATGGTGAGCATATCACCGGTCACCGGAACCAGGAAGCCGGCGCCGGCGGCGATTCGGATCTCGCGGACGGTGATCGTGAAGCCCTCGGGACGGCCCAGGAGCGTCGGATCGTCGGACAGCGACTTTTGGGTCTTGGCCATGCAGATCGGCAGCTCATTCAGCCCCAATTTCTCGATCCACTTGAGATGGATCATGGCCTTCTCGGTGTACTCGACCTTCTTCGCCCCGTAAATCTCCGAGGCGATCAAGAAGATCTTCCTTTTCACGCTCTCTTTCCACTCGTAGAGCGGGTGGTACTCGGATGGATGGTCCGCCATCAACTTCATGAGGCGCTCCGCCGCCTCGATGCCGCCGTGCCCTCCGAGGGCGAAGACATCGGCCACCGCCGCATCGATTCCCAGCTCCTCGCACCGCTTCAGAATCACCTCCAGTTCCGCCCTGGTGTCGAAGGTGAACCGGTTGATGATCACCATGCAGGGGATCCTGAACTTCCGCGCGCTCTCCAGATGCCGCTCCAGGTTCGGGAGGCCCCTTCTGACCGCATCGGGATTCTGGACCTTCAATTGGCTGACGGAGACGCCGCCGTGCATCTTGAGGGCCCTGGCCGTCGCAACCATGACGATCGCGTCGGGTTTCAGGCCGGCGTAGGGACACTTGATGTCGAGGAATTTCTCGCCGCCCAGATCGAAGCCGAACCCGGCCTCGGTGACGGCATACTCTCCCAGCTTCAGAGCGAGCTTGGTTGCCAGGACGGAATTGCAGCCGTGCGCGATGTTGCCGAAGGGCCCTCCGTGGACCAGGGCCGGACCGCCCTCCAGGGTCTGGACCAGGTTTGGATCGAGAGCGTCCTTCAACAGGACGGCCAGCGCGCCCTGACAGCCGAGATCGCCGACATGCACTGGTTCCACCTGATAGGTATAGCCGATGAGCATCCGGGCCAGCCGCTCTTTCAGCTCCTTGAGGCTTTCCGACAGGCAGAGGATTGCCATGATCTCGGAGGCGGCGGTGATATCAAACCAGGTTTCCCGGGGAACCCCTTGCAACGCGCCGCCCAGGCCCAGGATGACATTCCGAAGGGCCCGGTCGTTGATGTCCACGACGCGTCGCCACAGGATACGGCGGGGGTCGATCTTGAGGTGGTTCCAGTGATAAACATGGTTGTCAATGAGGGCTGCGAGGAGGTTGTGGGCCGAGGTGACCGCGTGGATGTCTCCGGTGAAGTGGAGGTTGACATCCTCCATTGGCACGACCTGGGAATACCCGCCCCCGGCTGCGCCGCCCTTCATGGCGAAGACCGGACCCATGGAGGGTTCCCGGAGGGCGACAACGGCCTGTTTGCCCAGTTGCCGCAGCGCCTGGGAGAGGCCAACAGTGACGGTCGTCTTTCCCTCGCCGGCCGGCGTCGGCGTAATCCCGCTCACCAGTATCAGCTTCCCCGAGGGACGATCCTTAAGCGTAGCCAAGAGGCGGTGGGACACCTTGGCCTTGAACCGCCCGTAAGGCTCGACCGCCCCCTCTGGCAAGCCCAGTTCGGCGGCGATCTCCATGATCGACCGCTTCTTCGCTTCCTGGGCAATCGCGATGCTTGACTTCATGCGTCCTCACCTCGGAAAAGTCCCACCTTTCTATCACCGCCAGCAATCCCTTGTCAACTCAGCCACCTTTTCATTGAGCATTGTGATCTCTTGCTGGGAGGCATCGGACTCTGTCTGACATACTCAACATGCACCGATTCACAATGGCCATTCCCCTTATTTGCAAGATTTCGATTGGAGGTGTGACGCTTGATTCAGTCTGGAGGGTAGTGGGTGTGACCGACGGAGTACGGGCCGTTTATCTGACCTTGAAGGATGTAGATAGAAAAGGAGTCGGCAACGGAAGGCGTGGATGTTCGCAAGCAAAGAATTTGGCGGGGCCGATCGAAGCGTAGCGAAGATCCCGACTTCACGGGTTCCCGAACTCGTTCGGGACGACCTTCCCGCGCCGATCAGGCGCGGAACGTTCTAACCAGTTGCTCGATGTAAGAGCGACTCTTCTTCGATGCGTAATTGTCGTTGGAAGAAGAACTTGGCGGGGCCGACGGGACTCGAACCCGCGACCTCCAGCTTGACAGGCCGGGTTCGGTGTTCTCCCGGTTTGTCCCGATTCCACGTTTCTCGTATGTTACCAGCATTGACTAGGACAT
>JBGQJI010000100.1:0-9156 GCA_041498975.1 Methylomirabilis sp. (SeqCode)
AGTCGAATTTGGCGCCCCTGGATGTAAGGGAAGCTGGAGCGTCCCGCCGCGTGGCGCGGCGGGGCAAAGCCAGCACGGTCCCGCCACTGGAAGTGGGGAGCCTCCCTGCACGATGCCACTGTCCTGAGGTTGTCGAAGGATGGGAAGGCGCAGGGTTGGCAGCGATCCACGAGTCAGGAGACCTATCCGGGGGAAGAGTGAGTGCGCACCACCTTCGCGGATGAGGGGGCGGACGATGAAACGCTGGACAGGGTTACTCAGTGGATATTTGGGGGCAGTGGTTCTGTGGATCTTCGGGTCGGGCGGCGCGTCAGGGCAAATGATTGGGTTGGCTCCGGAGGAGCCAGTAGAACTTGGGCAGGTGGTGGTGACGGCGACCAAGACAGAGGTTCCCTTGAAGAACGTCGCGGCGTCGGTCACGGTGATCACCAAAGAGGAGATCGAGGCGCGTCAGGCGACCGAGATCTCGAGCTTGCTCCGGGAAGTCCCGGGGCTGAATGTCACCCAGCAGGGCAGCCGGGGCAGCACCACTACTGTGTTTCCGAGGGGCGGCGAATCCAACTTCAACCTGGTCCTCATCGACGGGGTGAAGGTCAACGATGCCGGCGGGTTCTTCGACTTCGGCGATCTGAGCACCGACAACATCGAGCGGATCGAGATCATCCGGGGGCCACACAGCGCGCTCTATGGCGCCGACGCAATGGGCTCTGTCATCCAGATCTTCACCAAGAAGGGGACTGGTGCGCCGCGTGTCGAGGCGTCGTTCGCCGGGGGCAACCTCAACACGTTCGAAGAGAAAGTGAATCTTAGCGGGGGCGCCGGGCGAATCGGCTACTCACTGGGCGTAGCCAGGACCGACACCGATGGGAGCCTCCCGATCAACAACGCCTTTCGTGAGACGGCCGTCAGCGGCCGGCTCGACTACGCCATTGAAAAAGCGCTCGACCTGAACTTCACCGTCCGGTACACCGACAGCCTCTTCGAGTTCCCCACCGGTGGCGCGGGCGACCGTTTTGACCCGCTCGATCCCAGCCAATCCAGCGATCGGCAGCGATTGCTCCTGAGCGGCAGAGGCAGTCACTCGCTCACTCCCTGGTGGCAACAGACCTTCCAGCTCGGTTGGTACCAGCAACACTTCACCGCCGACGATCGATTTAACCCGTGCTGCGACTTCGCCACGTTGCAGAGCAGGAATGAGGAGCGACGCTTCTCGTTAGACTACTTCTGGAACCTGACCGCCCCGACAGTTCTGGGCATCTCCAATCTGGTGACGGCTGGCGTCGGCTACGAATGGGAGGGGTTCGATCAGCGCACCGACGGCACCGATACCCCTTTTCCATTCTCGTCCTCAAACAAAGACAGCCGGGACAACAAGGCGTTCTACCTCCAGGATCAGCTCGAGTGGCAGAAGCGGCTCTTCTTGACCGCCGGTTTTCGAGTGGACGACAATAGCAAATTCGGGACCGAGGTCACCCCACGATTCTCGGCCGCCTACATCGTCCCGATCATAGAGACCAAGATTCGTGGTAGTTATGGTGAAGGGATCAAGGCGCCGAGCTTCATCGAAAACTTCGGCACCGGGAGCCCGTTTGTCGTCGGTAACCCGAATCTACGGCCGGAGCAGTCCAGGAGCTGGGAGGTCGGACTCGACCAGCCGGTGCTCAAAGGCCTCGCCGACCTCTCCGTCACCTACTTCAACAATCGCTTCAAGGACCTCATCGCCTTCGTTGGCGGCTCGCCGAGCTTCGAGAACATCCAGAAGGCCAAAGCCGAGGGGGTCGAGTTCGGGGCCAGAATCCGTCCAGGATATGGCCTGACACTCAGCGGCACGTATACGTTTCTCAACACCAAGGTGCTTGAGAACGAGGTTGGAGGGACCGAGCTGGTTGTCGGCGAGCCGCTGGTCCGTCGGCCCAAGCACACCGGCTCGCTCTCGATAGATCAGATCTGGGACCCGCTGCACGCGACGCTCACTGTGACCTTTGTTGGTGACAGGCAGGATCTCGATTTCCGCACGTTCCCGGCCCCACGGGTGACCAATCCCGGCTACACCACGGTTGATCTTGCTGCGTCCTACCGGCTGCTCAAGGATCGGCTCCATCTGCGGGAGCTGACGCTGTTCGGGAAGATCCTGAACCTCTTCGATGAGAAGTACGAGCAGGTCTTCGGCTTCTCCTCCCCCGGGATCACCTTCCTGCTGGGCCTGAAGGGAAGCCTATGACACGCAGGGCGTGGCCTCTGTTTGTCGCGTTATTGCTCGCGGCGGCCGTCCCCGCAGGCGCAGCCACCATCACGCTCCTCGATGATGTCGGGCGGTCCGTGATCATGAACGGGCCGCCCGAGCGGATCGTGACGTTGGCGCCCAGCAACACCGAGATCCTGTTCGCCCTTGGAGCTGAAGATCGGATCGTGGCGGTCGATCAGTGGAGCGACCACCCGCCGGCCGCGAAGACCAAACCACAGCTCAATCCTTTCAGTCCCAGCCTGGAGCAGATCGTCAAGCTCCGGCCGGATCTGATCCTGGCGGCCCATGGCAGTGCTGAGCCGGTATTGGCGCTCGGTCGGCAGGGCGTGAAGGTACTGGTGCTCGCGCCGCGAACGTTGGAGGACGTCTACCGGAACATCCTGCTGATTGGACGGATCGTGGAGGCAGAGGGGCGGGCGAAGCGTCTGGTTGATGGGATGCGGCAGCGCGTTGCGGCGGTCCTGGCGAAGGTGCGGGGGGCTCCACGTCCAAAGGTTTTCGTGGAGCTCGACGCGAGCGACCCGATCCGCCCATTCACCGCTGGCCCCGGCTCGTTCGTCGATCTGCTGGTTCAGCTCGCCGGCGGGGCGAACGTCGCCGCATCCTCTAGGACCGCCTGGCCTCAGTTCAGCCTGGAAGAGCTGTTGAGGGCTGACCCCGACATGATCATCCTGGCTGATGAGCTCGTGACCATGAACCCGCAGACCCCACAGACGGTGGCCCGCCGCCCGGGATGGAGCCTCTTGCGGGCGGTCAGTCGGGGAGCGATCTATCCGATCGAGACAGAGGTGGTGAGTCGTCCTGGCCCCCGCGTTGTCGAGGGTCTTGAGCTGCTGGCGAAACTGTTCCACCCGGACCGGTTCCCATGATGAACACAGACGTCCCCCGCCTGCCGATCGGGGGGACAACCGGCGGCGTTGGGAAGACCACACGGCCAACCCAGACCCCACTGGGCGTTTCGTGGCCACGTGCGCCCGCTATGGCGGGCGCTACCCCGTGTCGCGTGAGATCGTGCGGGGCGCCACATGCAGAGTGAAACGCACGAGGCACGACCTGGTGTCAGAATGAGTGTGCACCTCGCACCTCGCACCTCGCACCTCGCACGTCGGGCGTATCTCGGCCTCTCAGCCCTGCTTCTCCTGTCGCTCCTGATCGGTGTGTTGCAGGGCGCGGTCCCCCTGTCTCCGGCTACCATCCTCAAGATCCTGCTCCATCGGGCCGGCATCCCGATCGGCCCGATCACCTGGCAGCCGGCAGACGAGACGATCCTGCTTCAACTCCGCCTTCCCAGGGTCCTGGGTGGAGCGCTGGTGGGGGCTGCGTTGGCCACGGCCGGTGTCCTGTTCCAGGGCCTGCTGCGCAACCCGCTCGCCGATCCCTATATCATCGGCACATCGGCCGGCGCCGGCTTCGCCGCAACGGTGGCCATGCTGCTGTTGCCCCCGGCCTCTATCCTGGGGTTCGGATCGGTGGCGCTCTCCGCTTTCCTCGGCGGGCTGCTTGCGGTGGTCGTGGTCTACCGGCTGGCCCGGGTCAGGGGGCGGAACTCGGTCGTGACGCTGCTCCTTGCCGGGGTCGTTGTCAACACTGTCCTCGGCTACTTGGGCTCCTTGACGATCATCTTCTTCGAAGGAAGCGAGTTTCAGCTCCGTCGGGTCTTCACCTGGCTCTTGGGCGGGATCGCAGTCCATGACCCACGACAACTGTTCGTGGTAGGCCCGATCATTCTCGGCGGAATCGCCGTCGCCTGCGGGTTCACCGCGTCGCTAAACGCCCTGGCGATTGGTGAGGACGGGGCCGTCGCCGTGGGAGTGGATCTTGATCGAGAGGCCGGGCGAATCGTCGCGCTCGGCGCGCTCCTCACCGGGGCCGCAGTCAGCGTGAGCGGCCTGATCGGGTTCCTCGGGCTTGCGGTTCCGCACATCCTCCGCCTCGTGATCGGGCCCGACCACCGCCGGTTGCTGCCGGCCTCGGCGCTGGCCGGCGCGGCCCTGCTGGTGCTGGCGGATGCGGTGGCCCGCTCCCTTGTCGCGCCGACGGAGCTCCCCGTGGGAATCTTCACGGCCCTGCTCGGCGGACCGCTTTTCCTGTTCTTGCTGCGGCGGAATGGACGGCAGCCGGAGTGGGAATGACACCGCAGGTCCATCTGGATGCCGTTCAGTTCGCCTATCCCGGCGGCTTCGCCCTCACGAAGATCGATCTGATGATCGGGCGGGGCGAGATGGTCGCGATCCTGGGCCCGAATGGCTCGGGGAAAACGACCCTGCTGAAGCTGATGCTGGGCCTGCTCCATCCAGCTCAAGGTCAGGTCTACTTCGAAGGGGGTGCGCTGAGCGCGAGAAGCCGGCGAGAGCTGGCTCGGGCCATGGCCATGGTGCCCCAGGAACCGTCGCTGCCGTATGGCCTCACGGCCTGGGAAGTGGCGCTGCTTGGGCGAACCCCGTACCTCCGTCGGTTCCACGGGCCTACCTCCGAAGACCGGGAGGCAGTGCAGGCGGCGATGACGGCGACGGATGTCCTCACCTCCGCGCCCCGGCCGTACAACGAACTCTCCGGAGGCGAACGCCAGCGTGTTCTGCTGGCGCTGGCGCTGGCGCAAAAGCCGAGGCTGCTGCTCCTCGATGAACCGACCCGCCACCTCGATCTCAGCCACCAACTCCGGACCCTGTCGCTGATCCGGCGCCTCAACGTGGAGCACGGTTTGACGGTCGTCTCGTCCATTCATGACCTGAACCTATGCTCGCTCTACTTCGACCGCCTCATTCTCCTGTCATCGGGCCGCATCGTTGCCGACGGCCCGCCGGACAAGGTCATTCAGCCGGATCTGCTCCGCGAGGTCTTCGGCATCGCCGTGCTTGTGGGGCCCCACCCGACTCGCGATATCCCTTGGGTCACCATCCTGCCGGAAAAGGATAAGGGTTCTCCGCCGCGCAAGGAATGCGACCGGTTGTGACGTCCTCCTCCCTTGACAAACTTGGCCGCTGGGGACTATTGTAGCCTCTATAGCACACGCATTGATGGAAGCGTCATTGCGAGGGGGTTGCGCCTCGCAATGACGCTGCGTGTCGGACTGCCAGGCTCACTTCGGCAAGGCTCAGGGCAGGCCCGTCGGTCGCTCGTAATGACAAGGTCACAACGAATACGCCTGGGATAGCACCGTCCGAGGTGGAGGCGCCGGCGTCGCGAATCGCCGCGGGGCAGAGGTCAAGGGACGCGAAAGATGTTTGCTGAAGGTCAGCAGTTCCAGAAGTTTATCATACTGTCGCTCCTGGCCCACCTCATCTTTGCCGGCCTCCTGAGCACGGTACGGATCTCTCTCCCGATCCCCGTCGAGCGGCCCCTTCGGGTCCGGATCGTGAGTCAGCCAAAGCCATCAGCGATTCGGCCTCCCTCTAACCCCAGGAATCTCGGGCAGTTCAGCAGCCGCGCCCAGCGGCCGGCGCAGAAGGAGGGTCCGGCGAGGACCCCGGACAGCTCCTTGCACCCCAACCTGGAATCGAGATCGCCCCGCGCAGCGATCTCGCTTCCACCGCCCCCACCCCGGGGGACTCCGGCAGCTCCGGCGCCTCGCACAGTCCCCGCTCCCTCGATACCGGCTGTGGCTCCTGCGCCTTCCGTGCTTGCAGACCTGCCAACGCCGGCGCCAACTCCCGCGCCTCGGGCCCTGTCCACGCCTTCGATACCTCCTCCGCGACCGGTGCCACCGCCGCCTGCTTCCCCCGCCGGTAAGGCCCTGCCACCCTTGCTGCCGACCCCTTCACCACTCGTTCAAAAAGGCCAGCATGAGGGGAAGGAGATCGGGTCGCCCCGTCAGTCTACGGTGTCGGCGGGCGGGTCTCGGGAGGCCAGGGGCTCGCCTTCACAGAGCGTCCCACCTCCGCTCAGCTCGGAGGGAGCCGCTAAAGGTGTACCGGCAGGGCGCCCCGGCGCCCCCGAGCCGAAAGCGGCTCAAGAGGGACGATCTTCCGGCGGCGGCAACGAGGGGTCGCCGCGTCCATATGACCTGAGAGGTCAAGTGGCGATGCTCTGGAAGGACCTCGATCCCAGCAAGTATCCCTACCAGGATGCCGATACCGGTGAGGAAGGCGACACCGGCTCGACGACGGAGCGGACCGTCTCGTTGGATAGCCAGGATTCCCGGTTTGCCTCGTACCTGCTGGGCGTCAAGCGGCGGATCGAGAATCTCTGGGGTTACCCTGAAGGGGCCCGCGGCCTGACCGGGAATCTGGTCGTGACCTTCGGCATCACGAAAGACGGCCGCCTGAACGACCTTCAGCTCACCGAAACTTCGGGGATCGCTCCGCTGGATAACGAGGCGATCCGGGCGATCCGAGACGCGGCGCCCTTCGCTCCGTTTCCGGAGCGGATGCACTTTGAACGGCTTAACATCCGTGCGGCCTTTTACTACTACGCGAGCCGGGCGGGTTTCAAGGGCCGATGAGGCCCATGCTCAAACGGCTCTTCGAAGCGCCAGGAGTCCTTTCGGATCGGCTCCAATGGGCGGGCAGGGTGAGGCGTCACCGGCACGCACTCCAGGTGGCATAGGCGGCCTATGGCAAGTTCGGAAAATCCAGTAGACGGCAACCTCTTTGCCCTCGAACGGGAGGTCGCGAGCATCTTCACCGTCTCCGAATGGCAGGTTTTCGATGGGACCATCCGTTTCAGAGGAAAACTGCTCATCGACCCTGCGGCTGCCCTCCCTTTGCTCACCGATCGGCTCGCCCCGCACGGCTACTACCCCGTGATCCGAAGCGAGGAGGAGCTCGCCCTGGTGCGAGCGGTGCCTTCGCAGCGCCCTCCCCGTTTTGGGGAGTGGGTGAACATCCTTCTCTTCCTGGCCACGTTGGTCACCACCGTCTTCGTGGGCGCCTCCAACCGAGGCGCCGATCCCTTTTCAGACCCTTGGTCCCTCGTCCAGGGACTTCCCTTCGCGGTCACGCTCCTTTCGATCCTTGGCGTGCATGAACTCGGCCATTACTTTACCGCTCGGCGGTATGGCATCACAGTGACGCTCCCCTACTTTATCCCAGCTCCGTTCGGCCTCGGGACCTTCGGTGCGTTCATCAAGATGAAGTCGCCCGTCACCGACCGCAGGGCCCTGTTCGATGTCGGGATCGCGGGGCCACTGGCGGGGCTTTGCGTGGCCCTTCCGGCCATCGTGGTGGGGCTGTCCTGGTCGGAGCTGATCCCGGAGGGATTGACCGGGCACGGTGGCATCGTTCTGGGGACGCCGCTGCTGTTCTCTCTGTTGCAGTGGCTGACGCTGGGATCGATCCCTCAGGGGGCCGACGTCCTCCTGCACCCGGTCGCCTTCGCTGGATGGATCGGTCTGTTCGTGACGGCCCTGAACCTCCTGCCGATCGGTCAACTGGACGGTGGGCACATGACGTACGCCTTGGTGGGAAGGCATCACCGGAAGGTCGCAGTCGTCACCCTGTTCGCGCTGCTCGGCATGGGCGTCGCCTTCTGGCCCGGCTGGCTGTTCTGGGCGTCCCTCGCCCTGATCCTTGGCTTGAAGCATCCTCCTCCCCTGAACGACCTGACCCCGCTGGATGAGCGAAGGAGGCTGGTAGGCTTCGGGTCGCTGCTGCTTCTGCTGAGCTTGATTACCCCGTCCCCCTTCAGCTTCCCTGCACAGTAGCCCCGCCACTCTATGGTCCATACTCTCTCGGCCGGCAAACTTCCGACCGATCTCCTGAGAGTCCTGCTCGGCCGGATCCGTCTGGAGGACCCGCGAGTCCTGGTAGGGCCGAAGATCGGCGAGGATGCGGCGGTGATCGACATGGGGAAGGGCCTCCTCGTGATCACCTGCGATCCGATCACCTTTGCCACAGACGAGCTGGGCTGGTACGGGGTCATGGTCAACGCGAATGATCTGGCCGTCAGGGGAGCGGAGCCCAGATGGTACGTCATGGCGGTCCTCCTGCCCCAGGGCTCTGCGACCTTCGCAATGGCGGAGACGATCATCGCGCAGACAGAGGAGGCCTGTCGTGAGGTGGGCGTGACGCTGGTGGGTGGTCACACCGAAATCAGCGTGGGGCTCACGCGACCGATCGTCGTGGGGACCATGGTGGGGGAGGTGGAGCGAGAGCGTCTGGTCACCAGTTCCGGCGCCAGACCTGGCGATCGAATCCTGCTGACCAAGGGAATCGCCATCGAGGGGACGTCCCTGCTCGCAAGGGAGATGGAGGCCGAGCTTCGGCGGGCGGGCGTGGCGCCGGGCCAGATCCAGGCGGCGAACCGCCTGCTGCGGGTCCCCGGGATCGGCGTGCTCAAAGAGGCCCGTGCGGCGGTTCGTTCGGGACACCCGACTGCCATGCATGATCCGACCGAAGGGGGGCTGTCGGCTGGCCTCTACGAGCTGGCCGAGGCCTCGGGCGTTGGGATTCGCTTGGATCTGTCGGCCGTCTCGATCTTGCCGGAATCCCGCGTTCTTTGCGAGGCCCTTGGTCTCGACCCCCTCGGGCTCATCGCGTCGGGTGCCCTTCTCCTGACCGTCGCCCCCGCAGAAGCTCGGGCGATCCTCGCATCGATGGAACGGGAGGGGATTGCCTGCCGGATCATCGGGGAAGTGGTGCGTCCGGAAGAGGGGATCAGCGTCGTTGAAGACGGGCGTCGGCGCCCGTTGCCCCGCTTTGAGCGGGACGAGCTGGCCAGACTGCTCGAGACGACCTCCGGATGAGGTCGGCGATCTCGGCTGGAAGGCGGGCTGGCTGCGCTTGACACCGGGCGTGATTCTGGATATCTTCGATCGGGCCGGCGAGGTCCGACCATCTCAGAAAGGGGGTGGAGGGGAATGATGATCATGGTAAGTTGGTTGTTCTTCCTGGCGTCGTTTATCACGCTTTTGTTCGGCATACTGGGTCGATTGGCGGAGCGCCCGGTGTTGGGGATCACTCCGAGGGCGCTCC
>JBGQJI010000101.1:0-9064 GCA_041498975.1 Methylomirabilis sp. (SeqCode)
AACCGCTTCGCCGCCGCCCGCATCTCCTTGTCCAACTGCGCGATGAGGGCCGGAATCTCTTCTTTCGCGACAAGCGCGGCTCTCTCGGCGTCCGGCACGGCGGGAACCGTGTAGTAATCCTTCTCATAGATGCTGGTGAGCACATCGGAGATCGATTTCTTGATGCTCTCCGGCGTGATCTCGTGCTCGCGATTATAGGCCATCTGGAGCTGGCGCCGCCGATCGGTTTCCTCGATGGCCTGTTTCATCGAGTTGGTGATGGTGTCGGCGTACATCACCACCCGCCCTTCCACATTCCGGGCGGCGCGGCCGATGGTCTGGATGAGGGATCCGGAGGAGCGCAAGAACCCTTCCTTGTCAGCATCCAGGATGGCGACGAGCGCCACCTCCGGGATATCCAGTCCTTCCCGCAAGAGGTTGATCCCAACCAGGACGTCGAACTTCCCAAGACGAAGCTCCCGGATGATCTCATTCCGTTCCAAGGTATCGATGTCGGAATGGAGATAGCGGACTCGGATCCCCGTCTCGGCCAGATAGTCGGTGAGGTCTTCGGCCATCCGTTTGGTCAGGGTCGTGACCAAAACACGATGGCCCCTGGCGGTGACCGACCGGATTTCGCCGATCAGGTCATCGATCTGCCCGCCGGTCGGCTTGAGCTGGATCCCGGGGTCGATGAGCCCGGTCGGGCGGATGATCTGCTCCACCACCTCTCCCTTGACTTTCTTCAACTCATAGGGACCCGGGGTCGCCGACACGTAGATGACCTGGTGCACGGCTCGCTCGAACTCAGCAAATGTGAGCGGCCGGTTATCCAGGGCAGACGGGAGGCGGAACCCGTACTCGAGTAGAGTTTCTTTGCGGGATCGGTCTCCATGGTACATGCCGCGGATCTGCGGGATCGTCTGGTGGGATTCGTCGATGATCACCAACGCGTCCCTGGGCAGGTAGTCCATCAGAGTGGGAGGCGGCTCGCCGGGGGCCCGGCCCGAGAGGTGGCGCGAGTAATTTTCGATCCCCTTGCAGGTCCCGATCTCCCGCATCATCTCCAAGTCGAAAAGGGTTCGCTGTTTCAGCCGTTGGGCCTCGAGGAGCTTCCCCTCCCGCTCAAAATGCACCACCCGCTCGTCCAGCTCCACAAGGATCGCCTGGAAGGCTGCCTCTCGACCCTCGTGGGGGGTAACGTAATGATTGGCCGGGTAGATTGGAACGCGGTAAAGCCCCTGCATCCGATCGCCCTTGAGCGGATCGATCTCCCAGAGGCCTTCTACCTCGTCGCCAAACAGCTCCACCCGGACCGCCGTGTCGGCGTAGGCAGGGAAAATCTCCACCACGTCACCCCGCACGCGGAAGCTCCCGCGGTGCAGATCGTAGTCGTTCCGCTGATACTGGATCTCTACCAACTTCCGGAGCATCTCCTCCCGATCGCAGAAGCCACCGCGTTCCAGGAAGACCATCATCCCATGGTAGGCTTCCGGCGAGCCCAAGCCGTAGATGCACGAGACCGAGGCCACGATGATGACGTCGTGCCGTTCCAGCAGCGACCGCGTGGCCGAATGGCGCATCTTGTCGATCTGGTCGTTGATCAGGGAATCCTTCTCGATGTAGATGTCGCTGACGGGGATGTACGCCTCTGGTTGGTAGTAATCATAGTAACTGACGAAGTATTCAACCGCGTTGTGGGGGAAGAACCCCTTGAACTCAGCGTAGAGCTGGGCCGCCAGGGTCTTGTTGTGAGCGATGATCAGCGTGGGACGCTCGACCGCTGCGATCACGTTAGCTACGGTAAAGGTCTTGCCCGAGCCGGTCACGCCCAGGAGCACCTGGTCGGGCCTGCTCTGCAGAAACCCATCGACCAGCCTCCGAATAGCCTGAGGTTGATCGCCCTTCGGTTGATAATCACAGACGAGCTTGAAGTTGGACATGGTAGGGGCGGTCAGGAACGCTCACCCCGCACGTCCCCGTTCACCTCACAGGGAAGGTACTTGCTCCAGGACATGATCCGGTATGGGGAATGGGCCATGATCCCGAGGTAAAAGACAGAAACCGGTTTGGAGGGCTTGCGGAGGAGGCTCATCCTGACCTCGTGCAGAGGCGTGTTCCCCTTCTTCAGATTGCAGGCACGGCAGGCGCTCACCACGTTGTCCCAGACGGTTCGGCCGCCAAGCGATCTGGGGATCACGTGATCGATGGTCATCCGTTCCCCGCCGTTCCGGCCACAGTACTGGCAGGTGTAGGCATCCCGTTTCAGGATATTCTTCTTGTTGAAGGAGATCGCAGGACTGGCCGGGCGCTTCACATATCGGTGGAGGCGAATCACTGCCGGGATCACAAACACGATGGAGGGGGATCGAATGATTTTCGGGCTGTCCTCGACCCGTTCGGCCCTTCCGGTGAACAGGAGGATCACTGCCCTTCGAGCGGTACAGACGTGTAGGGGTTCAAAAGAGTTGTTCAGTACCAGTACTTTGTCAGTGTCCATCGAGTGGGTCGGTTTGTCACGGGCTGGTGAGGCCCTGATAGTGAAGATGATCTTTAGCACAGAAGAAGGCCCGTGTCAACGCAAAGGATGGAAAGTGTTGGTAGCATGTGAAGTGTCCGCCTCTCGTAGCAAATGATCTGTCCGCTTTTGGCGGAGGGGAGGGTACCCTGGTGGGTCTGCGTCTCACAGGAGGGAGGCTTGTCTCCTCTGCTATTACAACCCCTCGTGACGCAGGTACGCGTATTGCACTCTCCTGTACGATAGGAACACACGCATTTGCGTCCTCGCGTGCTATTTCATGAGTTCATATACAGACCGTTCGTGGTGACCTTATCCAATAACGGACGCAATGCATTGAAAGTATTGACCCTTCGACCCGCTCAGGCTGAACGGAATCTGTAGATGAGGTTTAGGCGCAAGACACGATGAATGCGTGGCGACATGCGCGCGGGACCGTGACTTTTTGGGATAAACCGAGCAAAAAATTCACTGACCTCCCCCAAGGTCCACCTTGATCGGACAGCACGTGACCAGCGAAGCGGAACCAAGCAAGTCAGACCAGTTGCAGGAGGTGCCCTGCAAGGTCCGGCGCATCCCCCATTGACAGGGCTGAAGCCTGTAATAGATTTCTCATTAAGCTAGCACGTCGTCTCAGATCTGAGAATCTTACCGGGGAGGGTTCACGGTGACCCGGCGACACCCGATAGGGTGGCCTCCTCGCGCTTCTCGAACGCGCTCTTCGCGCCTGAAGTCAGGCTTGCGAAGGGCGCGTGTGTGTTTTTGGAGCCGAATGACAACCCGGGCTCGCCCGCCCCCTCACCTCTGAATCCCTCGAACCCTCCACACCGATCGAGCATCACTGGTGCTTCAATACGGAAACAGCATAGTGAACTATAGCCAACGCATGAGTCGTTACATTGATGTCATTGCGAGCGAGCAAACAAGCCGAAACCCAATGCCCTTCAGCTTCGCTCAGGATAAACTCCGCGAAGGGGTGGCAATCCGACACGGAGTGTCGTTGCGAGGCGCCGCTCCCTCGGCAAGGCTCGGGACAGGCTGCGCAATCCCGGTGAGATTCCTCGCGGAGTTTACACTGAACGAAGTGAATGTGCTCGGAATGACCCTTCGGGCCAGATTGCGCAGCCTGCCCCGAGCAGCCGCGAGGGGTCTCGCTCTTCGCAAGGACAAGCTTATTGACTCGTTTGCTACGCAATAAGGAGGTAGGGCAATGCGAACGTGGATAGGAATTTCCCTCGTGCTCCTGCTCATGGCCGGCTTGCAGCCATCGGCCTGGGCGAACAACGAGCTACATCCTGGTGGCCGGCTCTTCTTCCCCCTGTGGGACGTCTCCACCCCCAACCGCCTGACGTTCATTATCGTGACGCGGCAGGCGCTGACGGACGGCCAGTCCATCAGAGGCGTGGGGACCGCGAATGTGCGGCTATACACCGTGAATGGTGAGGGCAAGTGCCTCCCGCGCGGAGCGAATGGCAGCACGACGAATGTCAACCGGATCGACCTAGGCGGCACGTCCGTGAACCCGGTCTTCGTGGACGATGTCCACTTCGAGTATTACGGGCGGACCTGCATCAGTGCCGATGAGATCGTCCACATGAGCTGCGCCGACATCGACTTGTTCCTGCTCAGCTCGGCGGCACCACGCTTCGCATTCCAGGTGGTGGCGGGCGATGGCCGGGGTGCCCTCGACGTATCCTTCGTCACAAACGGCCAAGGCGACCCCGGCCAGCGGAAGCTGGAGAATTCCCTCATGGGCAGCGCCATCATCACCGATGTGGCCGAAGGGTGGGTGGCGTCCTATGCGGCGGCGGCGGCGAAGGCCCTCCCTTGTGCCACATGCGCGGACATCGACGGAGGCGAACCCGTCGGCTACGAGAACTACCCGATGGAGGTCTACCTCCCGTTTGCCTTCGCCGATGGGTTCCCAGCCCCCGGCGGCGCTCTTCGGAACTTCCTCTCCCTCTGGGGGCCAGCCCTCTTGGCAGGGGGGAACTTGACGAGCGCAAGCATCAACCTCGATTTCAGGTGGTGGGACGGGCGGGAGCGCCCATTCCTGGGGTCGGTCAGCGCGCATGCGCTGATCCGTCCGTTGGGTGGGCCCACCATCGCCGGTCTCGATTCGCCGCTCGATCCTAGCCGGTTCAACGTGGCGAACTTCACCTGCGGGCATAACACGACCGGCACGAGGGCCGAGAACGATGGCTTCCCGCGGAGCGGGACTGACGCGACCAACTGCGGCTCGCCCACGGCTGCAGACACTGCCCATCCGAGCGACAACTTCGAGAGTGCAGGGGGCATCAATGTCGCGGGCCACAGCATCCAGAACTCGACCCCGATCGGGTGGTGGCGGTTCAGGCTCAGACCAGACAATCTGGTGCCCCCGGCCGCCGCGGGTTTTGCGGGAGATGAGAACGCTAATCACTCTGGCCGCGGGCTCGTCGGGGTCGTTCTCTCCGCACCCCAGCCCCGCATAATCATCCCCCCCGGCATCGGGTTGGGGCTTTCCTCCAGCGTCGTCCCGGTGGGGCCTCCCTTCAGCGTCCCGGTGGGGCCTCCACCCGGGCTAAATCCCCCTGGAGTCGCTCCCTTCCCGCCCGGCAGCTCGGGACTTCCCGGAATCGCGGTCGGCGACGCCACGCGGCTCTGGCATGAGGACCCGTGCGAGATCGGACAGAGCGGGCAGACCGTCGGTCCCCCCCACGAGCGCGATAAGCTCGTTCAGATCCTCAAGGAAACTGGGAATTCGACTGACTTTCTCCCGCTGTTCAACGTCTTTAAGTTCGATGGTCAGGCGTTCCTCTGTGCATTTGGACTTAACTGACGCCTTCTCCTAGGGAAGTCGCGTTTGGCAAGGGCCATTCGCTCAAGGTGTCCCATGCGACAACGGGCCGGGGGAGCTTCCCCGGCCCGTTGTCGTTCGGAGGAGGGTAGCCTCCGAAAGGCGCAGGAACCCTTGTGGCTTCACGCATCTCAGAGCATCAAGACGCTGTCGACAGACTTCATTCTTGTTTCTCTAAGGCGCATCGGCCCGGATCTCGGAGAAAACCGTTGACAAGGTGGCCGGGCTTGGATAGCCTGCCCGTGCATTCTCGGAGTCATTAGCGAATCTTCATGTCATTGTACGAGATGCCTGAAGACGATCGCGGCCCCTCATCCGCGCCTTCTCCCCGGAGGGGAGAAGGGGATATTACACACGGCGCACGTTATTGCCGTCACGCACAAGAGTGCAGGGGAGACAGCAGGTGGAGAGACCCTATGCAGAGCTGAACCTGCCAGTCCGCACATTGATGGGACCCGGACCGAGCAACGTCCACCCTCGAGTCCTCCGCGCGATGGCGACGCCGGTGATCGGGCATCTGGACCCGAAGTTTCTCGAATTGATGGACGAGACGATGCAGTTGCTCCGTTTCGTCTTTCAGACGGAGAACGCCATCACGTTTGCCCTCCCCGGAACCGGGAGCGCCGGAATGGAGGCCGCGCTGGTCAACCTCGTCGAGCCGGGGGACGGGGTGGTGGTGGGAGTGAACGGCTATTTCGGGGAGCGGCTTTGCGAGATGGCCTCCCGCCACGGGGCAGAGGTCCGGAGAGTCGAGGCGGCGTGGGGCCAGATCATCGAGCCCGACCAGATCGAGCGGGCGCTCGCCGCACGGCGCGCGAAACTGGTTGCCGTCGTCCACGCTGAGACCTCCACCGGCGTCCTGCAGCCGATCAAGCCGATCGCCGAGGCCTGCCGGCGCCACGGCGCCCTTCTCGTCGTGGACGCCGTCACCTCTCTGGGCGGGGTGCCGGTGGCGCCGGACGAATGGGGGGCGGACGTCTGCTTTAGCTGCACGCAGAAGGGCTTGAGCTGTCCTCCAGGGCTTGCGCCGATTACCGTGAGCGACCGCGCCGTGGCGGTGACCGGCTCCCGCCGTTCGCCGGTCCAGAGCTGGTACCTGGACCTGAGTCTCATCACCAAGTACTGGGGGAGCGACCGCCTGTACCATCACACCGCCCCAATCACCATGCTCTATGCCCTCCGCGAGGCGCTTCGCCTTGTCGCGGAGGAGGGCCTCACCGCCCGATGGGAACGCCATCAAAGGCTCAGCAACGCCCTTATCGCCGGCCTGACAGCCCTCGGGCTTCAGGTCCTGGCCCCGGAGGGATATCGGGCTGCGACGCTGACCGTGGTCAAGATTCCGGAGGGGATCCCGGACATCGAGGTGCGAAAGGCGTTACTCTCGGAACACAACCTCGAAATCGGTGGCGGGTTAGGGGCTCTGAAAGGACGGGCCTGGCGGATCGGGCTAATGGGTGAATCGTGCAGCCAAGCCAACCTCTTGTTCGTGCTCTCGGCGCTCGAGCAAATGCTTGTCCGATTCGGAACGCGCGCTACAGATGGGGCCGGCGTCCTCGCCGCGATAACGGCGCTGGCTTAATACCTCCAACCCCTCATCCCCGCCTTCTCCCCTCAGGGGAGAAGGGAAGGTTGAGGGGGGAACAAACTGGCTGGGTCATCCTGAGGGGCCAGCCTTCCGGAGCAGATCGAGCAGAATCCCTTCACGGAGGCCGCCGTCACTGACGATGAACTCACGGTAGCCGAGCCGTTCCATGGCCGTCACCATGATTGCGGCCCCCGCGACGATCACATCGGCCCGGCCGGGCTCCAGGGGAGCGATCTGTCGCCGGGTTGCGATCGGCAGCGCCGCTAATCGGCGTAGCAGTTCACTGACTCGGGTAATCGACAGGCGATGGCCGTCCACTCGAGTCCGGTCATAGGTCGTCAACCCAAGGTCGATGGCGGCGAGAGTGGTCGCGGTCCCGGCGGTGCCGATGAGCTCCGTCTCTTCGAGGCCCGGCAATTCCCGGCGGAGCCGATCGATCCTCCTCGAAACGTCCTGCTGGAGCGCCTGCAGCTCACTAAGGGTTGGAGGGTCGCTCAAGAGATACCGCTCGGTCAGCTTGACCACCCCCAGGCCCGTGCTCACTATGGCCTCGATCGCTTCTCCCCTGGCCATCACGAACTCGGTGCTCCCCCCGCCCACATCCATGACCAGGACCCGCTCGGATCCAAGGCGGAGGCCGTGGCGGACGCCCAGGAGGGTCAGGCGCGCCTCTTCCGCACCATCGATCACTCGAAGGGCGAGGCCGGTTTCCCGCGCGAACTCGGCAATGAGCTCTTCGCGATTTCCCGCCTCCCGCACTGCGCTCGTGGCGACAGTTGCAACCTCCTCAGCGTTGAAGCCGCGGGCTGACTCGGCAAACCGCCTCAGCACCGCCAGACTGCGTTGGCGCGGCTCATCTTGAAGCAATCGGGTCCGGATCAACCCCTCGCCGAGGCGGGTGATCTCCTGCTCTTCGTGGAGGGTGGTGAAGTCATCAGGACCGACCGTCTCGGCGATGAGGAGCCGAAGGGTGTTGGTGCCGACATCGATGGCCGCGTAGACCGCCATTCAGCTCTCGGCGCGGAGGTCTGTCTTTGAGGGATGGAGCCGGCGGACCAGGTCACGATCCGGGCGCACAACGATCGTCTTCTCCTGTGTGAGAAGGACCACCCCTGGCGCGGCCGCCTTCGGCTTCCTCAGGTATTTCCGCAGAACATAGTCCACGGGAACCTTGACCTGCCCCCGTGCGCGGCTATAGTAGGCAGCGATCTGCGCCGCTTCTTGGATGGTTCGAGGCGCGGCCGACTTCCCTTTCTGCAGGCGGACGACGACATGAGAGCCCGGGATCCCCTGGGCGTGAAGCCACAGGTCATAAGACCGGGCAAGCCGCCAGGTCAGGTGATCGTTCCCGGGCCCGTTCTTCCCCACCAGGATCGTCATGCCATCCGATGAGCGGAACGTTCGGGGCTCTGGTCCCGCCGAATCCCGAACGCCTCTTGTGCCCTTATCGCGGGATGGAAGCGGTCTGACGATTGGCGCAAGGGCGGCCTCGATCTGCCGGAGCTCGTCCAGCCCCTTGGCCTCTTCGGACTCCCGGACGAAGCTCTGCAGCCTGGCAAGGCGCGCCGCCACCTCCGCGAGGCGCCTCCTCACGACCTCCGTCCCCCGCCTTGCCTTGCGCTGTAAAGCAAAGTAGTGCTTCGCGTTCTCCTCAATCGAGCGTGCGGGGTCCAGCTCGATCTGAAGGGGTCCCCCTGCTGGATCGGCGTAGTTGGGAAGTTCGACCGCCCGCTGTCCGCGGCGGATAGCGGCGCGATTGGCGAGCAGGAGCCGCCCCTTCAGTTCATGAAGCTCGGCCTGACTATAGACGGTCGCCTGTTCTGCGAGTTGGGCCGAAAGCCGCTCCGCTCTGGCGACCTCTCGCTTCAGGCGGCGCAGCAACTTAGCCCGAAGCGCCCCCTGTCCTGTCTCCGCCTCACGACCCGACTGATAGGCCGCAGCAGCTTCAGACATAGTGGAGTAGGGAACCTGGCGATCACCAGGAACCGTGATGAGCGAGAAGGCCGCGAGGCCGATCGGCTGCCCTTCATCCCCGATGAGGAGCCTGGGCTCGAAGCGGCCTTCGGTAACTTTGGTGACGAGGTCGGAAAACGGTGTCCAAAGAGACAGGGCCTGCTCGTGCAGCGGGCCCCGCGCCGAGAAT
>JBGQJI010000102.1:0-9044 GCA_041498975.1 Methylomirabilis sp. (SeqCode)
ATCGATGATCGCGACTTCATTGACTCAGACCGGATGCGGGGATGCGGCGCGCCACCTTGGGAAGGGGAGTCCACCGTCAACCCCTGCCTGCCTTACCTTGCTCCACAATCGGGTAGGTGTCAAGGGAGGGTGGCACGGTCGAGGACTCGACTGGCGTGTGGGAGAGGATGGAGGTCTTCGCACTTCCGAAGCGAGCGCCCACAGCGGTGGAAGAAGAGGGGAACACTCCTCACTGTGGGCCTCACGAGACGGGGAAACCC
Source organism: Methylomirabilis sp. (SeqCode) (assembly GCA_041498975.1). Classification (GTDB taxonomy): domain Bacteria; phylum Methylomirabilota; class Methylomirabilia; order Methylomirabilales; family Methylomirabilaceae; genus Methylomirabilis. The sequence continues at coordinate 261 of JBGQJI010000102.1, forward strand.
TGATGTGAGATAGTTCATCGCTTGCGCCTTTCTTACCCGTTCATGTGAACCATTGTCAAGAGAAAATCGCTTGAGATAATGACGCTTCGGCGAAAAACTTCGGCGCCCAACCGCCGGCCATTCGATCACAGTCGCCCCTTCACGCGCCCATTTGGACCAGAGTGTCTTGCATTCACCCACCTTGACATTGCTGGGCCTGTCACATATCCTAGTCCGGAAAGCCGGACGTGAGCCACGTTTGGCTGCAACGAGCGTGCATGAGCGAGATCGAACTGTCATCGGTCCGCTCGGGGTTGTTCTGGTCGAAAAGGAGGTGGCGTTCTTGCCCATTTATGAATATGAGTGCGAGGCCTGCAATCACAAATTCGAAGTGATCCAAAAGGTCTCGGACAAGCCGATCAAGAAGTGCGTGTTGTGCCAGGGAAAGGTTCACAAGATTCTCTCCGCCCCGGGCCTCCTCTTTAAGGGATCGGGTTGGTATGTCACCGATTACGCCAACCCTGAGCGCAAGAAGGCGATGGACGCGGACAAGAAGGCAGCCTCTGGCGACAGCGGGGGTACCAAGACCGAGAGCAAGGCTGAGACCAAGGAGCCGAAGAAAAGCGGAACTGACTAGTACACACGACAATTCTAAAGTGACATCGGGCGGGTGGCTGAGGCGGGGCGCCCACCCACGCCTTCGGCGCGGGTACCCGGCCCGCAACGGAAGGGCCCCACTGGGGGATGGGTGGAGTGATGACGGATGGGGCTGGGTTCCCGGAGCCCGAAGGGATTGGGAGGGGAGGACAGGACGCGCGCCGTTGCAACAAGATTAAAGAGGTCTGTATTAGCTGGGACGGCAGCGGTCGGCTGGCGGACGGAACTGAGCGAGGCCTAGAGGGGCGACTGGAGCATCCCCCGCTCTCCGTCCGGGACGGCATGCTTTATCGGCCTACCGGTGTTTGCGCCATTCAAGTGGCAGGTATCATTGAGGAGGGCGAGGTTCGCCCTTCCGCGCTGGAAGAGGATCTCCGTCACGGCCGTGTTGTCTGCCTTGATCCGAAACATCTGATTCAGGTCGAGGCCGAGAATGTGGCAGAGGTACACCTTGATGACGCCCCCGTGCGTCACGACCAACAGGTCTCTATCATGGTGAGCGTTTCGGAGACGTTCGATCGTCGCCACCGCCCGCTGCTGAAAGTCACGGATCGCTTCTCCACCGGGTGGCCCGCCTGCGTTGAGGGGAGCGTCGAGCCATCGATCGTACGCGTCGCCGTAGATCGTCCTGATCTCCTCGGTGGTCTTCCCTTCCCACGCTCCCAAACGGATCTCCTGGAGGCCATCAGCCGGTTCAGGTCGATGGTCGAGCGCCTCGCCGAGCACGGAGGCTGTCTCCAGGGCCCGCCGAAGCGGGCTGGTGTAGAGGCCCGCAAACGGCCGCCCCTTCAGCCGTGAAGCGAGCAGCGCCGCCTGGGCTCGGCCGCGGTCGCTCAGGCAGGGGTCCATGTGCCCCTGGACCCGACGCTCCTGATTCCAGGTTGATTCACCATGTCGGATGAGGATCATCTTTCGCCCGATCGCCTCATCGCCTGCCCGTCTGTCTGCCGCAAGCGATCAGCTCCGGATGGCCTTGGGACCGATTTCATCATCGAGTCCGTGTCCTTCGCCGTCGTAGCTCTCGCCTGATAGCCGCCTCGGCCATCCGCCTGCGGTCTTCATCGGTTTCGGGAATCAAGGGGGGGACGTGGCACGGTTTCCCATCGTCGCCGAGGGCGACGTACACGATATAGGCGGAGGAGATGTGGGTCCGTCGCCCGGTGAGGAGGTGTTCCGTCTCAACCCTGACACCGCTCTCGATCGAGGTGGTGCCGACGAAATTGACCGACGCTTTCAGGATCACCAAATCCCCGACCCGGGCCGGCGCAACGAAGCTCATGCTGTCGATCTCCGCGGTCACGCAATGCCGCTTCGCGTGACGGACAGCGGCGACCGCACCGGCCTCATCGACCAGGCGCATGATGATGCCGCCGTGAACGGTCCCGAGCGTATTCGCTTCATTGGGCTGTAGCAGGTGGCTCATCTCCACGTGGGAGCTGCTGACGGGCCGTCCTTCCATAGCCATCCCTCCTCCACGGTCCAGGGGCCACGCTCTGCGAGGCCCCGGTCGTCAAGCCGAGCGCCGGTTCACCCGGCCTCGATGAACTCCAACGGCGGCGCGGGCACGAGTTCCCCCTCCGCCTCCAGCATCGTGAAGAAGCGACGCAGTCCCTCGAGATGGCGTGGCGTCAGGTCGAAGGAGAGACGTTCTTTCAGGTAGGTCGAACACGCCTCCCGACTGAGCCTGACCCGCTGGTAGACGGATTCGCAGATCGCATCGAGCTGCGCGAGGCTGTGGCGCTTGGACTGCAGGAGCGCACGATGGAGCTGACGTGTGTCCTCCGGATGATCCCGGTAGAAGTCGCGGCGCACCGCCCAGAGGGCAAAGACAAAGGGCAGGCCAGTGAGATCTTTCCAGCCCTGGCCGAGGTCGAGGATATAGGGGAGCCCCCCCCTGGCTCGAAGCGCCGGGTCGCCGATCATCAAGACGCCGGCGACCTCCTCCGGGAGCTGGTCGGTGGAATCAACCTCAGCCTGCAGGTATCGAGGCCTGACGCCGAAGCCTTTCTCGAGAAGGAGCCTGACGAGGAAGATCGACGTGAGCGAGTCTTTGTTCAGGAGGACGAGTCGCCCGTCCAGGTCGGACGGGCTCACCCGGCTCAGGAACAGGACGCTTTCGACCGGACCGTCAGAGCCAATCGCCAGGTCGGGGAGGATCAAATACCTGTCTGCGTGGCGGGCGTATTCGATGGCGGAGATCACCGACATGTCGAGTTCACCCGTTCGGAGCATCCGGTTCAGCTCGGCCGGGGTCCCGTCAACGATCCGGCATCTGGCCGGGATTGCGCCCTGCTCGATCCCGTAGTAGATCGGCTCGCAATTGATGTATTTCACCCTGCCTAAGGTCGGCTCCACCCGGCTGCTCCCTGGCGTTGATAGACGATGTCACCATTCACCATGCTGAACATCACGGATTCATCCGAGACCTGATGGACCAGTGATGCGTAAGGGTCAACGCCGTCCGGTTGATCGATAGCCACAGCAATCACGTCCGCGCGCTTCCCGGACGCAATCGATCCGATCGTCGAGGCCATGCCGAGCGCGGAGGCTCCGCCGAGGGTCGCCATCGCGAGGAGCTGCTCGGCGGTGACCGCCCCGCCATACAACGTCAGCGCAAATCGCATCTCGTCCCAAAGGCTCAGCGTCTCATTGCTGGCGAGCGAATCGGTTCCCAGGCCGACGCGGAGCCCGGATGCGAGGTAGCGGGGCAGCGGGGCAACCCCGACCTTCAGATGGTGATTGCTCCTGGGGCAGAGGGCGAGCGCGACCCCGTGCTCTTTGAGCAACTGGATGTCGGAGCCTCCCATGTGGACCGCATGGACGGCCAGCAGTCGCTCGCTGAGGAGGCTAAATCGAGCCAGAAAGGCCGCCGGACTTTCGCCACACACCCGATGCGATGGGGACCGCCGGCCAACGAGTGGCAGCAGATCGCCGGCGATCGGCCCAAGACCCAACCCGATGTACGCGACCTCTTCGGGCGATTCGGCCAGGTGGATCGTGGACGGGAGGTTCCTGCGGCTCAGCAGGTCGGCGCACCGCTCAAGCAGCGTCTCGGACAAACTGTACGGCGCGTGGGGCGACAAACCCACCGATAACAGGCTTCCGCTCGCTTCGGCCGCCAGTGAAGAAAGGGTCTGTTCGGCAGCGGCGAGCCGCTCCATGGCCTGGTCAGGGTCGAGACCCAGAATCTCTTGGAAGACGATGCCGCGAAGCCCCAGTGCCTTGAGAGGGCCAAGGCTGGCGCCAGAAGCGGTCACGTCGGCCACGCAGGTGACACCGCTTCGAAGGAGCATCGCCGCGCCCTCGCTCGCGGAGGCGACATAGAACGCCCCATTCAGGCCGGAGCGGAGGGCGAGCAAAGTGGTGACCCACTGAGTGAACGGCTGGCCGAGGGGGAGGCGGCCGCGTAAACCGGTCAGTTCCAGGTGGGTGTGCGCATTCACCAGGCCTGGCAGGAGGACTGCGCTGCCGAGATCTTCATGGCGCTCCCCGGGGAAATCCCGGATGAGGGCGGACGCCCGGCCCACTGTCTGGATCACGCCATCACGGATCAGCAGGCCGCCGTCCGCAAGGGGAGGGCCGGAGATCGGAAGAAGGAGGCGGGCGGTCAGGATCACGGCGGGCCTTCTTGCTGGGCGTGGAAGCGGCCTCAGCCGGCGTCGGACGATTGCTGTCGCCGGATCGCCTCGGCCTTCTCGAGCTCCAGCGGCGTGTTGACGTTCATCAGCCCGAGGAGATGAGGATCGACCGCCCTGAGGGCCGGCTCCTCGATGGTCTTCACCTTGACCTTCGGGAAAAACCGGGCGATCTTCAACATGCCGAGGTCGATGGCCTCCTTGATGAAGGGGAGGCAGGACTTTGCGTAGACCGAGTGCATCGGCTGCAGTTCGCCTTCCACCCGTGGCACCACCACATCCCATCCCTCGGCCTCGCGGACGACAAGGGCGATCAGATCAGGGTTGAGGAAGGGCATGTCACACGCGACGAAGAAACCCTTCGGATGCGCGGCAGCGCTCAACCCCGTATAAATCCCGCCGAGCGAGCCGGAGTTCGGGATCAGGTCGGGGATGACCCTGACATCCAGGTAGGCATAGCGCTCGAGGTCGTTCGCGATGATCAGGACCTCTGGAAAGAGCCCGGCGAGACGCTCCACGGTGGCCTCGATCAGCCGTTTGCCTCCGAACTCTATGGAGGCCTTATCGAAGCCCATCCGCGAGGACTTGCCGCCTGCCAGCACGATGCCCGTCACCGTTCAGGCTTCGTCCTCTTCAGCCCCTGGTCCCTCCGCGGCATCCAGATGGGTCAACTCCGGCTCCCCTGGTACCTCGCTCGCTTCGGCCAGCAACTCGGGTGGGGCCTCCTCGATCTCAGCCTCCTCCCTTTCCTCTTCTTCTTCCTCCTCGACGGCCACCCCTTCAGGAAGGGTTTCCCCGGCTGACAGGCTTCGGAACCAGGTTGGCGTAGGCTCTGGACCGGCGAGGCTCTGCGCCTTCGCGCCCTCGGCAGGTTCAGCTTCATAGGTCAGCCTTCCTGCGGCCACCTCCTCCAGGGCGGTATAGGTCGGTTTGAAGCTCTTTTGGGTGATGAGCGGCTCGCCGCCCCGCATCAGTTGCTTGGCGCGCTTGGCAGCGATAATCACCAGCCGGTACTTGCTATCCACGTGCGTAAGAAGCTGTTCCAACGGCAGTAGCGGCATACTCGGATCCTCCCACAGCCTCAACCATTTCCCTCGACCAGAAAGGAGAGATCCGCTCGATCTCTCCGGGATCGCTCCGCCGTGATAATACAGCAGAGCTGCTCGACGGCGTTCTCGAAGACATCGTTCACGACGATGTAGCGATAGTTCCTGTAGTGCTGCAATTCCTCCCTGGCCCTGGACAGCCGCCGGCGGATCTCCTCCTCAGAGTCGGTCCGGCGCTGCCGAAGCCTCATTTCGAGCATGGCGAAGGTGGGGGGAACCACAAAGACAAAGGCCCCCCTCGGGTAAACCCTTTTGAGCGTGGCCGCCCCCTGGGTGTCGATGTCCAGGATGACATCCAGGCCGTCCGCGAAATGCTTCTCCAGCAACAGCCGGCTGGTGCCGTACAGATGGCCATGCACTGTCGCCCACTCCGCGAAGTCGCCGGCCTCGATCATCTTTCGAAAGGTGGCCTGATCCACGAAGTGGTAATCACGTCCGTCCTGCTCGTCTGGCCGCGGGGCCCGGGTGGTGTAAGACACGGAATGGACCAAGCGCGGCAGGCGTCGCGCCACCACCTGGCAGAGTGACGTCTTGCCTGCCCCGGATGGGGCCGACACGACGACCATTAGCCGCTTCGATTCCATTCAGGCCGCGATCCCTTATCCGGCCGTCCGACCCGGGAGCGCATCGGCCTCAAGTCGCTGGGCGATCGTCTCTGTCTGGACGGCTGACAGCACGACGTGGTTGCTGTCGGTCACGATGATCGAACGGGTCCGCCTGCCATTGGTCGCATCGACCAGTCTGCCGGCCTGCTTGGCCTCGTCCTTCAACCGCTTCATGGGCGCCGAGCCGGGATCCACGATGGCGATGACCCTCGCGGCCGCCACCATATTCCCGAACCCCACGTTCAGCAGCTTTGTGACCAAATCCCGACCCCCCCCGCTCACTCCACGTTCTGGACCTGTTCCCGGAGCTGCTCAAGTGTGGCCTTCAATGCGACCACATCATGGGACGTCCTGGCATCGTTCGCCTTGGCCCCGATGGTGTTGGCCTCGCGCTGCATCTCCTGCAGGAGAAACTCCATCCGACGCCCATGCGGGCCCTGTTGCGGGATGAGGTCTCGGAACTGTCCGAGGTGGCTCGTGAGCCGTACGGTCTCTTCTGCGATGTCGGATCGGTCGGCCAGGATTGCCACCTCCTGCTCAAGCCGGCCGGGATCGATCGGCTTCCCTTCCAGCAACTGCTTCAAGCGGCCCTCCAGGCGGCTCTTGTAGCTTCGCACCACCTCCGGCCCGCGAGAGATGATCGCAGCCAAGGTCGTCTCCACCAGATCAAGGTGGCCGAGCAGGGCGGCCTCGAGCGACTTTCCCTCCTCCCGCCGCATCTGGGCGACTGCACTCATCGCCCCATCAAGGGCCGCCAGGACGTCGGGCCAGTCAGCCTCCAGCGTTCCCGGCTCCTCGCCTTCCAACTCAAACAGGTCCCGCTGGGAAAGCAGAAGCTCCAGAGTCACCTCTCCCGTGATCCCCAATTCCTCCCGAAGGGTCGTGAAGGCGTCGAGGTATGCCCGGGCCAGGCCACGGTTCAGCGAGAGTTTTCGGGCCCGGTTGTCCGGCAGCTCCTCGATAACCGTGACGTCAAACCGCCCTCGCGCGAAACGACCCTGCACGGCTCTGAGGACCTGGGACTCCAGGCCGCCAAGCCGCTTCGGAAGGCGGGAGCGGACCTCCAGGTGGCGATGGTTGACGGACTGCAGTTCGCAGACGTATCGCCTCGAGGGGGTGGCGAACTCCCCTCGCCCGAACCCGGTCATGCTGTTGAGCATCTCGTCACAGCCTCGGCAATGATGTGATAGGCGGGGTGCCGCAACCTCGATAGCTGGCCGCGAAGGAAGGCGCGCGGGGAGGTCTAGAATTCGTAGTCTAGCGATAATCGGACGCCTTGTCAAATCGAATCCCGACCCTGTGAACTACGACTATCATCCCTCCCCCAGCGATGTGAGGAGACTGACCATGTCGGTCAGCCCCAGGCTCTCCCTTAACACAGGCGTGGTCTCGGCACCCGGGACCGTGCGCTGGGGATCTTTAGTCCCTCTCATGTGAAACTGGAGGCGTGCTTGGGTGTGCGGCAAATTTGTGGGTTCCCTTTCGTCAATCTCGGCCTCTCAACCCTCCGTTCGCGCTGAGGAGGCCGCGTCTTTTTGGCGGCCGTCTCGAAGCGCGTCGGCAGCGCCCAGATCGGGGCCCGGGTGCGGGTTGCCAGGATGCGGAGCGCCCTTCGAGACGCGGCCTGGGAAGATGGCCGCTCCTCAGCGCGAACGGGTTTGAAGCGGCCGCGTGGAACGTCATCTGATAGTACTGGTACTGTCAGATCGGTACGGATTCACAAGGTCCGCGGGACTTTCGCCACAAATTTGACGCACACCCGGCGAGTGTCTTGTCGTTGACACCGGGAGGACGTATAATACCAATGGGTCCGCTTACTGAGAGCATCACACCCCATCACGAGTGAAGTGACTTAGAAATAGCGTGAGAATAAACCCGTTCCGGCTGAGCCCTTCGACAAGCTCAGGGTGACGGCGATTGCAAATGAATTTAAGAATCACTACACTAGGGACTACTATCGCCCTCGCTGTAATCCTGGCATAGGACCTCCCAAATGGCGCACGCGAAAGAAATTCACGGGGAAGGCTCTCACGAACCGGGGTGCCCGCAGGAGCCGGCTGCAGTGGGCCTCGGGGGCCTGGTGTGCTCCCTCGGGGCCATCGGCAGGGCTCTGCAGGAGGAGTTCGATCCCCAGTATTTCCTGAAGGAGTTCTCCGCGTGCGTTCAGAGCCTGCTCCCGCACGACCGATTGCTGATCGCCTACCTCGAGGACGAGGGGCTGACGTTCACAGTGTTTGCGGAATACGCCGGGGTTGGCCCTCTTCTTCATGAAGGCCACTACACCGTCGCCTTCGATCCGGGCGGACGCTACATGCCGGATGACTGGGCGCTGCGTCCAGTGTTCGCCGGAGAGGCGATGCTCGTCAAGGACCTTCAGGCCGATCCCCGCGTCGCCGGGGGAGAGCCCGTCGCGGTGAGAGCGCTGAAGGCCGGCGTCCGCTCGCGCGTCGGCGTCCCCCTTTACAGCGGCGGGCGGACCATCGGCGCGTTCCTCGCCGCGAGTTTCACGCCGGACCTGTACACCGAGGCGCACGTCGCCGCCGCCCGCCAGGTGGCCGACCTGATCGGCCCGTTCATCGAGAACATCGTCCTCTTGCACCAGGAGCGGCGCCGCCGACGCCGGCTTGAAGTCCTCGCCGGCCTGGCCCGGGTATTCGGGACGAGCCTCGACGTAAAGGACGTCTTCGCCCGCCTCGCCGAGGTCACCCGCCCCGTCCTGGACTTCGATGTCATGAGTGCCGGCCTCTTCGGGCCAGGCAGCCGAGACCTGGAGTTTCTGGGCCGGGTGGACGATGATCCCAG
>JBGQJI010000103.1:0-8988 GCA_041498975.1 Methylomirabilis sp. (SeqCode)
CTCAAATCCCGATCTGCGTCCAGTGAATGATACCTCAGCCTTGATCACATGGTCAAGCTGACATACCACCCCCGGGCTGCATGCCTCGGGCGCGATGCCCATTATCGTTCATCTTCGGCTAGTGCCGTTCCAACTTGTTGCGGCTCCCCGCCGACGAGGGTCCTGCTAAGAACCATCGCTTTCTCCTGCCTTACCATCTTGGCGTAATTGGTTGGAACGGCACGACCGGGTTGGCGGGATGAAGAACCAGCCTAACGGCAGGCCTATTGTGGAGGCTCCCGGCGCTATCGGTCATCCTCTTGCGACGGCGGAGCAACGGTTCGACCCTTCTGATCCGTCGCCCGCCGATCGAGCCGCCGGAGCTGAGGAGCGAACGCCCTGTCATAGACAATGGCAAGCGATTCGACGTCGCCTTCAACCACAACCTGGTGATCACCCTGGTCGAGGAACAGTGGACCCTGGTACAACCGGCCATCGATGAAGATCCTCGGCGTGCCCCCCACCACACGCACGCCATACTTTGCCGTGGCGATCAGGGACACCGTGGCGCGGTTGCCCCTCAGATCGGCGCGACGAAGCACCTGGCCGGCCACCAGAACTTCGTCGTCCCCTGCCTGCGAGCCTGTGGGGATGTAATGTGACTCGACGAACCTCAACAAGTTCGCCGGCAGCATTCTCAGAGTTCCCGAGAACATGACCACCTTGCAATGTCTCCTTCGAAGGTCGTTCAGGATCTCGGCCTCCGGGATCACCCCCGAGTTCAGCCAGACCAGGATTGGCCGAGAGAGCCGATAGAAGTAAGTGGCGTGCGGCCTGAAGATGTACTGTCCATAGGCGTCAAATACGCTATCGCCAGGTGAGGTAAGTGCAAGCACGTAGCGAATCTTCTGGCGAACGTCGGGCCAGTGATCCTTGAACGGGGGCTTCTTGGCTAGCAGGGCTCCCAACGGCAGCACACAGACTCCAGCCAGCAGGAGGGCCATCAGCCCGGCGCAGGCCAGGCGGGGAGGCGATCTAACGAACGGAACCAGCAGCTCAGGAGCGGCGCCTGGTCCCGAGCCTCCAGACGCCAGTGCCCGCGCGATCAGTCTCCGCAGGACCTCAGCCGCGTACATGGCCGCCAGTGGCAGGAAAGGCAAGGCGCTCTGGGCATTCGGGGCCGGCATCATGAACAGGTAGATCACCGCCGTCACCGACCCGGCCAGCAGAGGCGAAAGCTGGACCTCGTCCACGGCCCCGGCCCTGACCATCCGGGCCAGGGCTAGCATGAGTCCCACGAGGGCTAACTCGAAGAAGACGAAGTGAACCTCCAGGTTCATTATCGGAAAGGCCGAGAAGGGAGCAGGATAACGGAACGCGCCCACCACTGCCCACTTGAGAAACCCCGGCCACGCCCCTGCCATCCAGAGCAGTACAGCCCCGAGGAACACCGGGACCGCGAAGGCAGTAAGAAAGAGGAGGAGATTGGTGAGGTTGTGCTGAAGGGCGGCTCTGGAGCGCCGAAGCCCAGCGGAAAGGACGAACACCAGCGTGAGGCCGACCAGGGGGAAGAGCGTCTTGGTGAGCAGCCAGAAAGACACGCCCAAGAGGGCGCCTGCGACGAGGAACTCGCCGCGACTGCGGCGCGTCCAGGCCTGCATGAACCGCCAGAGGCTGACGAGGATCAGGAGCGTCTGGGGGATGTCCGGGCGAAATTCATAGGCCGATCGCCACCAGAGGAGCGCGTAGCTCAGGAGGCAGACCGCCAGGAGCCCCGTGAGGGGATCGAAGCACGCACGGGCGATCTGGTAAAGCTGGACCATGATCAGGACGATGCAGAGGAGCATGAGGCCCCGGCCCACATAGATGATCCGGAGGTCTTCGCCCATGAGTGTAAAGATCGGGGCCATGAGGTAGTACAAGAGTGGCGGGTGGAGCTGCCAGAAGTCTCGGTACGGCACCTGGCCGTGGGCGACCGCCCAGGCCGCGTGCAAATGCTCAGCCTCGTCTTGCCCGAGGCCCCGATACACCACAAGGGGCACGCGAATCGCCAGGGCGAATAGGATCAGGGCGAGTATAGCCCCCGAGAGCCATCGCTCAGAGGGGGCCGCGGAGACCGGCGGGACGGCCGCGGAAGCGGAGTCAGCGGTCGGGAGCGGTGGGTGCCTGGCCAAGGAAGCCTCGTCTGCTGTCAGGGATCTGTTCGCGCGGCGCCGCATGCCCTATCGCGTTGTATCTCGGCTTGAGACGTGATAGAGTTGACTCGCGACCACCGTATCTTCAGCCTTTGAAATCAGGGCATTCCGGGGTTCGGTCCTGTGAAGGCGGCTCATTCTATGCCCCAACTGAAAACCGTGTCAAGGCAGACATCATGAAACTGATTGTTCAAATCCCGTGCCTGAACGAGGAGGGCACGTTGCCCCAGACGGTCAAGGATATTCCAAGGACCATCGCCGGGGTGGACAAGGTGGAGATCCTGGTCATCGATGATGGCAGTTCTGATCGGACATCCGAGGTCGCTCGTCAACTCGGCGTCGATCATATCGTCAGACATCCTCAGCGACTGGGCTTAGGCAGAGCCTTTAAGACGGGTCTAGACGAGACGCTGGCTCTGGGAGCTGATATCATCGTCAACACCGATGCGGATAATCAGTACCATGGAGGTGACATCCCGAAGCTCATCGCCCCGATTCTGGAAGGCAGGGCAGATCTGGTGATCGGGAACCGGGAGGTCCATCGGATCGATCATTTTTCCCCTGTGAAGAGATTCCTTCAGCAGTTTGGAAGCTTGATCGTCAGAGTGGCATCCAACACTGACGTTCCCGATGCGGCCAGCGGCTTCCGTGCCTACTCCCGGGAGGCTGCGCTCCGCCTGCACATTTTCGGCCAGTTCAGCCACACTCTTGAGACGCTCATCCAAGCAGGGCGTAAGGGGATTGCCGTCACGCATGTGACTGTTCGGACCAACGAGCCTCTCCGGGAATCGCGTCTCTTTAAGAGCCTGTGGGAGTATCTGATGGCCTCGATGACCACCATCGTGCGCATCTACGCGATGTATAAGCCCCTCCCCTTCTTCTTCGGGATCGGCGCGCTGCTGATCGTTTTCGGGCTTGTTCTCGTAGGCCGGTTCGTCTATTTCCACCTCACCAGCTCTGTCGCCGGACATGTTCAGTCCGTGATTCTTGCAGGGGTGCTGCTGGTCATCGGCTTCCAGATCATTCTGATCGGATTGCTGGCCGACCTCATCGCCGGAGTGAGGAGCCTCCTCGAAGAGATCCTCTACCGATCGAAAAAACACCAATCTCACACCAAGGGCTAAGGTCGGCGATAGGGTGCCCCAAGAAGATGCGACCCGGCGTTGACGTGTTCGCGGGCCTTCGCTTCTCCGATTATCGCACTGTCGATCCATGGGGCCCCTCCGTTAAATAGGCGCTTGCTTGTCGGGTCTTCCGTCGCCGTTTCCTCTTCAGGCTATCTGAGCGTTCCTGTCCATCTCGGAACGGACGAAAGGGTCGATTCATCCTGCCGACAATCGGGAAAGGTCTCCTGCCCCCCGAAGAAGAAGCGGGCCGTTTTATCAGCCAGCGTATCCCGGGGTTGACTGCTCCGGCCCCTTTGAAGGCCCACTGGAGCCCTCATGGCTCACAGGAAAGCTATTGACATCCCCTCTTTTCTGAGCATAACATGCAAAAAGCTTTTCGAGCTCGACGAAGGAAGCTTTCAACCGACTCCGGATCCGCAGCATCCGAGGGGTTCGTGCGCGGCTATCAAAGAACTTTTGCGCAATCGAGTTTCCTGACAGCCCATACCAACACAGCTATCCCAGACCCAGAGACGAGGGTGTCACGGCTTAGAAGGCCCCCCTCACCTCTATCCCCTCTCCCCTAAATGGGGAGAGGGGGCCTGAGCGGACTGTGACGGACGTTCATGCCCATCGGTCCACCGCAGGCGCATGAGGTATTGCCAGGATAGTGTAATAGGATTTGATGCGCTTCTCAGACTCTCATGAGACCTCATGCCAGTGGAGCAACTCGACCCGGGTAGGTTCTTTATCGTGAACAAGAGGCTCCAGATTCATTCCTGTTCGACAGATGGCCGCCCCCTCCTCGTCTTCGTCACGTACACCGGGATAGGCGACCTCCTTATGGCGCTCCCGCTCTTTGGAGCGCTTCGATCCCATTTCCGCGTCCTTCCGGTCATGACCTCGTCTCATGCCGAGCTCGCGCAAATCCTCCACCAGGATGGGGTATTGGAAGGCTACCTCCTCGCTGAAGAGAGCCTCAGATTCGATCGCAATCCGCTAGGGCATGTGCTGACTTGTCGGGCATTGTCCCGCATTCGGCCCGACGTCGTGTTGATCTACGGCAAGCTGATGCTGGCGTATGGCGTGTGCCTCGGCCTCCTTCGCGCAGGCCGGGTGCTGTTCTGTCATCCGAGGGGGTTGGCCCCGCCTGCGACGCGAACCATTGAGGTGCTCACCGCTACCGGCAACCAGACCCAGGACTATCTCCAATTCGCCGAACGGCTCGGCGTGCCAGCCGCGCCGGCCCGCGTCCGACTGACCGAGGGCTCGAAAGAACGCCTCAAGCAAGCCGCGCGCGCCTTGATCGAGTGGCCTGCCTACGCGGTGGTGGCGCCATGGACCAACGATCCCAGAAGGGATGCTCCCCTCCGGTTCTTCCGGGAATGCATGGAGATCATCGTAACAGAGGGGCGCCTCCCGGTAGTGGTCACCGGACTGGCCCAGCACCGCTCGGCGGCTTCAGGCCTGCTGCGCGGCTTCTCCGAGGCGTGGACCAAGGACCTCGTAGGGGTCACAACCCCACAGGAAATGCTGGGCATCCTGGCCGGGGCCCGCTTCCTCCTGACGAACGACGGTGGGACACTCCACCTGGCCCGGCTCGTGGGCACTCAGGCGATTGTTGCGTTCGGTCCAACGGCCCCCGAGCAACGATTGCTCGATCCCTTGCAGGAGCTCATGCCGCTGCGGCTGGGTCTGTCCTGCTCTCCCTGCGCAGACACCGCGCTCCGCTATCAGTGCCCGGGGTCGTATCTCCAATGCCTTCGGGAACTTCAGGCCTCCCAGGCCCGGAGCGCGCTGCTGGCAGGGTGTCAGTCGGCGGCTGAACGAGCGTGCTGATCCGTGTCGGGATCGTCGGTTGCGGGCGGATGGGGGAGATCCATCTCCGTGTCGTCCGGGAACTCAAGGACATCGAGGTCGTGGGGGTCGCCGACACCGATCTATCCCGGGCGAACGCGTTCGCTGCCAAGGAAAGGATCGGCGTGGCGGTCGGAGACCTGGAGAGTTTGCTGGAGCGTGCCCGGCCCGGCGCCATCCACATCGTGGCTCCGCCAGCCACTCACGCCACCCTGGTATGCACGGCGCTGCGGGCCGGCTGCCACGTCTTTGTGGAAAAGCCGATGGCGCTTACCGCCCAGGAAGCCCATGCGGTCGTCGCAGCGGTCGAGCGCGGCCGGATCCTGACGGTGGGCCACAATCACCTCTTCGATCCCGTCATCCGGGAAGCCTATGCGCGAGTCACCCAAGGTCGCCTCGGCCAGCTCATCGGCCTTGATGTCTTCCATGGAGCGCTGCCGGGTCTGCCTGGTTGGCTGGCCGAGCTTCCGTATGGACGGTGGATGGAAGACGCTCCCCACCCGCTCTATCTCTCGCTCCTCTTCATGGGGGATGCCCTTGCGGTTCGGGCGGTCGGGCAACCCACCTCCGAGAGATCGAAGTTCAAGGAAGTGCGCGTTGTGACGCGACACGCTGGCGGCCTGAGCGCCATGACCTTTTCCGAAGGCACAGTCCCATACCGCCATCGCCTCACCCTGTTCGGCACGAAGCGGACGCTGGAGATCGACCTGGTCGCGGGGACCCTCGTCGAGATTCGGCCGTTCACCGGTCATCGATGGCTTGCGAAAGGGTTGGCGACGCTTGACGTGACCGCTCAGCTCCTGCTTGGCACCGGTCGGAACGCGGCGCGGGTCCTGATGGGCCGTGAACGCAGTTGGCCAGGGCTCCGCGCGCTGATCGAAGCCTTTTATGGGGCGATCCAGGCAGGAGGCCCCTCCCCGGTGCCCGTCACACAAGGCGCCCGTGTCGCGGAGCTTCTGGAGGAGATCGGGCATCTCCTCACGGCATCACACAATGAGTCGCGTACCTGAAGACAGCGCTCTGCCGGGACATGCGCCACGGAGGCCGACAGCGGTCTCGGGAAGCGGTCATCCCCGGCGCGTCTGGTCCGAGAATCTGATGCAACGGGGAAGACCTGACCCTGGGGAGGGGGATCGCCGACGCGCCAGTGCCCCGAACCACATCTCCGGGCCGCCGGCCGGTCGCACGATCGTTTTCATTCTATGAAGGATCGTTCAGTAGGCAAGACACCACCGAGGGTCGCCATCCTCATCCTGAACTGGAACGATACCCGAAATACCCTCGAGACGCTGGAAAGCGTGCGAGGCCTTCGGTACGAGAAGCTGCGGGTCTTTGTCGTGGACAACGGCTCGACCGACGGGTCCCGAGAAGCGGTCGCGGACCGGTTCCCCGAGGTGTGCATTATCCCCTCGCCGACCAACCTGGGCGTCGCCGGAGGGAGGAACTTCGGACTCGAGGCCATTCTCAGTTGTGATCGCGCCGACTATATCCTGATCCTCGACAACGACGTGATCCTGGAACCCCCCCTCCTGAACAAGCTGATCGAGGCGTCGGAGAGCGACCCAAGCCTCGGCATCGTCGGCCCGATCGTGTACTATCATTCCGACCCCCGGCGGCTCTGGAGCGCCGGCGTCTCTATCGTATTCAGAGAGGTGCCGGCAAAAGCCCCGGCGAGAAACCGCCTCGAGTGGCGGGAGCGTGGTGAGGGAATCGAGCGCGTTGACGCCATCAGCGGCTGCTGCATGCTGGTGAAGCGGCAGGTATTCGAGGCGATCGGGCGCTTCAATCCGCAGTACTTCATGGTGGCGAACGAAACGGAGTTCTGCTACCGGGCGGCCAAGCAGGGGTTCGGCAGCGGTGTCGTCACCCACGCCAAGCTCTGGCACAAAGTCTCGGCCAGCACCGGCGGGGGGTACAATCCGGCTCGCGCCTATTTCACGGGGCGGAGCACCATCCTGTTCCTGAAGGAGCATGGGCGGCCGTGGCATTGGCTCACCACCTTCACCTTTGCCGCCCTGAGCCTGGCGATCGCCTACCCACGGGAATGGCGGCGTGGTAACGAGCGGGCCGTGGCCATGAAGTTGCGGGGCTACCTGGACGGGCTACTGAACAGACCGGTCAACCGGGAGGTGGAACGGTATTTCCAGGGCGACCGCTCTGAGCCCGGCGGGGAGAGGCATGTCAAACGCGAGGCGTGAGGCGGATCGGCAGACGCGAGCCTGGCCGCAGGTCATCGTGATCGGCATCGATGCAGCCACCTTCGACCTTATTGGCCCGTGGGCAAAGACGGGGGAGCTGCCGAATCTGGCGCGACTCATGGAACAAGGGGTGCACGGTGAACTCACCTCGACTACCCCACCCGTTAGCTCTCCCGCCTGGACCTCCTTCATGACCGGAAAGAATCCAGGAAAGCACGGGGTCTTTGGTTTCTTCGAGCCTGTCCCGAACAGCTATAGCGTTCGCCACACCAACGGGGGCTCGCGCCGCGCCAAGACCATCTGGAAGATCCTGAGCGAATCCGGCAAACGAGTCGGGGTCATCAACGTCCCGATGACCTACCCGCCCGAAGAGGTGGCAGGCTACCTGATTGCGGGACTGGACACGCCGGACGAACGGAGCCAGTTCATCCACCCTGCCGCGCTTCAGCAGGAGCTGGTCAGGAAATTTGGGCAGGTCGAAACGATCGTCCATCATTTCCGGCGAAAGCTCGGCAACACCTACCGGTCGGCGTACCGTGCCTATAAGCTGTGGGAGCGGTTGGAGGAGCGGCGGGCCAGGCTTTGCGCGCACCTGATGCAGAGGCACCCCACAGATCTGGTCATGATCCACTTCTTCGCCGTCGATCAGATCCAACACTTTTTCTGGCACTTTATGGATCGCGCCCATCCGCTTTACGATCCAGAGGGGGCTCACCTCTTGGGCGGCGCCATCAAAGATATGTATCACTGGATTGATGGCCTGGTGGGTGAGCTGCTGGCGCTGTTGCCTCAGGAGACCAGCGTGATCGTCCTTTCCGACCATGGGGCCGGTCCTCTCAGTACCCGGCGCATTTTCGTCAATAACTTTCTGGCATCCCTCGGCCTGCTTCGGTTCAAGGACGGCGAGCGGCCGGCGCCCAGGGCGAGCGCTGCGGCATACCTGTCGCTGAAGCGGGCGGATGCGTTTCTCAGACGGATGCTGCCGTCCAACCTGAAGACCTGGCTGGCGTGGGCGTTCCCCGAGGCGAGGGACAGGTTTGAGTCATACATCGCCACCGGGCGGATCGACTGGAGCGCCACAAAGGCCTACTGCAACGAAAAGTTCGGTTCCTCCATCTGGGTCAACCTGAAGGGCGTCAGGCCTCATGGAATCGTGGAGCCAGGGGCCGAATACGAAGAACTGCTCGCGTTCATCACCCGGAAACTGTACGACGTCAAGGATCCAGAGACGGGCGGCCAGATGATTACACGGGTCTATCGAAAGGACGAGGTCTACTCTGGGCCCCACCTCGGCGCCGCCCCGGACCTGTTGATCGATGAATGGCTGGATCTCGCTTTTCACCCCGGCGCCACCGCAGGAACGCACAGCGGAATGCCGATCGTCACCAGCGAGAAGCCCACGGGGAGCAGCGTCGGTAAGAAGACCGGGAGCCACCGGTACAACGGGATCTTGCTCCTCAAGGGCGAGCCCTTCAAGAGAGACTACAGGCTGGCCGGCGCGCAGATCATCGACCTTGCGCCGACGATCCTTCACCTGATGGGACTCCCCGTCCAAGACGACATGGACGGCAGGGTCCTGACAGAGGCCCTGAAGGAAGAGTACCTGGCCTGTCATCCTGTGACCCGCCGGAAGGGAGACGACGGCGATCAGGC
>JBGQJI010000104.1:0-8941 GCA_041498975.1 Methylomirabilis sp. (SeqCode)
CACATCCGGAGCCATTGGCATGGCGCGTGTGTGGATCGTCAGGATCTGCCGTCGGCCATTCCGATCCGGCACGCGCAGCTCGATCTCCCTATCGAACCGGCCGGGCCGGCGCAGGGCTAGGTCGATGGCGCCGAGCCGATTGGTGGCCCCGATAACGATGACGTTTCCGCGCGGTGTCAGGCCATCCATCAAGGTCAGGAGTTGGGCAACCACCCGGCGCTCCACCTCCCCCGTCACCGCCTCCCGCTTAGGAGCGATGGAGTCAAGCTCGTCGATGAAGATGATGGCGGGCGGGTTCTGCTGCCCCTCCTCGAAGATGGCCCGCAAACGCTCCTCTGACTCACCGTAGAAGCGCCCCATGATCTCGGGTCCGTTGATCGTGGCGAAGTGGGCTTTTGCCTCATTAGCCAGGGCTTGGGCCAGCAGCGTCTTGCCCGTCCCCGGGGGGCCGTGTATGAGGACCCCTTTGGGGGGCGTGATGCCGAGGCGATCGAACAGCTCGGGGTGCTTGAGCGGCAGTTCGACGACCTCGCGGATCTCATTGATCACCTCGCCCAGTCCGCCGATGTCATCGTAGGTGACGTCCGGCACACGAGCCTCCCGGGTTTCGACGTACTCGGGGAGGAGTTCCACCTCGGTCTGGGCGCCGATGCGGATGATACCGGACGGTGCGGTGGCGGCGACGATCAGCCGCACCTCGCCTAACCCGACGGCCAGCGAACCGAGGAGGCCACGGAGGAGCTCTTCCGGATACATCCCTGGGGGGACGACCTCCCGCGACCGCGAGGCTGTCCCGACCGAGACCAGGTCACCCAATACCACAGGG
Organism: Methylomirabilis sp. (SeqCode); assembly: GCA_041498975.1. Taxonomy (GTDB): domain Bacteria; phylum Methylomirabilota; class Methylomirabilia; order Methylomirabilales; family Methylomirabilaceae; genus Methylomirabilis. The sequence continues at coordinate 827 of JBGQJI010000104.1, forward strand.
CGGTAGAGCAGCGCCTGGCGGAGGACCTCGCCCGGCGCGACTGCGCGGAGGCCCCTGCGCGCCGGAGCCAGCGTGACCTTCTGTGCATCCCGCCAGGTGGCCTTTCGCACTTGCACGTAGTCCCCGATGCTGGCGCGGGCGTTGGTGCGGATCAGCCCGTCCATCCGGACGACGTCGAGCCCCTGATCGGCCGACCGAGCAGCCACCGCGAGGGCTGCCGTTTCCCGCTCTCCCATGATGGACACCACGTCACCCCGGTCCAGCTCGAGGGCGGCGAACGCCGCGTCGCTGACACGGACGATTCCCTTGCCCACGTCTTCCTGGCCTGCTTCAGCCACCTTGAGGCGAAGACCCCCTATCACTTGAGTCTGCTGCACCTGTTCTCTCCTGTTGCTTTCTTACGAAGGGGGGACAGGCATCAGGACACGCCTGGCTTCCATTTAATCACTCGGGCTCGGGTCGGTGCAGACCAGTGTCGGAGGCGCGGTTGTCATCTTCCAGCTTACGTCGGGGACTGTATCAAGCCCGAGCCGCCAGCGTCAAGGCGATAATCCGGCGATTGACTTCCGCTGGGCGGTTTGTTAGTATCCCGACCACTCCATACCTGGCTTGGAAGGAGACCCTCATGGAAGAAGTCGAGCTGCCAAATCCGGAGGAACTCGAAGAGCGCAAAGAGAAGGGCTTCACGCGACGCGTCGCGTTGACCACCGCGATCTTTGCGGTCATGCTGGCCATCGCCTCCCTGGGAGGGAAGAACGCCATGAAGGAGATGTTGCTGGCCCAGCAACAGGCCTCCGACCTGTGGGCCTTCTATCAGGCCAAGGCGCTCCGGGAGCACCAGTATCGGACGCAGAGGTCCCGGTTGGAGCTAGACATGGCCGAGCGCGGCCCGGGTATGAAGCCCGACGTGCGGAAGAAGTTCGAGGCCCTGATGGCCAAGTTCACGGAGGAGGAAAAACGCTACGGCGAGGAGAAGAAGGAGATCGAGAAGGAGGCCAAGACGCTCGAGCACGAGCGGGACGTGAACCGGGCCAAGGACCCATACTTCGACTTCGCCGAAGCGCTTCTGCAGATCGCCATCGTGATGGCGTCTATTGCCATTCTCTCCAACTCCCGCTCAACCTTCATCTTCAGCCTGGTCCTGGCTATCCTCGGGGCTATTCTCACCGTTGACGGCTACACCCTCTTTGTCAAACTCCCCTTCCTGCACGGCGGCCATTAATACAAACGCATCAAATACGGTGTCATTGCGAAGGAACGAAGTGACTGAAGCAATCTGACCCGAAGGGTCATTCCGAGCAAAGCGAGGAATCTCGCAGATTGCTTCGGCTGCGCCTCGCAACGACACTCCGTGTCGGATTGCCGCGCTCCCGTTGGTCGCTCGCAATGACAATGGTACAACATTGAATTCGTTTGCTATAGTTACGTCAAAGGGTGAGACAAGGGCAAGCGATAGTTCTCAGCAGGGTTCCTGTCGCCGATTGGCCGCAACAAGTTGGAACGCCACTACCGGGTGGGGATCAAGGACCAGGGGTGGGTGGGCTCTTCTCGTGGGATGACGACGATCCATGAATCGGCAACGTAGTACCGTTCACGATCCTTTTCGACGTTAAAGCCGATCTCCGTCCCCGGCGGGACGTAGACATTCTTATCGATGATGGCCCGTCGGATTCGGCAGCCCCTTCCCACTTCAACCCGGTTCATGATGACCGTGTCCTCAATCAGGCAGTAGCTGTGGATGCGGACGTTCTGACCGATGACCGAGCCACGGACCATGCTTCCGCTGATAATGGTCCCTTCGGCCACGATGGAGTCGAGGGCCATCCCTCGATGCCCCTCTTCATCGAAGACAAACTTGGCCGGAGGGTCGCCGTAACTCACCGTCCGGATGGGCCAGCTCCGGTTGTAGAGATTGAAAGTGGGGTTCACGGCCCGAAGGTCCATGCTCGCCTCGTAGTACGCCTCGATCGTCCCCACGTCCCGCCAGTAGCTCGGTTCCTCTCCCTTCAAGAGGGTCGGGATTCGGTTCGTCCTGAAGTCGTAGGCGCACACCTTTCTCCCTTTCTTGACCAGGCGAGGGAGGATGTCGCGGCCGAAGTCGTGCGTGCTCTGATTGTCCGGCGCGTCTTCTTCTACGGCTCGGAGTAAGAGTTCTGTCTCGAAGAGGTAGTTTCCCATGGAGACAAGCGCCTCATTCGGCTCTGCCGGGATCGACTTCGGCCGCTGGGGCTTTTCCTCGAAGCCGATGAGCCGCCAATCGTCGTCCACCTGCATCACCCCATAATGTGAGGCCTCCTTAAGTCTCACGGGGAGGGCCGCCACCGTCACCTCCGCCTCCTGCCGCAGGTGGTATTCCATCATCTGCTGGATGTTCATTTTGTAGATGTGGTCGGCTCCGAAGACCGCGACGAACCTTGGGTGGGCCCGCTTGATCAGGTGGAGGTTCTGGTACACGGCATCGGCCGTTCCGCGGTACCAGTCGGCCCCCGTCCGCATTTGAGCGGGGACCGGGGTAATGAAGTGATCCCGGGCGACAGTGTTGACTTGCCAGCCTTCCTGGAGGTGCTCGACCAGGGACTGTGCCTTGAATTGTGTGAGGACATAGAGTGAGTAGATCCCGGAGTTAATGAAGTTCGACAAGACGAAATCGATGATCCGGTACTTCCCGCCGAAAGGCACCGCCGCCTTTGCCCGGTCCCTCGTGAGCGGATACAGGCGTTCCCCTCGCCCTCCGGCCATGATGACCCCCAGGATTTCCACAGGCTTCCCTCCTTGGCGCAGATCATATCGCGTGAACGGAGGAGAGTCAATTCCTGCGGCTTCGCAAGTTTATTCGGCCAACATTTATGCGGCCAACAGTTGACAACATAGGGGCTGATGGTATAAACAAGGCACTCGGTGTGCGCCTAAGGAGAATGCATTGAATCCTTGCAGTCTGTCATTGCGAGCGACTGAGGAGCGAAGCAATCCCTCTCAAGGCGGATTGCGGATTTGTAGGGGCGCTGCTTGCTGCGCCCTTCACGCGGAGGGCGAAGGGAAAATGACGCATCCATGACGGCTGAGACGAAGTCGCTGCAAACGATTGCCTATTTTTCCATGGAGGTGGCGCTCGAGAGCCGGATTCCCACCTATAGCGGTGGACTGGGGGTTCTCGCGGGCGATCTGCTCCGAAGCGCCGTCGATCTGGAACTGCCGATGGTGGCCGTAACCCTGCTGCATCGCAAGGGATACTTCTTCCAGCGACTCGACGAGGAGGGTCGCCAACAGGAGGAGCCCGAGGCGTCTCCAATAGATGACTTTTTGGAGCCTGTGGACGTGACATGCCGCGTTGAGGTGGAAGGCCGCCAGGCGACTGTGCGCGCGTGGCGCTACGTGATCAAGGGCGCCTCCGGTCATGTGGTCCCCGTGCTGCTGCTGGACACCGATGTGGAGGGGAATGACCCCTTCGACCGGAGCCTGACCGACCACCTGTATGGCGGGGATGCGCGGTATCGGCTGTGCCAGGAGGTGATCCTGGGGTTGGGAGGCGTGCGCATGCTGCGGGCGCTGGGATACACCCGCGTGGCTCGATTCCACATGAACGAGGGCCACTCCTCGTTGCTTGCGCTGGAGTTGTTCGCCGAGGAGCTTGAGGCCACGCCTGACCGCCGCGAGGACGCCATTGAGCGCGTGAAGCACAAGTGCGTGTTTACCACGCATACCTCACTTCCGGCAGGCCATGATGAGTTCCCTGCGGCCTTGGCCCAGAATGTATTGAGCGCAACCCGGTGGGAGGCGCTTCAGGCCCTCGGGTGCTGCGACTCTGTACTCAACATGACGCATGTGGGGCTTCATCTCAGCAACTACGTCAACGGTGTTAGTAAGGGACACCGCGAGGTCACGCGATCCATGTTCCCGGACCTTCCTATTAGTTCCATCACCAACGGCGTTCACTCGGTAACGTGGACCGCCCCGCCGTTTCGCGCCCTCTACGACCGGTATATGCCGGACTGGCGACAAAACAGTTTCTCCCTGCGGCGAGCCATGGGTATTCCCCTTCACCTGATTCGACAGGCCCACCACGAGGCCAAACAGCGGTTGATACAAGAAATCAATCTGCGGCTGGATGCGGACTTCGATCAGAGCGTCATCACCATAGGTTTCGCGAGGCGGGCCACGGCATACAAGCGCCCCCATCTCCTCTTCCATGATCTCGATCGCCTGCGCCGAATCTCTGCGAGGCGCGGTCCTTTCCAGATCGTCTATGCAGGCAAGGCGCACCCCAGGGACGAAGAGGGAAAGGCCCTGATCCAGCGAATATTCGCTTGGGGAAGAGAACTGCCTCCCGCAGTGAAGCTGGCGTATCTGCCAAACTACGATATGGAACTGGGGATGCTGTGCACGGCAGGCGTGGACCTCTGGCTGAACACGCCGAAGCCCCCGCACGAAGCCTCCGGCACCAGTGGGATGAAGGCCGCCCATAACGGGGTGCCGAGCCTGAGCGTGCTCGACGGCTGGTGGCTCGAAGGGCATGTGGAAGGGGTCACGGGCTGGTCTATTGGTTTCGAGAAGAACGGCGCCTCAACTACGAGGGGCGACGACGAGGACGCGGCGGAGCTGTACTTCAAGCTGGAGGAGAGGATCCTCCCCCTCTACCATGGCGATCCGTTGCGGTGGGCAGAACTGATGCGCTACACGGTCGCGCTGAACGCCTCCATGTTCAATACCCAGCGGATGGTCCAGGAGTACGTGATTCAAGCTTACATGGATCGTTAGTTAGCGCGGCCTCCCCGTCGGGCATCTCCATGCTTCCTTTTCCCCCTCGGCCCCTCCTCCCTTCTCCCCTCTGGGGAGCCTTCGACGGGCTCAGGCAAACGAAGGTGAGGATGAGGGGAGACACTCGCCTGAATTAGGGACGCAGTGCAGCCGATCCTCGCGAGAGAAAGAGCCGAAACACGAAATGAAACGCCTGACGTTGTCCAACAGCCGCTTGAGCCTATACACCGAATGCCCGCGATGCTTTTGGCTGGACATGAACGCCGGGATCAAGCGACCTGACACCATTTTCCCCAGCCTTCCGGGCGGCCTTGACCTTCAGTTCAAGCGATACTTTGACCAGTTCAGAGCGAAAGACGACTTGCCTCCTGAAGTGAAGGGCAAGCTGCCTGGCAAGCTTCTGTCAGACATCGGGACCATCAACCGATGGCGTGATTGGAGACGCGGGATCCGGTATACCCCGCCCTGGACGGAGGTCGAGTTGATGGGCGCGTTGGATGAGTGCCTCGTCGATCAGGAAAACTGCTACTACCCACTAGACTATAAAACCAGAGGATACGCCCCGAAAGCCGACACGCATGGATACTATCAGGACCAGATGAACCTCTATACCCTCTTGCTGGAGGGCAACGGCCTCAAGACCAAACGCCTGGCGTACCTCCTCTATTACCATCCGATTGATGTGAAGGAGCACGGTCTCATCCAGTTCGACATCAGCGTCCAAGAGCTTCCGACCGACCCCGAAAGCGCCGAGCGACTCGTCAAAGACGCGGTGGCTGTCCTCAACGGCACCGCCCCCGCCAGCTCCGCCTCATGTGGATTCTGCCGGTGGAACAGCGCGGTTCGTGATTGGCAGGGCGCACCAAGGCTCAACCTATAAAGCAAATAGAAGCGGTGAAGTCGATGCCCTTGGCTCAACCCGCACCGCCTCTGTCAATCTTGCCTGGGTAGCTGCTCCTCCGCATCCCCCCGTCAAGCTTAAACGGCCGGAGCGCTCCGCTACCTCACCGAGAGACCGGCACGGATTCTCCGATGATTCTACTCCGTCGGGAAAAGCCTTTGAATTTTGCAGAAAAACTATCTAAGATACGCTTCAAGCGCGACCGCGTTGACGAATCAGCGAATTCCTAGTCTCCGCAGGTCTGCGGGGCAGTTATCGCTTCGGCCCCCCGCCGTGCGCTTCCATACTGACGCCCCTAGGGCAAGAGCCGTGCTCAGGTCCACTGCGGATGCCGCTGCCTATTTTCAGGCCAAGCTGAAGGGCCTGCCGGAAGAGGAGGTTCATGTGGCCTTCGTGAACGCGAAGAACGCGGTGGCGGCCACCGAGTGCCTGCAGCGCGGGACGGTCGATCAGTCGGTCGTCTACGTCCGGAAGGTGATCGAGCGTGCCCTGGCGCATAAGGCCAGCGGCTTCCTTCTGGCTCACAATCACCCAAGCGGTGACCCTACGCCGTCGGACCATGACCGGGACATCACGTAAGCTCTAAAGGCAGGGGGGGCGACCGTCGGCGTGCGCTTTCTCGACCACCTGATCGTCGGCGAAGGCACCTCCTTCAGCTTCAAGGCCAACGGACTGCTGTAGCATTTGGACCTCTGAAGGGCTTGATAATCCATTCCGATTTCTGTGTTCCTTCGGCTGATAGGGAGAACGGCATGCATGATAGAAGGGAGCGGGGGACGGTGGGGCGGGTTCCTGTCGGGATTGCCTCGATCCTTGGACTTCTTCTGGCGGGATGCGAGGGGGACATCCCGGTTCGCCTGATGCAGCGCGATCTCGACTCGGTGAGGAGCGAGGTGGCAGCCGTCTCCAGGATGAGCGAAGGGGATAAGGCCTACCTCGAAGATCGGCTCGGGAAGATCGAGGCCGACCTGAAGAGCAGGTTGGAGAAGGCCGGCCAGGAGAGGAGGGAGGACATCGAGGGTTTCATGCGGTCACAGGCCAGCTTGAACACAAAGCTGGATGAGCTTGCAGAGCAGGCGAGGTTGACTCAAGGGAGGGTCGAAGAGATCGGCCATCGTATCGTGGAGCTGAGCAAGCGGCTTGATCCCATTGGCGGTCAGGTCGGCCAGGTCGGCAGGCGGTTGGATGGCGTTGAGAGGCAGGTCACTCAGGCCGCTGCCGCGGCCCAGGAGGCCAAGGCGATCGGCCAGACGGCTACGACCGCCGCCCAGGATGCCACAGCCATTGCCCAGCAGGCTGCCACTGCGTCCCAGCAGACAGCGCAGGATGTGACGGATGCCCTCCGGCAGATGGCGGAGCAGACGAACGCCGCCCTTCAGCAGGTGAACACGTCCACGCAGCTCGCCCTGACCGAAGCAAGGAAGGCGGGCGCAGCCCAACCGACCGGGCAACCGACGGCCCAGCAGGCGCCAGCCGTTGTCAAGCTGCCTCCGCCGATTTCGGTATCCCCTTCCACGACGGTGGCCGCTCTCCCTCCACACTCGACCGTGCCGGCCCGGCCGCCGATCAGCGCGGCGACTCCTGATGAACTGTACAAGAACGCCCTCAACGATTATACGAGAGGCAAATATGATCTTGCCATTGATGGCTTCCGCGCCTATATCATTCAGTATCCCAACACAAGCCTGCTGCCCAACGCCCACTATTGGCTCGCTGAGTCCTTCTATAGCGTGAAGAACTATGGCTTGGCGATCAAGCAGTTCGACCGCTTCCTCACGGAGTATCCCGACAATCCCAAAGTCCCCGGCGCCATACTCAAACAGGGATACGCGTACCTCGAAGGTGGAAACAACTCCCAGGGCCGAACGGTCCTGAACGACCTCATCAAGCGATTTCCAAAATCGCCGGAAGCCAAGTCGGCGAAAAATCGCCTGAGTAAACTCAAGAAAAGCTCGGGGACCGGATCCGGAGCGAAGAGCACCTCGAAGAAGCGCGCGCCGTGAAGCGGCATGCGTTCAGGAAGAAAGCTGCAAGTCGTCCGGCGCTTTAACCGTATGCCGGGCGATCGGTCAGCTCGCGACCCGCATGACGATCTTCCCTACGGTGTGGCCCGACTCGATGGCCTCATGTGCGGCGCGGAACTCGGTCCAGTCTAAGACCTGTTTCATCGTGCTGACGAGCGCCTTTCGATCGAGCAGGTCGGCCACCCGGTCGAGAAGCGCCCCTTGCCGCTCCGGCTCGACGCCCAGCATGGGGCGGGCGAACATGCTCTCGAAGTAGACGCTCCCACGTTTGGCGAACAGCGTCCTCAGGTCCGCGGTGGGCGCGGGCAGGATGCAACAGATCTTGCCCAGGAAGTTCAGGACGGACGCAAGAGAGGCGAAATCGTTCGTCTCGGCGCAGGAGAGAATGTAGTCGAAGCGGCTCACGCCGACAAAGGGAAGTTGGGCCTCAAGGTC
>JBGQJI010000105.1:0-8908 GCA_041498975.1 Methylomirabilis sp. (SeqCode)
ATCCGGACCCAGCTCGACGCCTTCATCCGGGGCGCGAAGGTCACCGACACCCGCTACCTCGACGATGGCTCGGTGGAGACGGAGATGGAGATCACCATGGGCAAGGAGTTCTGGGCCCTGTTTCCGGGGCGGTAGGCCCTCTTTTAAGAGCGAGTTAATGAGAGTGTCATTGCGAGGAGCGGGACCCCTCGCCTGTCACTTCGACAGGCCTGTCCTGAGCCATGTCGAAGGGCTCAGTGCGCAGCCTGAGCTAGGTCGAAGCCTGCGTGAGCCCGGTCGAAGCGGGCCTGTCATTGCGAGGTCGGTGAAGTCGGCCGAAGCACTCTCAACAAGGGTCCAGGTTCCAAGTGCCAAGTTCCAGGTTAAAAGCCAGGAGCACGGAACCTGGGACCCAGAACCTCGCAGCCGAACCTTGAACGGCGAAGCCGAACATGGAACCTTGAACGGCGAAGCCCGGTCGCTTGCAATGATATCAATGTGACGGCATCTGGTGCGTCTGCAATAGATTGCCGGCAAGAGATGACTTGGGTGGTACTGACGCGCCTTCTTTGGAGGGAACTTCCTTCGGAGAGGGCGCGGTCGTTTTTGGAGCGTGAACAGCCGTGAGACGGAGGACATTCGGTGCTGCGCTCACGAGCATCTTGGTCGGTGTCTGTCTGCTCGTTGCTGGTTACCTCCATGCGCAGCAGGTTGACGCTCGCCTGAAGGACATCGGTATCTACACCGAGACCCCGGTCCGAGGGCAACCATTCTATGCGCTGAAGCAAGAATCCCTTTACCCCTCGGACGGTCGCGCGACGATCTATTCCGAGTGGCTCCTTCCCGAACCGGGCCACTACACCGTCCGCTATCAGATCTACGGCCCGTCGGGCGCCCTGTACATCGGCAACACCCACCCCTTTGACGCCTCCGAACAGATATGGCCCACCTGGTTTACCTTCTCCCTGCCAATGGGAGAAAAGGCCAAAGCCCTGGCCGGGCGATGGAGGGTAGAGGCCTTCCTCAACGCCGAGCGCATGGCGACGCTTCGCTTCGAGCTGGTCGATCGGGATCGGCGCGTCCAGACCGACGCCTCCATCGCGGTGTTCCCCTTCCTGGTGGAGGACAAGGCAGGGGCTGGCGCCCCGGTCGCGATGGCCGAGCGGGCAAAGGTCCTGAGCGCCGCTGCCTCATTGCTCGCCAGCGACATCGGCCGGCGCTCTCCCAGGGTGATCCCTCCCCAGCAGAGCCGCACCCTGCTGGGGGAAGAGTTTTCGCCCGATGATGCCGAGACACCCGGCCGCCTTGTCAAGGTCCGACAGCGGCTGGGCGCCGAGGTCGCGGTCGCGGGGCGGGTCGTGGTACCGGGCGCCGGAGTCGCGGAAGGGACCCTGGAGGTGACGGTCGTGAATCTTGGCACGGGACTGGTTGAGCGGTTCCGCGCCGGCGCATCGGGGAAAAATCCTCTGATCACTCCCAGAGAGCTCATGGAGGAACTCACGCTGGGACTGCTCGCGCAGCAGGCGTTCCTCGCGTCATTGCAGCCGAAGGGAGAGGAATTGCCAAAGGTGACCCAGGGTGGTGAGCCGCCTCCGAAGGCGGCGCCGCCTGCCATGGCCGGCCCGCCTCCTTCACCGCCACCTCCTGAATCAAAAAGAGTGAAAGGCATCCCTGAGATCGTGAAAGAGCAGGCCGATGCCGTGGTCTTCCTTCGGGTGACCACCAAGGCCGGGGAACGCCGGCTGGGCAGCGGCTTTGTCATGCGCCAGACGGGTGAGATCCTCACCAACTTTCACCTCGTGGAGGATGCCAAGACACTCACGGTGAAGCTCAAGAATGAGGATGTCTACGATGAGGTGACCGTTCTCGCGACCGATCCTCGAAGAGACATCGCCCTGATCAAGGTCCGGGGGTGGAACCTGCCTGTGGTGAGGCTCGGGAACTCCGACCTCGTGCAGGTCGGGGAGCGGGTCGTGGCGATCGGCAATCCGCGGGGTCTGGAGCAGACCGTGACAGACGGACTGATCAGCGCCATTCGCGATACGGGCAAGGGGTACAAGCTGTTTCAAATGAGCGCGCCGATCTCCACGGGAAGCAGCGGGGGACCACTGTTCAACATGGCTGGAGAGGCGATCGGCATCGCCGCCGCTTATCTGGAGGGGGGACAGAATCTCAATTTCGCCATCCCGGTCAATTACGGGCTGGCTCTGCTCCAGGAGCCCGCATCCCCGGCAAAGAAAAGCGACCCGGAGCCTCAGGGCGCATCGGGTGGGGTGAAGCCTTGAGCGGGCCGGGGTCGCTAAATGAGCGGGATCTCGTCGCCCGTTGCAACCGGGGCGACGAGGCCGCCTGGGCCGTCTTCTATCGCACCTATCGGGACCGGGTCTACAGGATCACGCACTGGCGGCGATGGCGGTTCCCACCTGAGGAAGCGGACGAAGTGATGCAGGAGGTGTTCCTGGCTCTCGTGAACAGCTTGCGGACCTTCGATTTCCGATCTTCGGTGGACACGTATATCAGCCAGGTTGCCACGAACAAGTGCATCTCCGCCCTCCGGAAACGGACGGCGCTTCGGGCTGGAGGACAGACCGGCCACCTTTCCCTCGATGAGGTCGAGGGAGTCGTGGGCAACGCTGCCGATCCCCCGGATTTCCAGCTCCTGCAGAAAGAGCAGCAGGAAATCCTCCAGAGGGGGCTCCGGAACCTGGGTGAGACCTGTCAGTCGATCCTGCGATTTCGGTTCAGCGATGGCTTTTCGTACCAGGAGATCGCCACCCTCCTCGATGTCCAGGAGGGCACAGTCGCTTCGAGGCTTTCGCGCTGCCTCGCCGAGCTGAGGGAGATCTGCGAGCGCCTTTCCGGTTCTGAAGGGAAGAAGTTTCTCCGCCTCGCGACTACAACGTAAGAGGTGAACCGCGTGCCATCGATCCATCCCGAGATCTCCGATCGGTTGTTGTCCTACCTCGACGGCCAGCTTGACGAGGGGTTGCGTCGGCAGGTACACGAACATCTGGAGAGTTGCGAGGCGTGCTCGGAGGAGCTGGCGGGGATGAAGGTGATTACTCGCGCCTTGCGGCAGGCCGGGCGGGACACCATGACAGCGAGCACACCCACCGATCGCTACGGCTGTCCCGGACCCGAGGAGCTTGCCCTGTACGAGGCTGAGCCGTCCGACCAACAGGCTGAAGATGTGGGTTGGATTTCGCGCCATCTGCAGGCGTGTCCACGCTGCCAGCAGGAGATCGACCTGATCCGTCTCATGAGATCGGAACTCTCGATGCAGAGCGTCTCAGTTGCCCCTCAGGACCTCTCTGCCCGGGTTGAAGAACGGATGATGGCTCGGTTCCGGCAAGGGCAGGGGGCGGATCGCGTGGTTCCGTTCATCGGCCGGTTCCCCGCTTTCAGCCCGCGCTTCCTCGCGCGGGCGGCACTGGGGATGGGGCTCGCGGCGGCGGTCGTCGTCTCTGGAATTCTTTACCTCACGCGCGGCCCAACCATGATTGCCCAGCGCTCATCCGAGCAGGACCTACAGGGCCTGCAGGCAGAAGCACCGCTTTCCCCACCTGAGGAGCGGCAGCCACCAGCGCAGGGAATCCGCAAGCCGAAGGTGGACCGCGCACCGACTTCACGGGAGCCGATAGCTCCTCAGCCACCTGCGCCAGTGCCGTCCGTGATCGCGAGAATCGAGCCGTCCGCCTTGCCAGGACCTCCTGCATTGCCGCTAGAGAAGCCCGCAGAACGGGGACAGACACCTCCGCCACACCCGCCAGCAGCGCCATCTCCTCCGTTGCCATCTGTCGTTGCGAGGGTCGAGCCGCCTGCGCATCTGTCTCCTCCGTTAGCCGGCCGCCTGGAGCCCCCCGTGCCTTCCGCTCCTGAGCGACCGAGAGGAACGCCGACCACTCCGTCCATTCAGCCGGGGCTGCCTCCTCTCGTCCCGGCCAAGCAGCGCGATGACCTCAAGATGCTGATCCTTCCGACCCCAACCCGTCCGGGGCTCCGGTCGGCGGTTGCGGCGGGGCTTCAGGGTTCACTCGAGATCGTGCAACCCCCGGACCGGGACTTCCCGGCGGAGCCATCGGTCGATGACCTGACCGCAAACCGGCGGCTCGGCCGCTTGTATGGGGTTCGGTATGTCCTTGAGATCGACGTCAAGCAAGAGCGGTTGGGGTACCTCGTGTTTCTTCGCGCGGCCGACACAGAGACGGGAGGGGTGGTGGCGACGATCGAGGGACAGGTCGCCGATGAGGGGTCCTTGGCATCGGCGGTCAGCCGGTTGGCCACAGAGCTCCAGCAGGAGTTAAAATCGAGACCCTGATTCACTCCATCCCTGATGGGTCTAGAAACCTGCAAGGAGTCAAGATCACACAGGTCAACGAGCAGGCCAAAGCCTTTACCGTCATGGCCAAAGGCAAAGCGGTCACCTTCAACGCTGCGAAGCTGAAGGTCCTCCCAAAGGTCGGGGGAGACGATTGACATTGCCTGCAACGAGACCCCCGGCAGGCCGATGGAGGGGACGTCTATCAATACGACGAGAAGCAATACTTTCTAGCCCTTCAACAAGCAAGGAGGTGCTCTATTGACCAGGTATATATAAGGGACCAATGATAAGGCGGTCGTCATGCCGCGGCGTCAGCACTCAAGGCGACCAACCTGCTCTCGCTTGGCGGGAGCGAATACAGAGGAGATGCAAAAATGGATAGCAAGAGTATCAATCGCAATGTCTCAATGAAATGGGTTGTCCCCGTGACCGCCGTACTGCTCATGTGGCCAACTTATGTATTCGCATACAAGGTCGTCACCGACGTAACCGCCGATTGGTGCTTTGCCCATAACGGGGACGTTTGGATCGCGGACGACGAGAATGGTCATGGAGACTGCATTATGGAACGTGTCAAGCCAGGAAGTACGCTTGGTGACATTCAAGCTGCCGCGCACTCCACAACCCGAAATACAGCGCTGGTGGATTGCCGCAAATCTGGCTATTGCACTGTTCGGATGTCGAATGGTCGTGTCCAAAAGATAAGGGCCGCTGAAGTGAGTACGGTGAAGCTCGATTCGAGTTCGGTGATCGGCCCCGATGGACCTAAGCGATGACGCTGCCAGGTTCTATGTAACAGCAGGATCGGCCCGCTTCATCACACCCTGGGACTGAACCCCTAGACGGTGACCGCCCCGCCCGGGAGCAGTGTTCAAAACTGCGCGACGGTAACCAACGTACACGACACAATCCGGCAAATAACACGTCGTGTGTGATCATCAAGGTCGGGAGAGTGCCCCCACCCACGGAGCTGATACCGCCAAAGGGGTCAATGCCGCTGATCGAGGCGCACCACCTGGGAGGGCCTGATCCGCCGGAACTCTGACGGCCCTGTACACCCGACCAAAATCTGCTGGCAAATCCGGCCCGATACGGTATACTACCCTCAGCCTTTCAGAAGCTCGTGAGGATCTCAATGCCACGCAGAATCCGAAGTCTCATCACTCTCTCCTTCCTCTTGCTGCTGAGCAGTACGGCGGTGCTCTCTCTGCGTGCAGAAGCCGAGTGGCTCGTCGGGTTTCAGGTAGAGTTGAATGAGCCGTACCAGACGGGCTGGGAGAGGGATCGCGAGCTTCAGGTGGTTCAGGAAGTGATGAACCAGGTGCTGAACAACTATGTCCTTGCCATTGATCCGGTTCGACTGGCCGTGGGAGGTATCGAAGGGATGAGCTCGGCGGTGGGCGGAGAACGGGTAGTCGCTGAACGCCGCGGGGACGCCGTCAGGCTTCAGGCGGGGGACGACTCGACCGTTCTCGCGCTTGCCAGAGATGAGAAGACGAATCGCGAGGGCCTGGGCGCCGCCTATCGATTCGTCCGGAAGCACGCGCCGGCGGTTCTAACACAGGAACTCGCCTATGGGGCGATCGACGGGATGCTGGCCCAGCTCGATACCTATAGCTCGTTCATGCCGCCGGAGGTCTACAAAGAGATGCAGGTCGAGACTCAAGGGAGTTTTGGCGGGGTGGGAATCCAAGTTGCGGTCAAAGACCGCCACCTGATGGTTGTGACGCCGATCGCGGGGACGCCCGCCGATCGTGCCGGCCTGCAGCCGGGTGACAGGATCATGAAGATCGACGACATGCCGGTGCAAGAGCTGACTCTGATGAATGCCGTGAGCAGGCTTCGAGGCCCGGCGGGGAGCAAAGTGACGCTGACCCTCGTCCGGCAAGATTCGCCAGGTCCATTCCAGGTCATCCTGGTTCGGGAGATCATCGCCCTCAAGCCGACCAAGTCGGTGGAGCTGGAACATGGCATTGGCTATGTGAGGATCGGCGGCTTTTCCGAGAGGTCGGGCCGAGACGTCCAGCAGGCGGTAAAGGCTCTAGGCGAAAAAAGCGTGCGGGGCCTGATCCTGGACCTTCGTGGGAACCACGGCGGCCTGTTCAACGAGTCGATCAGGGTGGCCGAGTTGTTCCTTAATGCGGGCCAGCCTGTCGTCTCGACCACTGCACGGGTGAAGGGCCAGTCGTTGGAGCATAAGACGACCCACCCCGGCCCGTTGCTGAAGGTCCCGATGATCGTCCTGGTCGACGGGGAGTCCGCGAGCGCATCTGAAATCGTCGCGGGAGCCCTCCAGGACCTGAAACGGGCGCTTATCGTGGGAAGCAAGACCTACGGCAAGGCGTCGGTCCAGACGATCATTCCGCTGAGCGACGGATCGGCATTGCGTCTGACCACGGCCAAATATCTGACCCCTCTGCGACGATCGATCGATGGAGAGGGGATACATCCCGATCTGGTCGTCCGTGGCGCGGGCGATGACAGACCTCCGGCCAAGTCGACCGGTCAGGAGTCGCTGCAAGGGAAGAAACGGCAACGGTCTCGTGTGCTCCAGGAGCAACAGCGGAAGATCGCCGACGAGGATGGGGACCCCTCTGTGGTGATTGGCAGGCGCGACACGCTCGATCTTCAGAAGGATGCGGCCCTCGGGCTTGCCTGGCGAACGCTTCTGGCAGCTCAGGGCGCGGATGTGGACAAGTTGCTCGGCACAGCCAGAACGCTGCTTCCTGCGGAGCGCGGCGCCTCACTCGACGCGCCGGTTGGCTCCTCGGCCTCCCAGTAAATCGTTTTTCCCTCCTGTCTTCATCGGCTCCTCATACAAGCGCTTTCACAGGACATCCTTGCGGCGGAGGCGCGGCGCTCTCGTCCGTCATTGCGAGCGACATGGCTTCGCAGTTCCATGTTCCGGGTCCCAGGTTCCGAGTTGCTCATAACTCGGAACTCGGCACTTGGAACCTAGAACCCTATTGAGATTGCTTCAGTCACTTCGTTCCTTCGCAATGACAGAGGCGGGAGGCATTCGAAGCCATGACACATGAGGTGCCTGGGCTTCTGGCGCCTGACCCCGGTGGTACGGCCATGTCATTTACCACCACCACTTTTCCTGGAAGGCACGCTCCCGCGCTGCGACAGATACCAGTGAACGCAGGCAGATCGAACACACACTCACAACGGGAGGGAGCGAGCATGAAAAAACTGGTGGCCGTGATGTTGGGTCTGGCGTTGTTGACCATGGTCGTGACGCCACAGGCGGAGGCCAGGCACGGGGGCACGGCCTTCGTTCTCGGAGCCTTGACGGGCGCGCTCGTGGCGGGGGCCGTGGCGAGTTCGTACTATTATCCACCGTCCTACTATCCCTATGCTCAGCCGGTGGTGGTGCAGCAGCCGGTCTACCAGACGTATCCTGTGTACCAGCCGGTCTATGGCGCGCCGATCTACTCGCCTGGCCTCTATTATGGCGGATCCTGGGGCTGGCACTACAGGTAGGCGATCTGGATTGCCATGAGGACGCCTCGGCGCTAAGGCTGATTCTTCGCCCTCGGCTTCAATCTCGCCTCAACCTCTCCTTCGCTCGCCTGATGCTTCGGCAAAGCTCAGCAGGGCGCTCGTCGAAGGCTCCCCTGCGGAGAGAAGGCAGGGATGAGGGGCTGAGGAGTAATTGTCATCGCAGACTAGGGAGCTTGTTCCAGCGTCCGGGGAGAAGGTCGGGACAATTTAATGAAGCCAAACTTTAGCCTCTCAAGCATCTTGAAACCCGTCACGGTGGCCCTGATCTCCATTGCCGGGCTCGCGACTGCATCGGTCGCATCTCCGTATCGTTTGGATGAGGTCGCTGGGGTCCTGGCTGTGATCGGAGAAGGGCGGCCGCCGTTGAAGGTCCAGCACGAGGCGCAGGCCCGCCTCATGGCAGAGCGGGCAGCCGTCCTCGATGCCTACGGAAGGGCGGCGCGCGTGCTGTCAGAAACCATTCCACAGACCCCTCCGGAGCAAGAAGGATACTCAGGCTTTCTCCGCGGTGGCAGGATCGCTCGGAGCGAGCTTATGCCGGATGGATCGGTAAAGGTGGAGTTGGAGATCCCCCTGAGCCCGGAACTGGTCGGCCGGGTCAGGGAGGTCATGCAGCAACCCGATGGTGTGATGACCGACAAGGGTGAAACGATCGGGCTCAGACATGCCGATTTCATTGCCCGGCACAGGGTCGCCGGCCCTCGACCGATCACGCTTCGGGAGTGGATCGATCGTTATCGGAGCGGGACATGGATGGAGCAGCAGTAAGCATGGCCCGCCGTGTTTCTCAGTGTGATCATCTACTGCCGATCATGGAAGGGAGGTGAGCATGATGCAGAAGTTGCGCGTGTGGGGGATATTGCTTGCCATTCTCATGGGGTCGGCAGGCTGTTACTATGTGGTTCCGGTGCAGGAGGCGCCGCCCCCTCCGTCTCCCCCCTATCCGGCGCAAGCGGCCCCGGCGGCCCCGTCGCCCCCTCATCCCTATGTCGGACCAACGGACCCGCAGAGAGGATCTCGTTGATACGCGCACGTCCATGACCGGGTCTAGATGAGAAAGGAGGATATCGGTGCTTCGACGATCAAGCGTACTGTTCCTGC
>JBGQJI010000106.1:0-8896 GCA_041498975.1 Methylomirabilis sp. (SeqCode)
CGATGGCGGTCGTCCCCACCTTCAGGTAGGTCGCGAACTCAGACATGTTCGAGTCGCCGACGATGACGTGGAGGCGGCGGTACTTCTCCTCGTCGGCGTGGGGCTCGTCGCGGGTGTTGATGATCGGCCGCTTGACCATGGTGTCGAGCCCGATGAAGCTTTCGAAGAAGTCGGCCCGCTGCGAGAGTTGAAAGTCGCAGGGCTCGGTGCCGTTTTCTGCCCCCACCTTGCCCGCGCCCGCAAAGACTAAACGGGTCACCAGGAAAGGGGCGAACCCCTGAACGATCTGCTCGAACGGAAGGCGACGGTCCATCAGGTAGTTCTCATGATGGCCGTAGCTATTCCCCTTCCCGTCGCTGTTATTCTTGTAAATGAAGATCCGCTGCTGTTCCGGCAGGGTTACGTTGGCGGACGTGAGACACAACTCGAAGATCCGCTCGCCGGCCTTCTCATAGCAGACTATGTCCCGCGCATTTGTGCACTCGGGGGTGGAGTATTCGGGGTGGGCCCCGTCCACATAGAGACGGCCGCCGTTACGAAGGACCTTGTTGATCGTGCGATTGTCCTGCTGACTGGGCTTTTCGTGCTCCCCGCTGACCTCGAACCCCCTGGCGTCGAGGAGCGGGTTCTCCCCGGCGTAGTCCCACATCGCTTTTACCTCAGCGAAGGCCCGATGGCTGTTGATCAGCAAGATGGAGCTGGACACGGGATCGAAGCCCGAGGGATCCTTCGAAGTGATCCCCAACTCGATCTCGGTCCCCATAATCTTTTCGATCGCCATCTCACCTCGTCGCTGAAGCTACGGCTTCGATGGATGCGGCGCCTGCCGGGAAGCCCTTAGTGTGGTCTCTGGTATTCCCAGGCCGCGTGCACTGCGGATCCCGACACATCTCGCCGGGAAGGCAGGGAATGCGGCGCGCTGACGTCAAGCCCCCCGCTCACCTGCCAGCACGTGCGGGGGAATCCATTACAGATAGTGACCGGTAGAGATGGTCTCAACCTTGCGGGTCCGCTTCCCTTCACGGTCGAAGACGGTCCGCACATTGACGATGCGCTCGCTTCGCCGCCCCGCGATCTTGGCCCAGTCGTCCGGGTTGGTGGTGTTGGGGAGATCCTCGTTCTCCCGGAACTCCGTCCGAACCGCATCGAGCACATCCTCGATCGTGAGCCCCTTCGTGCCCGTGGCGATCATGCGCTTCACGGCCTGCTTCTTGCCCCTGGTGCAGATCGACTCGATCATCGCGCCGGAGACGAAGTCCTTGAAGTACAGCGTCTCCTGCTGTCCGGAGGCGTACGTAACCTCGAGGAAGCGGTGCTCCGGGACGGTCGAGTACAGAAGCTCGACCGCTTCGGCGATCATGGCAGCCGCCGCCTTTTCCGGGGTCCCGTGGGCCCGAAGATCGCCCGCCGCAAACGGGAGGTCGGCCGTCAGGTACTTCGAGAAAATCTCCAGGGCCGCGCCCTGATCGGGGCGATCGATCTTGATCTTGACATCGAATCGCCCGGGGCGCAGGACGGCCGGGTCGATGAGATCCTGCCGGTTTGACGCCCCGATCACGATGACGTTCTTCAGCCCCTCCACCCCATCGAGTTCAGCCAGGAACTGAGGGACGATGGTGGATTCCACGTCCGACGAGATGCCTGAGCCGCGGGTCCGGAAGAGGGAGTCCATCTCGTCGAAGAAGATGACGACGGGCGAGCCTTCGGTGGCCTTCTCCTTCGCCCGTGCGAAGATCTCCCGAATTTGCCGCTCCGTCTCGCCGACGTACTTGTTGAGCAATTCGGGGCCCTTCACGTTCAAGAAGTATCCCTTGACGACCTGCCCGGTCTTCTTGGCCAGTTGCTGTGCCAGGGAGTGAGCGACCGCCTTCGCGATCAGGGTCTTGCCACAGCCCGGGGGGCCGTAGAGCAGCACCCCCTTGGGAGGCTGGAGCTTGTGCTCCCGGAAGTATTCCGCGTACAGATAGGGCAGCTCGACGGCATCCTTGATCATCTCGATCTGATGGGCGAGCCCACCGATGGCGTCATATCCGAGGTCCGGAACCTCTTCGAGGAGAAGATCCTGGACGTCGCTCTTCGGCAGCTTCTCCAGGATGTGCCCGGACCGCGCGTCGAAGAGCAGATGGTCGCCCGCCTTGAGAGGAAGCTCCTTCAGCGGCTCCGCCAACTCCACCACCCGCAGCTCGTCGGCGCGAAGGCTCACCAGGGCCCGGGCGTCATCGAGCCGCTCTTTCAGGGCTACAACCTCGCCCTGCTCCTCGAACCCCGCCACTTCGATGACATTGAATGCCTCATTCAGCACCAGCTCCTGGCCCTTGCGGAGAGTTTCAGGCTGCAGCGATGGGTGGAGATTGACCTTCAGCTTTCGGCCACCGGTGTAAATGTTTGCCGTGCCGTCCGCGTTCATCGAAGAGAAGCTCCCGTAGGAGTTCGGCGGGGCGGAGAGCTTTTCCACCTCTTCGCGAAGGCCTTCGATCTGCTGCTTCGCCTGCTGCAACGCTTGAACCATTCGCTCGTTCTGATGATATGCCTGACCCAACTGTTCGCGTGACTGGTCAAGTTTGGACCTGAGGAACTCGAACTCCTTTGGGGTCTGGTCCAGTCGACGCCGGAGGTGATACACCTCCTCTTCGAGGGACTTCACCTGGGACTGAAGGGCCTCGATCTCTTCCTCGTACTGGGAGAGTTTTCTCTGATACGATGTCTCGCTCTTCGGAATCTGCTCCGAGAGCTTCTGCATTGTCTTCCTCAGGGAACTCAACTTCGTCGAGCCCTTTTCAGAGTCGCTCATTGTCTCCAGACCTCCTTGCGCCCCTGGTCCCTGGATCCACCTTCGCGCTTCATGGTGCAAGGACGCTTGATGCTTAGGGGACTATATTACTGCCGATTTGTTGGCTGTCAAGTCTTTTTTCCCGCAGTCACATCGGAAAAATCCGCTTCCAGGGCCTATTTTCGGCCTTGCCCATGAGATGACTTGAAGTAGTTCACGGGTCACGGCTCACGGTTCACGACAGGAAACTCTGAACTGTGAACGATGAACGCCCTTCGTGTCACTGTGACCGTCTTTTCCTGCCAAACGTTTGCCGTGGCGTGGCTCAAAGAGTCTGTGATATGGTAGGAGCAATCACCGCAGTGGGCTTAGCTGACGGATGGCCCGAGCAACGGAGAAAGAGATGCCACGGCGACGGGTACGCAAATACACGCGAAGCGCGACCCGCGTGCTGCTCATCGTAGTAGCCATTGTGATTTCTTTCATCCTGCTGATGGTGTTCGCGTTGGGGTGGTGAAGCAGAGTGAGAAAGGCGTTCGTAGTTCAGAGTTCAACGTTTAGAGTACAGAGCAAAATCTCGGAGGCCGTGTCAGTCTCTGAACTCTGAACGCCCTTCGGACTAGTCTGAACGCTCTTTCTGTCTATGAACTCTGAACGCCTTTCGGCGTACTCTGAACGCCCTTTCCCTCGTCGATGAAATAATTTACAAAGTCGGTTTTGACGGATTATACTCAGCCCGTGTCTCACCAGCAGGGGAGAGGTAATGTCATGCCCACCCAGGACCTCGCGCCGGCAAAGCTGCTCAGGATCTACTACTATCTCAAGCTGACTCGCGGCCTGGAGCAGCGGGTGATCGCGCTGTATCGACAGGGGAGGATCACCGGCGGCGTCTACATCAGCGCGGGGGAAGAGGCGATCGCCGTCGGAAGTGCCTCTGCGCTCGAGCCCGATGATGTCATCGCCCCCACCCACCGGGACCTCGGCGCAAATCTCATGAAGGGGATCACCCCGAAGGAATATCTGGCCCAGTATCTCGCCAGGCAGACCGGGCTCACGCGTGGACGGGATGGCAATGTCCATTACGGCGACATCAAGCGGGGCATCATCGGATTCATCAGCCCGATGGCTGATCTGCTTCCGGTGGCGACAGGGGTGGGACTGGCCTTTAAGCTCCGACGCGAGCGTCGCGTGGTCGCGGCGTTCTTCGGCGACGGGGCGTCGAGCCGTGGGGATTTTCATGAGGCCCTGAACCTCGCTGCCGTGATGAAGCTGCCCGTCATCTTCATCTGCCACAACAACCAATACGCGTACTCGACGCCCCTAGAGCGGCAGATGGCCGTCGAGCACGTGGCAGACCGGGCCAAGGCCTACGGGATGCCGGGCGTCACGGTCGATGGCAACGACGTGCTGGCTGTCCGGAGCGCCGTCGCCCTTGCGGCATCGCAGGCGAGAGAGGGAGGCGGCCCTTCCCTCGTAGAAGGAAAGACGATGCGGATGCGAGGTCACGCCGAGCACGACGATGCCTCGTATGTCCCGGCCGCAATGCTCGATGAGTGGCGAAAACGAGACCCGATAGACCGATTCGAAACATATCTGCGGACGCAGAAGATCCTCGATGATTCAGCAGCCAAGGAGATCGGGGACCGTCTTTCCACGGAGATCGAGGAAGCCGTTTCGTATGCGGAATCGAGCCCACTTCCAGATGCGAGGGACTTGCTCGAAGGTGTCTACGCCTCCCCGTAGAGTACACCGTTCGCTGTTCACGGTTCACAGCAAGAAATAGCGTTTGCAGTTCAGAGTTCGTAGTTCGTAGTCCAGAGTAGAACGTGAGGCCTTGACCTGTTTTCCTGCTACGAACTACGAAGCATGAATTCTGAGCTCTTCATCATAATAGCGGAGAAAGAATGGAGATCACGTACCTCGAAGCGATTCGCCAGGCCTTGTGGGAAGAGATGGACCGGGACGAGCGGGTCTTCATGCTTGGCGAGGACATCGGCGTCTACGGAGGCGCGTTCAAGATCACCAAAGGATTTTACGAGAAGTTTGGGCCGGAGCGGGTTATCGACACGCCGCTGTCCGAGTCCGCGTTCGTTGGGGCCGCCATCGGCGCAGCCCTCATGGGTATGCGACCCATCGTGGAGATGCAATTCGCCGACTTTATTGCCTGCGCTTTCGACCAGATCGTCAACATGGCGGCCAAACATCACTACCGGATCGGCGAACCGGTCCCGCTGGTGATCCGAGCCCCCTACGGCGGCGGCATCGGCGCGGGGCCCTATCATTCTCAATGTCCCGAGGCATGGTTCTTTCACGTCGCGGGCCTGAAGCTCGTGGCTCCCTCCACCCCACGCGATGCCAAAGGACTCCTGAAGGCCTCGATCCGCGACCCCAATCCGGTCATTTACTTCGAGCACAAGTATCTCTATCGCCACGTGAAAGGGGAGGTCCCGGATGGAGATCACCTGGTGCCGATCGGCAAGGCGGAGATAAAGCGCCAGGGGAGTACCGTGAGCGTCATCACCTACGGCGCCATGGTCCATCATTCACTGAAGGCGGCGGAACAGTTGATGCCCGAGGGGATTGACCTGGAGGTGGTTGACCTCCGCACACTTCAACCGATGGATTTCGAGACGATCATGGCCTCGGTCGAGAAGACAGGGCGGGCGATGGTCGTCCACGAGGCCCCGAAGACGGGAGGGATAGGAGGCGAGATCGCCGCCCGGTTGGCCGAGGAGGCGTTCCGGTGTTTGGACGCTCCGATCTTCCGCGTGGCCTCTCCGCATTCCCCTGTCCCCTTCAGCCCGGTTCTGGAAGAGGCCTACTTGCCCAACGCCGACAAGATCGCCCTCAAGGCCAGAGAACTGGCCCGCTTCTGAGACAGTTCACTGCACAGGGAGCGCGCATCCCAGCCTCCCTCCGCTGGGGTCAGTCGCCCTGGACTCCCATAAAGGACTGCGTCCGAACTCAATGGGTACCATTACCAAAATCGTGATGCCGCAGATGGGCGAGAGTATCGCCGAGGGGACGGTCGTCGCCTGGCTGAAAAAGGTGGGCGAGAACGTCGCCAAGGACGAACCGCTGGTGGCAATCTCTACCGACAAGGTCGACGTCGAGATCCCCTCTCCCGCCGCCGGGGTGCTCTCCGAGATCCTGGTCCAGGAGGGGCAGATCGCGCCAGTAGGAGCTGTGCTCGCCTCTATCGGCGAGACTGCGCCGACCGGGGTTGTCCCTCCTGAAAGCCCGGTGGCGGAGCAGACTGTGAGCGTCGCCCGCGCCACCCCGGCTGAAAGCCCGGCTGCGCCTCGACCGAAGGCCTGGCATTCTCCTGCGGTCATCGAGCTGGCGAAGGAACAGGGCGTTGACCTTGACCAGGTCAGGGGAACAGGCACGGAAGGGCGGGTGACGCGGAAGGATCTCCTCGATTTCATCGCCGGACGATCAAAGGCGGTTGGCCCGGCGCCCGGCAGGGGCGCTGAGCCCTTCGAGGCCGCTGCCCAGGATCAGATCCTCCCGATCAGCCATCTCCGGAAAGCGATCGCGGAAAACGTGCTCCGGAGCAAGCGGACCGCTCCTCATGTGACGCAAGTCCACGAGGTGGATATGACGGCCATCGCCAGTTACCGGGAGGCGAACAAAGAGGCGTTCTCCCGGCAGACCGGGATCAACCTCACATTTCTGCCCTTCGTCGTGCAGGCGACTGTGGATGCCCTGCGGGCCCATCCGCTCCTGAATGCCTCTTACACCGATGAGGGGATCGTCCTGAAGGGGGCACTCAATATCGGAATCGCCGTGGCCCTGGAAGACGGCCTTATCGTCCCGGTCTTGCGGCAGGCAGACAAAAAAGGTTTTCTGGCCCTGGCGAAGGAATCGGCCGATCTGGCCGCGAGGGCCCGCGAGAAGCGGCTCAGCCCCGAGGACGTCCAGCAAGGGACCTTCACCGTGAATAACCTGGGCGCCTTCGGGGCCCTGATGGGGACGCCGATCATCGTCCAGCCGCAGGTTGGAATCCTGGGATTTGGCAGGGTGGTCAAACGAGCAGTCGTGATCGACGACACCATCGCCATCCGCTCGATCGCCTACCTTTGCCTTTCCTACGACCACCGCCTCATCGACGGCGCCTACGCTGGCGCGTTCCTGAACCGCGTCCAGGCCAACCTTGAGGGTTTTGATTTCTCATCGATCCAGTAAGGACGTCTCGAAACCTGTTCTCGAGGCGAGGGACCGCGCGAGGACGCAATGTCGAACTTGACCAACCTCCTCTGGCTGCTCTTCCTGATTTCAGTCTTTGCCCCCTACTTTCAGCAGAAGATGCTGGGGTTGGCGCGGCTCCGGATGTTGCGGAAGCTGGAGAAGGCGCGCGGGACCCGATTGATCACCCTCATCCACCGCCAGGAATCGCGGTCCTTTCTCGGCATTCCCCTGATCCGGTACATCGACATCGACGACTCAGAGCAGCTTCTCCGGGCCATCCGACTGACCCAAAAGGATCTCCCCATCGATCTCATCCTCCACACGCCGGGTGGCCTAGTCCTCGCGGCCGAGCAGATCGCGCACGCCATCAAGGCGCACCCGGCAAAGGTCACGGTCTTCATCCCGCACTACGCGATGTCGGGAGGGACGCTGCTGGCGCTGGCCGCCGACGAGATCGTCATGGACGAAAATGCGGTCCTCGGTCCCATCGACCCCCAAGTCGGCGAATATCCGGCCGCTTCCATCCTCAAGGTGGTAGAGATGAAGGATAAGAACGAGATCGAGGACAAGACCCTGATCTTCGCCGATGTAGGCCGAAAGGCGATAGCCCAGATCTCGGCGTTTGTGAAGGATATCTTACAGGATAAGATGGCGCCCGAGCAGGCGGAGATAGTCGTGAAGGCGCTCACAGAGGGGAAATGGACGCACGACTACCCAATCCTCATCGCACAAATCAAAGAGTGGGGCCTGCCGATCAGGACCGACATGCCAGAAGAGGTCTACGCGTTGATGGACCTCTACCCGCAGCCGACGCAGCACCGCCCCTCGGTACAGTATATCCCCATCCCCTACCGTCGCGACGGCGAACCGCGGCCAAAGGGGACTCCCGCACGCTAGCACAGAGATCTCTCCGAACGGTGGCGTTCGAGCACAGATCGCTTCGCGCCGTCAAATAATCATCGGCCAGGTCAAAGGACTCCGCAAAGAGTTTGCGTGACTTGATGTCGGAACCCACACCTTTCCGTTCGCCCTGAGGAAGCCCGGAGGGCCGTCTCGAAGGGGGGAGCGGTATTCGGTTCTTCCCGGCGAATACGTCACCTTACTTATGAACCAGAGCATTAAGGGAGCCCGTTTCGTTCCTGATTAAGAGTCCCCCCGACCCACACTCAGCCCACCCAAGACGAACCTTCCGCGCAGGAAACCGAATAACCAGAGTAGGTCAAGGTTTGTCTGAACAGATCCGGTTTGCCCTCCTCCGGTAATAGGACGGTAGGGACCTGGTGTTTGACCGGCAGTGAGGATTTGTGGTTGTAACCTACACCTGTGTCCTCACCAATATGGCCAAAAACAACCGTTCTGCTTTCGCTTGACAAGCCGGGGCGAAGCACGTATAAGACGGAAAAGCTGGTACCGATGCACTGGTGTGCTTCCGATGTGGGGTATCTGTACGGACCGACGCGACGAGTGGCTCTCAGGGATCGAAGGAGGTGAGGCCGCAGCAGACGCAGGGGCTCCCACGGGCGGGCGGGGCCCGGCGCGCGGATGGGGGGAGCGCCGGGGCAGCACGCCCACCCGGACACGGGAGCGCGGGCCCGAGCCGGGCTCACGGGCAGTGCAGAGCGTAGAGCGAATCACTGGGACGATCCACTCACCCAAAGGAGGCGGTGCAATGCGACGATGGGCAAGTCTTCCGCTCACACTCCTGTTCGCGTGCGGCCTCGCCCTCCCGGTCTGGGCGAACAGCGAGTTGCACCCCGGGGCGCGGCTCTTCTACCCCCTGTGGGACGTCTCGACCCCCAACCGGCTGACCTTCATCATCGTCACCCGTGAGGCGCTCAACGACGGCGTCTCGATCAAAGGGGTCGGGACCCTGAACAACAAGGTCTGGACGGTCTCCAGCACGGTCAACTGCATCCCCCGCGGGGCGGGCGGCAG
>JBGQJI010000107.1:0-8781 GCA_041498975.1 Methylomirabilis sp. (SeqCode)
GCCGGCCGCCCCATACCCGCTGAAACGCAGGCTGCCCATGACGTAGTCCAGATCGGCGAGATTCGGATGGCGACGTTTCTCTCCCTTGGTCAACCAGCGAACCCGGCTCAAGGGCCGGATCGCCCACGGGTTCCACACGGCGAGCCTCTTCTCCGGCGTGCTCGCCCGACTATGCCCCTGGTGCGTCTCCGTTCGCCAGGAGATGGAGTTTGCCCGACCGGGCAGGGGGGGGGGACCGGGTCACTGCGACGGGCATCATCGATGAGCTCGACCGGCGGGGTCTCTTCACCGTCCGGCTACAGTGCACGAACCAGCGCGACGAGCCAAATATGTCTCCCTGAGGCGCTGGAAAGCCACGACAAACCCACAAGAAAGGAGGTGATACGAGATGACACGCACAGTATTCGTTGTTGGGCTCATCGCCGCGCTCGTCCTGATTGTCGGCGGCCCCGGCATGTCGGTTGTACCGGCGCGGGCCGCAGAGATGATGGAAGCGGACAAGGCGATGATGAAGGCGACCGGGGATGACCTCATGGCGGTCAAGAAGGAGATTGCCGCTATCCAGGCCGAGCTGGAGAAGCTCACCAAGCGCACCGGAGCGATGATGAAGATGATGGACAAGGCGGCGAGCAACTATTGCAAGAGCGTCCCCGAGTCCGTCCGGGCGGCTGGCTGGGCACCGGGTCTCTGCAGCAAGTAACGGGCTATTGAAGGCATGCTGGCAGCTCCGGGGGCCGGGAATGTTTCCGGCCCTCGGGGCCTGCCATGTCAAAGCGCGTGCAACGACGTAGTGAACGTACTCCGCCAAAGGACTATCCCGCAGATGTCTCAGCGGCGCCAACCGATAAGCGTCATCCTTGGCCTCATCCTCCTCAGCATACCGGCGATTTCCGGCGACGCCTTCGTGAGTTCGTTGCAAGACCGCCCGGCGCCGGAACTGGCTAATACAACCTGGATCAACTCCAATCCGCTGAAGCTCCAGGACCTGCGCGGGAAGGTGGTGCTCCTGGAATTCTGGACCTACGGGTGAATCAACTGTGAGCGCACGCTGCCTTGGGTCAAGGCGTGGCACGAGAAGTACATGGGCAAGGGACTCGTCGTCATCGGTGTCCACTCGCCCGAGTTCTTCTGGGAACGGAACCTTGACAACGTGAGGGATGCCGTGAAGCGGTTCGGGCTCCTTTACGCGATTACCATCGACAACGGCTTCGCGATATGGGACAGCTACAACACGAGATACTGGCCGACCCTGCATCTGATTGACAAGCGGGGGGTCGTCCGATACTCTCATATCGGCGAGGGTGCGTATGACCTGACCGAGCAGACAATCGTCCGACTTCTCGCCGAATGAAGCCCCCTCACCCTTCCCCTCTCCCCAATTGGGGAGAGGGAGCATTAGTGTACGATTTCTCCACCCCGGGACACTGGAAGAAAGGCTCACAGGGGATGGATACACAGCAGGATGTGTCGAAGCGACACATTGTGATAGCGGGTGCTGTTGGCGGGTTCGTGGGCGCCCTTGTCATGACCGGGCTGATGTTCTTCGGGCGCTTTGCTCTGGGGACCCCCTTGATACCGGAACTGATGGCCGAGCGCCTGTTCGCCCTGATCCCGATGGACGTCTTCTCGTTCGGCATCAGGCTCTTCGGCCCGAAGGCGAAGTATCTGGCCTTCTGGGGGATGGTCGGCCTGTTCGTGGCGATCGGCGCACTTCTTGGCCCGCTGTTCACCTGGCTGCGCCCGCGACGGCTGCTACCGGGCGCCTGGCTAGCAGGCATCGTCTATGGGACTGCGCTGTGGGCGCTCTTCGGCCTGCTCGGCTCGCCGCTCCTGGGAGGAGGTCTGTTCGGGGCCGACCTCGAAGGCGGCCCGCTTCTGGCGTCCGGCGCGCTTCTGATCCTCTACTGGGTGTACGGCCTCGCGCTGTCCCTGCTGTCAACTCGGCTCCTGCGAAGCCCTGCCGATGCCCCAGAACCTACGAACCCTTCAGGTGTCCCACTCGGCTCGTCCCGGCGGACGTTCTCCAGGCGGCTGCTGGCCGCGCTGGTGGCAGGCGGGGCGCTCTCCGGCCTCCTCCAGCTCCTGGAAGGGTTGGCGAATCGAAGCCGCGCCTTCGCCCAGGAGTTGTTTCAACGGATCAAGGGTCTGCCGCCGGACGTGACACCCAATGAGAAGTTCTACAAGATCTCCAAGAACGTGTTCGATCCCAAGGTGAACGTCTCGCGCTGGAACCTGGAGGTGAAGGGTCTTGTTGACAAGCCGGTGAAGCTGACCTACGGCGAGCTCAAGCCCCTCCCCACAAAAGAGCAGTACGGCACCCTGGAGTGCATCAGCAACGAGGTCGGCGGCGACCTGATCGGCAACGCCTATTGGAAGGGCGTCCCGTTGAAGGACCTGCTCGCCAGGGCCGGCGTGATGCCGGCGGCCAGGAAGGTCATCTTCCGGGCCGCCGACGGTTACTCGACCGCCATCCCTCTGGCGAAGGCGATGCACCCCGATACGATCCTCGCCATCGAGATGAACGGCGTCCCGCTGCCCGACGACCACGGCTTCCCGGTTCGTTTGATCAATCCAGGGCACTACGGGATGAAGAATCCCAAGTGGATCACCGAGATCGAGCTGACCGACAAGGATTATAAGGGATACTGGGAGAGTCGCGGCTGGTCCGACGAGGCGAGGGTCAAGACGATGTCCAGGATCGACACCCCGAAGGATGGGGCATCGATCCCGAAAGGCGGGGAGGACATCGGCGGGGTGGCCTTCGCCGGCGACAGGGGCGTTCGTCAGGTGGAGGTGAGCCTCGACGATGGCGCCACCTGGCGGAAGGCCACGCTGAAAAAGGCGCTCGGGCCCTACACCTGGGTCCTCTGGGGGCTGCCCTGGACGCCGCCCCCCTCCGTCCCGAAGGACCGAAGGCTCGTCGTGAAGGTCAGGGCGGCAGACGGGACCGGCGACGTCCAGACGGCCCAGGTGACCAAGGTCCTGCCTGATGGCGCCTCCGGGCATCACACGATCCATCTGACAGTGTCCTGAGACGATCCGATGAGCCAACCTTGATCTCTGAAGCCCCTGCCAGGCGGCGACACGATCGCCGCCGATCTGCCACACGCCGCGTCACAGAACCCACGCCCGGCCTGCTCGTCCGCCACCGCGTCCTGCTTGGACTTTTCTGCGCGACAATCCTCATCCGGCCCACCGCGGCAGCCGATCCAAGGGACACGCTCCTCTCTCTTTTGGCCCAGATGGAAGCCAGCTACGCCCGGGTCAACGACTATACCGCCGTCTTCCGCAAACAGGAACGGCTGGACGGAACGCTGCTGCCGGAGGAGACAACCTTTCTCAAGTTCCAGAAGCCGCTCAAGGTGTACATGATATGGGTTGAGGCTCCGTTCAAAGGAATGGAAGTGCTCTTCGTTGACGGGGATCACAACAAGCTCCTCGTCCATCGCAACGATATCCTCGGTTTCCTGACGGTATCACTGGACCCCAAAGGCTCGGTGGCCATGAGGAGAAACCGGCATCCGATCACCGAGGTCGGGTTCGGCCACCTGATCGATGGGCTGCAGCGCAACATCAAGACGGCCCTGCAGCATGGAGAATTCCAGATCACGCGGTTGGCCGAGGAGCCCTTCAAAGGAAGGGCGGCTACTGTTGTCGAGGCCAAGTTCACCCCGCGATCGGGGCGAACCTACTACGCGTCCCGGATGGTCTGCCACATCGACAAAGAACTGCGGCTTCCGATTGGAGCGGCGTTGTACGATGAGAAGGACAACCTGTTCGAACGATATTCATATTCCGACGTGAGGTTGAACTTGGGGCTGACATCCTTGGACTTCTCGAGAGAGAACAAGGCGTATCGATTCTAGCGAGGGATCTGCTTCACGCTCGGGCCCCAAGAGACACGGAGCGATCGGCGGCCCTCGAGTTCCTGGCCGGCGCCGCGGGTCATCCGCGCGCCACATCATGAGGGCCGGACCTCCTTTCAGTCGCCGATGCGAAACATCGGGCGGTCGATCGTGTGATCGATCTTTTCACTTGACACCCCTTGGCTGAAGACATACAAGAGAAATCATCCGTCACCCAGAAAATCGGCGAGACGCCAGGCATTTCGAGGAGCACGGAATGGCCTACGCCTTGGGCTTGGGTCTGACAAACGAGTGCAACCTGAGTTGCGCCCACTGCTACCGGAACACCGACCGGGTGGACCGGCTGACGATCGCCGACGTCCGCACCGTCCTCGAGAGCCTCGAGATCGGCTCGGCTAACCTCGGGACCGGCGAGAACGGTATGCACCCCGAGTTCCTGCCGATCGTCGAGCACCTCCTCGCGCAAGGAATCAAGACGACATTGACCTCGAACGGCTACTCTGTGCAGTGCCTCCCCGATGCCGTCCTGAGCGGCCTCCGAGAGGTCGAGTTCTCGTTCGACTTCCCCACGCTTGAGGAGCAGGACGCATTCCGTGGCAACGGGGCGTGGGACCTGGCCATGAATTCCCTCCGGCGCGCGAAACGCCTCGGCGTCGAGGTCACCATCATCGCCGTCATGATGCGGACCAACTACAAGCGATTGCCCGAGGTCGCCAGGCTGGCAGCCGATGTGGGGGCCAACTTCCGCATCAATGTCTACCAGCCGGTGCAGTCGTCGATCTTCACGATGAGCTACGAGCAATTCTGGGACGGCTTCCGCGAGCTGTTTGCCACCTGCGGGCTTGTCGCGTGCACCGAGCCACTCGTGAACGCCCTGTCCGGCCTGAACAGCACAGATGGGTGCGCGTGCGGCCGCCGCACGATCCGGGTGACACCCGAGCGGCGGATCATCCCGTGCGTCTACTGGCCGCACCCCGGACTGCCGCTGAGCGAGCTGCCCAGGCTTCGGGAGACGG
Source organism: Methylomirabilis sp. (SeqCode) (assembly GCA_041498975.1). Classification (GTDB taxonomy): domain Bacteria; phylum Methylomirabilota; class Methylomirabilia; order Methylomirabilales; family Methylomirabilaceae; genus Methylomirabilis. The sequence continues at coordinate 4,883 of JBGQJI010000107.1, forward strand.
TGTTTCAGACCGAAGAGTTCCGACGATGCCGGGTCGTCCCTCAGGCCTGCACCGGGTGCGCGCACGTGGCGGCCTGTGGTGGAGGGTGCGCCGGCCGGCGGATCCTGGCCGGCGGGCTCGACCAGCCCGATCCCTATTGTCCGATCATACGGAACGATCCGTTGAGGCTGTCATGGCGACGGGCCGCCGGGAAGCCGTTGCTCAAATCCGGGAGCGCCTGTACGACGATCCTCGCCGCGGACCGAAGGTGGGGGGACATCGATGAGGAAGGGAATGCTGCCACGGCCGGCCATCGCTAAGGAGCTGCCCACCACCCTCTACCTGGAGACCACCAACCGGTGCGATTCCAAGTGCCAGACCTGCATTCGAACCTTCACAGCACTGGAGCCACCGGCAGATCTGACCCTTGAGAGACTTGTGCGAATCGTCGCGCAACATCCGACGCTGAAGCGCGCCGTCCTGCACGGGATCGGTGAGCCGCTCCTCAATAATGAGCTGTTCGCCATGATCGACTACTTGAGGGGGCGAGGGGTGGCGGTCACGTTCAATAGCGATGCGATCAGCCTTACCGATTCGAAGATCGAGCGACTGCTGCATTCGGCCCCGGATGAATTCCGGGTCTCGATCGATGCGGCAACGGCTGACACCTATTTGAAGATCCGCGGCGTGCCCCAGTTTCATCGGGTCGTGGATAACGTCTCGCGTCTGATCGCCAGGCAACGCGAACTCGATCGCTCTCTTCCAAGGGTGTCGTTCTGGTTTACGGGGATCAGGGCGAACATCCACGAGCTGCCGGACCTCATCCGCTTGGCCCACAAGATCGGGGTCACCGAGGTCTATCTGCAGCGACTGGTCTTCTACGAGACCGGCCTCGCCGTTCGAGAGCAGTCGCTGCATGGACAGCTCGAGGCAGCGGTGAAGGAGGCCGTCCATCAGGCGGAACTCCTCTGCACGCAGTACGAGATCGCCTTCCACGCCTCGGGCGCCTCCGCCCCGCTCCAGAGCCTTGACCCTGTCGCCGCCGCAAGACCGTGGGCGGGGTGCCAGCGGCCGTGGACGGTCAGCTACGTCACCGCCAACGGCAACGTGCTGCCCTGCTGTATCGCTCCGTGGACCGCGAAAGACTACAAGGGCGCGATCCTCGGGAATGCATTCGAGGCCCCGCTCGAAGAGATCTGGAACGGCGAGCGGTATCAGACGTTTCGAACGACCTTCGAGAGCGACACCCCCCCCGATCCGTGTCGGGGGTGTGGCAGCCTCTGGAGTATTTAGTGCCGGTCCAACTATTTGGCCTCACGACCCGATGATGCGTGGGCAACTTTATCGACGTAGGTGTCGGGCAACCTGCTGACCCGCCTTCAGCGATCGATCCTACCCGGCGTCCGGGAAGCCTCGAGGGGAGTGCACGGCCCGACCCGGCCAGGATCGTCGGACAGTATCAGGGCGACGACTGCGAATGGGCGGTAGCCAGGGGGCAATTCGAAACCTCGTCGGAGCACGCCGCTACACAGTCCTGTCATTGCGAGCAAAGCGAAGCAATCTCAAACCGCTAATCATCGGGTGCGTAGGGGCAGGGCTGGCCCTGCCCTCACGGGGCGCAGCAAGCGGCGCCCCTACGGCTGATTCTGTCAGCCTCGCAATAAGGTGGGGCAGATGCAACGATATGCCATCGCGGTGATGGCCAAGGCACCACAAGCCGGCCAGGTCAAGACGCGCCTCGTCCCTCCTTTGAGCCAGGAGGAGGCGGCTGAACTGTACCGGTGCCTCCTGCTGGACAAGCTGCTACAGGTTGGCCAACTTTCGGGGGTCGATCCCTACCTCGCCTATACTCCCATCGAGGCGAGGCAGTCGATGCTGTCGCTGGCGCCGCAAGCCTTCACCTTGATTCCACAGGTTGGATCGGACCTCGGGGATCGGTTGCACCGCCTCTCCGCGATCCTGTTGGAAAGAGGGTATGCCGGAGTGATCCTGACCGACAGCGACACGCCGACGCTGCCCACCGACTATCTGGTGGATGCGATTGCCCGGCTTCAGAGCGAATCCACGGATTTGGTTCTCGGACCAGCGGAGGACGGTGGCTACTATCTCATCGGGCTCAAGCACCCGTATAGGGCGCTCTTCGATGGCATCCCATGGAGCGGTCCGGCGGTCCTTGCCGAAACGCTCGGGCGGGCGTCGGAGCAACGGTTACACGTTTCGAGCCTCCCCTCATGGTTCGACGTGGACACGCCGGGCGACCTCACCCGATTGCGCCACGACCTGGCGACGAATGGAAACACCCTCGCCCCTCACACGCGGGGCTTCTTCTTTAATCGACGAGGAGGTTGAAATGCCGGCACCTTTTCTCGGAAAGCAGGGTTGTGAGCAGCAGATGGCGGGGCTCACCCTGGCGCTCCTGCGGATCGGGTACGGTCTGCTGTGGCTGAAAGAGGCATCCTGGAAGAAGCTTCCGGATTTCGGGATGCGGGCAGGCGACGGCCTGTGGTACTGGACCAACGAGATGGCCAAGTATTCGGCCGCCGCTCCCCATAAGTACTTCGTTGAACACGTGGTCATCCCCAACTTCATCTTCTTCGGCTACATCACCCTGGCCACGGAGCTGTTCATCGGCCTGTCGATGCTCCTCGGCGCGCTCACCAGACTCGGGGCACTGGCTGCCTTCTTCATGGCGTTGAATATCACCACGGGCCTCATCCGGCACCCCGCCGAATGGCCGTCAGCCTACCTGATGCTGATCGGCTACAGCCTCCTCTTTCTCAGCTTCAGGGCCGGGCGGCGACTCGGGATCGATGTGCTTCTCGCCCGTCGGGTCGAAGAGGCCAAGCCCCGAAGCATGATCGGAAGGATCCTGGCTTTTCTGGTCTGACGCGCGATGCCCGCGAGCACGCACCCTTCCGGTACTCGCCCCGACGGCCATGTCGGACGCCGACCGGGGCCCCCAAGTTCCAGCTTGATCCTCATCGACAGCGACACGCCGACCGCTGCCCATCGACTCTCTGGTGGATGCGATTCCCGGCTTCAGAGCGAGTCCACGGACCTGGTTCTCGGCCCGGCGGAGGAGGGTGGCGGCTATCTCATTCGACGTGGACACGCTGGACGGCCTGGCTCGACTGCGCCACGACCTGGCGACGAACGGGAATACCCTCGCCTCTCACACGCGGGGCTTTTGCTTCAATCGACGAGGAGGTTGAGATGCCGGCACCTTTTCTCGGAAACCAAGCGTGGGAGCAGCAGATGGCGGGGCTCACCCTGGCGGTTTTGCGGATCGGGTACGGTCTGCTGTGGCTCAAAGAGGCATTCTGGAGGAAACTTCCGGACTTTGGGATGCGGGCCGGCGACGGCCCGTGGTACTGGACGAACGAGATGGTCAAGTATTCCGTTGCCGGTCCCCATAAGTACTTCGTTGAACACGTGGTCATTCCCAACTTCATCTTTTTCGGCTACATCACCCTGGCCACGGAGCTGTTCATCGGCCTGTCGATGCTTCTCGGCGCGCTCACCAGACTCGGCGCGCTGGCCGCCCTCTTCATAACGTTGACCCTCACCATAGGGCTCATCCAGCACCCGGCCGAATGGCCGCCTGCCTACCTGATGCTGATCGGCTACAACCTCCTCTTTCTCAGCTTCAGGGCCGGGCGGCGACTCGGGATCGATGCGCTCCTCGCCCGTCGGGTCGAAAAAGCCCAGGCGGGAAGTGTAATCGGAAGAATCCTGGCTTTTCTGGTCTGACGCGCGATGCCCGCGAGCACGCACCCTTCCGGTACTCGCCCCGACGGCCACGTCGGACGCCGGCCGTGGCCCCCGAGCACCGCCCTGATCCTCATCGGCCTCGGAGCGCTCTCGTCATTCCTGTATGCGTCGTTTGCACTGTCCACGAAGGGCATTCCGCTGGCCTTTCC
>JBGQJI010000108.1:0-8772 GCA_041498975.1 Methylomirabilis sp. (SeqCode)
CCAATTGTCGAGATAGAAGAGCATGGCCGGATGGCGTGCCGTGGCGAACAGCAAATCGCCGAATTTGCCCAGGGCATGAGGACGAATCGCCTCTCGCTCATAGGCGGGGATCATCCACCTGACCGCACTCTTATGGGCATCGACATTGAAATGATTCAACCAGAAATCAACCATCACCTCCTGGAGTTGTCGCTCGCTCATGACCGCTCGGACGAGACGCGCCGCTCGGCACTCCAGTAAGATCTGACGGGGTTGTTGCTCGACGAGGATCTCGTTGTCGGTGCCGCGCTGATCCTTTAGGTGAGGGAACTCCCGAAGAAGCTCTGCCGTGCGTTTGGCAAGTATGGGGTACCTGCGGAGGAGCGTCTCGACCAAGTCATCCGGGATCCGCTCAGGCCCCAGTTGACGCTCGATCCAAGCGGCCAGTCCGAGATGGCGAACGCGGTCCACGTCTCCCGGCCGCTGCCCGTAACCCAACCGATTCAAGGCGTGGAGGACTTGCTGCTGGTCGCTAAGTGGGGAGGCCGGCAGTGTGAGTCGGATGGCGGCCGGTGGACGAATCGGAGGGCTCGCGCTCGGTATCACGACAGGCGGTGACCAGTCAACATTGGCGCAGGCTGAGCCCATGGCATCGGCCATTACCGACACTCCCCACCAGCGAAGGGACCGTCGAGGCACCGGATATCGACGGGCACTGCGCTCTGGTCTTGTCCGGTGTGTCGCGCCCGCATTCTCCCCCTGCTGGTCAGCAAGACTGACCCAGGGATACCTCCTCCCCCGTCAATCGAATGCTTTGTCTTCACAAGTGTCCCACTAAATGCGTTAGGCCAAGACAAGGGGCCCATGCCCCCGATGGCCCGAATACTTAGACCTGTCGAACAAAAGAAAGGTTGCTCGCGGGGAGTGAACAATGATCGTATATCACCCTGGAGCAGCGCATCAGCCAATCGATAAGGATTTCCGTCCTCCCTTGGCTAGATGAAGCCATCAAACCGCGTCGGTCCCCCACTGTCAAGAAGAATGTCGCCGAAATCAGGCCAGGCTGGCTTCCCCTCTCACCTGTGTGCGATCCCTTGAAAGGGAGCGCCTTGGGCGAACACGATGCGCAGCTTGCCTCGATTGCTTCTTCGGTGGTATCCTGCGTCCCGTCCCGTAAGGGCCGCTCAGCCTGGGGGGGGGCAACATACCATGGGTCGATACGATCCCCGACAATCTTACGCCATTTTTCTTTCGTTCAGAACCGCCTTTTCAGAAGGAACAGGCGTTACCTGCAGACTCCTTCGGGAAGGTGCAGTTCGCGAAGGGAACCTTGGACGATTGCCTGATGCAGAAGGTTTCTAGTACCGGGGTCCAGAGATGAACGAGTCACACGATATCTCGAAACGTGGAAACGGTCGTTGGTGAGTCAGTTCGATATCAACACGATCGCCGGGCTGTCTGAGCAGGAGGCAGCCGCCAGGCTGAAAGAGGAAGGGTACAACGAACTCCCTTCAGCAAGCCGCCGCAGTCTTTTCGCGATCGCGTTTGAGGTCGTGCGCCAGCCGATGTTCCTGCTTCTGGTCGCCTGTGGCACGATCTATCTCGTATTGGGCGATATGCGAGAAGCGCTGATGTTACTCGGCTTCGTCTTCGTTGTCATGGGCATCACCCTTTATCAGGAACGGAAGACGGAGCGCGCACTTGAGACACTGCGAGAGCTGTCCAGTCCGCGCGCGCTCGTCATCCGGGAAGGTGAACAGAAGCGCATCGCCGGCCGCGACGTGGTCCGCGGCGACATCCTGGTCTTGGCCGAAGGCGATCGCGTGCCGGCAGACGCAGCGCTCTTGTCCTGCAGCAACCTCCTGATCGACGAGTCTTTGTTGACCGGCGAATCGGTTCCGGTCCACAAGGTCACGTGGGATGGCGTGACGGAGACGAGTCGCCCAGGTGGGGACGATCTACCCTGCGTGTACTCCGGCACATTGGTGGTGAAGGGCTATGGCATCGCCCATGTCCAAGCCACCGGCGTCCACACCGAGATCGGGAAGATCGGCAAGGCGTTGCAAACGGTCGAGTCCGAAGAGACTCCGCTGCAACGGGAAACAGGACGGCTGGTTCGCATTGTCGGCCTCGTCGCCATCTCTCTCTGCGTCGTTGTGGCGATTGTCTATGGAGCCACGAGAGGCAATTGGCTCAATGGGCTCCTGGCCGGCATCACGCTCGCCATGGCCATGTTGCCGGAAGAGTTTCCAGTGGTGCTGACCATCTTCCTGGCCCTGGGTGCATGGCGCATCTCGCAAAAACGCGTGCTCACCCGCCGCGTGCCGGCCCTCGAGACCCTAGGCTCGGCCACGGTGCTGTGCGTGGACAAGACGGGAACGCTGACCCTCAATCGCATGTCGGTGTGCAAGCTGTTCGCTCACGGTGAATTGTACGAGGTGAGCAATCACAAACAGGAGACGCTGCCGGAGACCTTCCACGAGCTCGTGGAGTTCGGCATTCTCGCCAGCCAGAGACAGCCGCTCGATCCCATGGAAAAAGCGCTTAGGGAGTTGGGCGACCGATTGCTGTCCGAAACCGAACACCTTCATGACGACTGGACACTGGTACGCGAATATCCCTTATCGCAAGAGTTGCTGGCCATGTCCCACGTGTGGGCGTCGCCTGATGCACAAGAGTACGTCATCGCCGCTAAGGGTGCCCCGGAGGCCATCGCAGACCTCTGTCACTTTGATGGGGCGCAATTGGAGGCGCTAACGGGGCACATCACATCGTTGGCCGACGAGGGCCTGCGAATCCTTGGGGTGGCCAAGGCACAGTTCAAGCGCACTTCGTTGCCTGGGGAGCAGCATGACTTCGTCTTCGACTTTCTGGGACTTGTTGGGCTGGCCGACCCGATGCGTCCGACCGTGCCGCCCGCTCTCAAGGAATGTTACGCCGCAGGGATACGGGTGGTGATGATCACCGGCGACTACCCTGGCACCGCGCGAAACATCGCCCGCCAAATCGGTCTGACGCCAATGGACGAATACATCACCGGGCGTGAGCTCGAGAAGATGGATGACGTGGAATTGCAGCGGCGTCTCAAGACCGTCAACATCTTTGCGCGGGTTGTTCCCGAGCAGAAACTGCGCCTGGTGAACGCCCTGAAGGCGAACGGCGAGATCGTGGCCATGACGGGCGATGGCGTGAACGACGCGCCGGCCTTGAAGGCGGCGCACATCGGGATCGCCATGGGAGGACGCGGCACCGATGTGGCTCGCGAGGCGTCGGCGTTGGTGCTGCTCGACGACGACTTCTCCTCGATCGTTCATGCCGTCAAACTGGGCCGGAGGATCTTCGACAACCTGAAGAAAGCGATGGCCTACATCTTTGCGATCCACGTGCCGATCGCGGGCATGTCGCTCATCCCGGTGCTGTTTAGGTGGCCGCTTGTCCTGTTGCCTGTGCACATCGCCTTCGTGGAGTTGATCATCGATCCGGCCTGTTCGATCGCCTTCGAAGCGGAGCCTGAAGAGGCCGACGTGATGAACCGAGGGCCACGCAATCCGAAAGAACCGTTCCTCGGGCGTCAGATGGTCGGCCTGAGTCTGTTGCAAGGCATGAGCGTGCTGCTCGTCGTCCTGGCGGTATTCAGCGTGGCGCTCTTCCGCGGGCTGGGCGAACTGGAGGCGCGCGCATTCACCTTTACGACCCTCATTATCGCCAACCTTGGCCTCATCTTCACGAACCGCTCATGGTCGCGTACTATCCCGTCCACGTTGCGGTCGCCAAACGCCGCGCTGTGGTGGGTGTCAGGAGGCGCGCTCGTTTTTCTCTCTCTTGTGCTGTACGTGCCATTCCTGCGCGGCTTGTTTCGTTTCGCACCCCTGTCTCCGGTTTCCCTGGTCGTTTGCTTCGCCGCTGGAGCAGCCAGCATTCTGTGGTTCGAAGGGTTCAAGGTACTTCGTGGACGGCAGCCGCCGTCTTCCACTAGGCGATCAGTAGATTTTTAGATTTTTCAGTGCTGTGCTATTGAAACTCGGTAACGGGTTTTGTTCTCGCATCGTCGGCTTCCCCTCAGTTTCACCCTTTCCCCAGCGGGGAGAAGGCTGGGATGGGGGGCGCATGCGGGTCGCCTGAGAACTATGTTTCAGTGATCATGAGGTGGGTCACTTAGGCCGCAGTCTTGTTGCTTCGCTACGCTCGCAATGACATGCCAGAAGGACTGGCTCGTGTCGCTGATTATTGCAAGCAAGGACTAGGCTGCGACACGAGTCTTATGACTGGGGCCTGCCTGCCGCAGCGAAAAGCACGTTTTAGAATCGTCATCTTGTGCGGTTTCCCTCCGTTGGGATGTGGCAGCGGCTCCCCCATCACCAAGCCGGTTGAGGACTGATTCTGGGCTGTGTGGAGAATGGCCCAGTACGATTACATAGTATTTTCATTCGATTACCTTGCATCTTACGGACGTTAACCGAGTGGCACACCTTATGCTTAAAGACTTGGCATTGCAGGTTCGTCAACTCGCCTAAGCAAAAGCGATGGGGTGAAATTTCAATGCTCGTGCGCAATCGACAGAGACCCGGCAAAGAGGTCGTGCTGATAGTGGTTCTCACCACTGGCCTGACTCTACCGGCGGCAAGGACTGTTCTGCTTTTCGCTTGACTTCGCTTACGACTTCGAAGATGCTGATTGTACAGGTTCAAAGGTAGGGCAATGAGCGCTTCGTCGATCGGGCAGGCGCAGGCGCATGGGAGAATTTCAGTGAGCATGAACAGGCAGCAGATGGCGGGCATGAAGATCGTCCTGCTGATTATTGTCGGCCTGAGCCTGTGCATGCCCATCTGCGACCTGGCCGAACACCATGGCTCCGGCGTTGCCCATCCCTTTCTTTGCGCAATTGACATGCCGCAGGTCTTCCAGCTTTTGATCCTGATGGATGCGCTGTTCCTTGCCATCTTTTCGGGGATCGTGTTTCCTCTAGCCCCGACCTTCCCTCTCCTCAAGCCCCCTCGGTTCTTTCCTCCTCAACTCGCGGCCCTGTAGGTCCAGGCCTCCGCTCAACCGCCAAGGGTTAGTATCCGTCGCCTGAAGCCTGGGGCTGCGTCAGGGTAGGCGTTCAGCCGTTCGCAACCAATGGCCAGCAAGACAGAAAGCAATCAGAGCTCCGGGAAACCCTCGCTTTGGCATTTGTGAGGCGTTCTCGTATCCTGTTGATCTTGCTGAAAGCTGGGAGCTGCTGGCTGAATGCTTCGTCCCACGGTTGCGTGTGTTCGGATCGATCGGGGTCCACATTTCAGCGGCCGGCTCTTACGGGAGAGTCTGGAGGTAAAGTGATGTCCATGGCCTTGACGATAAGCTTCCTCTTCACCGTTGTTGCAGGTTTCACGGACGTTGCAGTGGGAAGACCGGCATTCGCGCAGGAGGCGGTGCTCCGCCTTCAGCCCCTTATCCAGGAGACCCTCGCCGTGAGTCCGGAGATCAAGGCTGAAGGAAAGAAATGGGACGCGGCGAAAGAACGGCCGCCCCAGGAGGGGTCGCTCGACGATCCGATGCTGAGTTTTGAGATCATCAATCTCCCAACCAACTCCTTTTCCTTTTCCCAGGACGACATGACGATGAAGCAGTTCAGCTTCTCGCAAGCCTTCCCATTCCCCGGGAAGCGGGGTCTCAGAAGGGAGGTCGCTTGGCGGGAAGCGAACGCCATCGGCCAGGGGTATCGAGAGAAAAGAAACGAGGTCGTCCGCCGGGTCAAGGAGTTGTTCTACGAGCTGTACGCCATCGATCGCTCGCTGGAAGTGGTGGAAAAGAATCGCGACCTGTTCAGGCAGTTCATCAAGATCGCCGAAACGAGATACAGCGTCGGCCAGGGGATCCACCACGATGTTATCAAGGGCCAGGTGGAGCTTTCGAAGCTCTTGGGCGAGCAGATCCGTTTGGAGCAGAGCCGTCAGGCCGCGGCAGCCAGGTTGAATGCGATCCTGAACCGCCCCCCCCAGAGCCCTCTCGGTCGAACAGAGGAGGTGCTGAAGGAAGAGATCCGGCTCGATCTGGCTGAGCTACTGGCCAGGGCCGTGGAAAACCGGCCTCTGCTCAAAGCGTTCCAGGAGGAAGTGGAGAAGAGCAAATCGGCCAATGCCCTCTCCAGGAAACGATACTTGCCGGACCTGACGATGAGCGTGGCGTACGGCTTTCGGGAAGATTCCCGGACGGTCAACCGATCTGACATGTTTTCGGCCGGTCTGTCCATTAACATTCCCCTCTACTTCAGAACCAAGCAGGACAGGCAGGTCGCTGAGACGTCGGCCATGATCGACTCGGCCACGGAGAAGTATCAGGCGGCCAGGAACGAGGTGCTCTCACTCGTCAAGGAACTGGTGGCCGAGGTTGAGAAAGGCGGGACGCTGATTGACCTGCTCCAGACGGGCCTGATCCCTCAAGCACATCACTCCCTGGATTCGGCGGTTGCTGGCTATCAGGTGGGCAAGGTCGATTTCCTTACGCTGCTGGATAGCCGATTGACACTGTTCAACCTCGAGAAAGACTATCTCCGAGCACTGGGAGACTACCAGACTAGCCTGGCCAGGTTGGAGTGGGTCGTCGGCACCCCGGTCCACTAAGGGTGCGAAGTGCGGGGTGCGAGGTGCGAAGTGAAAGGGAGGAATTGATGCAAAGGATAAAGTGGGTTGTTGCCTGGGCCGTCCTGGTCGCTGCCTCTGCGGGGATCTTCTTGGTGTGGTATGGCGGCGGCATCCGGCTCAGGGAGCGGTTCCGCGGTGGCGCCCCGCCTCCTCGCGAGCCAATCGCCCAGGCGCCCGGCAGAGGCGGAGATGCTGGGCACGAGGGGATGTCGATGCCGGGCATGGAGAGTGGGAAGCAGGCTGGCAACGGGATACAGAGTAACGGGATGGGGATGGAGATGGCTCCAGGGGCGGTGATGGTCAGCGCGGAGCGGCAACAGTTGATCGGCCTGAAGACCGGCGTGGCGGGATACCGGTCCATTGAGCGGACGGTCCGGACGGTTGGGGTGCTGGAGTTCGACGAACGGCGGCTTGCCGACGTCAACCTCAAGGTCGAAGGATGGATCGAGACCCTGCTTGTGAACTTTACCGGTGAGTCGGTGAAGAAGGGCCAGCCGCTCCTCACCATTTACAGCCCGGATCTCGTCTCCACCCAGGAAGAGTATCTACAAGCATTGCGCGCGCAAGACACACTGAGCAAGAGCCGATTCCCCGATATCGCGGCGGGGGCGCATTCGCTCGTCGCCGCGTCGCGGCGGCGGCTGCAGTACTGGGACATCAGCGACGAGGATATCGCCATGCTTGAGCGAACGAGGACGCCGCGCAAGAGCCTAACGCTCTATTCTCCAATCGACGGGGTGGTCATCGAGAAGATGGCTTTTCGAGGCAAAAAGGTGATGCCGGGGGAAAGCCTCTACAAGGTGGCCGACCTTTCCATCGTCTGGGTCCAGGGGGAGATCTACGAGTACGAGGTCCCCCTGGTCAAGCTTGGCCAGGCGGCAGCCGTCACGATCGCCTCATACCCCGGAGAGGTCTTTCGTGGCAAAGTGAACTATATCTCTCCGGTCCTTCAGGAGAAAACGCGAACGGTGAAGGTGCGCTTCGAGTTCCCCAACACGAAGGACTGGAAGCTGAAACCGCAGATGTACGCCAACGTCGAGCTGAAGATTCCGCTCGGCAAGCGACTCGTCGTGCCCGACGAGGCTGTTCTGGATAGCGGCACAAAACAACTCATCTTCATCGACAAGGGACAGGGGACCTTCGAGCCGCGCGATGTGAAAGTGGGCGCCAGGGTGGACGGCTACACCGAGATCCTGGCCGGCCTCTCGGCTGGAGAGAAGGTGGTGACCTCCGCGAACTTCCTGATCGACTCCGAGAGCCAACTGAAGGCCGCGGTCGGCGGGATGGGCAGCATGCCTGGCATGGACATGGGCCCGAAGAAGTGAAGCGCGGGGCGCGAGGTTGTAGGGGCGCTGCTTGCTGCGCCCGGTACGAAGTGGGAGGTGCGCTATGTGCGAGGAGCGGGGTGCGTGGTGCAAGGGATAAGGTGCGAATAAGGAGCGAGCGGTCATGATCGCAAGGTTGATCGCGTGGAGCGCTACCAACCGCTTCATCATCGGTCTCTTCACTCTCTTCGCCGTCGCCTGGGGGATCTGGGCCCTCCGTAACACGCCCCTCGATGCCCTCCCCGATCTCTCGGATGTCCAGGTCATCGTCTATACCGAGTGGGCCGAGCGCAGCCCGACACTGGTGGAGGATCAGGTCACGTACCCCATCGTCACCTCGCTCCTCTCGGCCCCGAAGGTCAAGGTGGTCCGCGGGTTCTCCTTCTTCGGCGTCTCGTTCGTGTACGTCATCTTCGAGGACGGCACGAACCTCTACTGGGCCAGGAGTCGCGTGCTGGAGTACATGCAGGGGGTGCAGGGCAGGTTGCCCCAGGGGGTGACGCCGATCCTGGGCCCCGACGCCACCGGCGTCGGGTGGGGCTTCGAGTACGCCATCGTGGACGAGACCGGCCGGAACGACCTGGCCCAGCTTCGCACGCTGAACGACTGGTACGTGCAGTACTGGCTGCGCAGCGTCACGGGCGTCGCCGAAGTGGCGCCGGTCGGCGGCTACGTCAAGCAGTACCAGATCGAGATCGATCCCAACGCGCTGCTCTCCTACAACATGTCGATCGACAAGGTCATTGCGGCGGTGCGCGCCAGCAATAACGACGTCGGCGGTCGCGTCGTCGAGTGGACCGGCCGCGAGTACATGGTGCGCGGGCGCGGCTACATTCAGAGCGTCG
>JBGQJI010000109.1:0-8689 GCA_041498975.1 Methylomirabilis sp. (SeqCode)
ATTGAGGAGGCGAGCGATCACCCAGAGGGCGGCCAGCATCGATGCCGCGCCCATGGCGATCCCCTTCCAGATGTGATGCCGCCTCCAGTGGCCCAGCTCGTGGGCCAGGACCAACTCTACCTCCTCTGGCGTGGAGGTGGCGATCAGCGTATCGTACAGGACGACGCGCCTCGTTCGGCCGAGCCCCGTGAAGTAGGCGTTCGTCTTCTTCGTCTGGCGGCTGGCGTCCATCTCCAGGATCGGCCCGACCCGCAGGCCAGCCCGGTCGCTGAGCGTCCGGATTCGCTCGACGAGGCCACGATCAGTCACCGGCCGGAAGGTGTGGAACAGTGGATCGAACAGGATCGGGGACAGCTCGGCCATCAGCGCCATCACGGCCACGCTGACAACCCAGGCCGGCACGTACCAGCGGTTGGCATTCCATCGGATGAGGGAGTAGAGCAGGACCAAGAGCGGGAGCATGATCCCCGTGCTGATCAGCGCTCCTTTCGCATAGTCCCAGGCCCAGGAGGCGAAGCTCTGGGTGGAGAGGCCAAAGGCGTGCTCGCGGAGGAAGCTGCCGTACAGGCTCAACGGGAAAGTGACCACAACGTACAGGAGACCCAGGAGAAGTCCGAACACCGCAATCGTCAGCCACACCCGTCCACCAGCAATCGAGACGCTCAGGTCGCGGAGCCTCGAGGAGACCGTTGGGAGGGACAGGAGGCCGAACAAGGCCAGGGTCAGTGCCAGCCTCAGAAAGTAGAGGACGCGCCGCCCGCCCGCATACGCGCGTCCCCTTGCGATGTCGTCAGCGGTGAAGTACTGCCGGGCTTTATCGGTGGATGAGGTGTGCAGATCGGACACCGGAGGTTCCCCGGGAAACGCCCGAGCCTCGGATGTGACAGTCGGCCCGGCAAGCGGTAGCAACAAGAAGAGAAGCATTGACCAGTGCGAGAACATGGAGTACGGGCCTCGACAGGCGGTGAGCTGCCCTAATTCAACATGCCCAGGAGTTTATGCAACTCGATGCGGGCCGCAGGGTAATTCGGCTCGATGGTGAGAGCCTTCTTCAACTCTTTGATCGCTTCGCCGTACTGCCCCTTTCGCACCAGCACCCGACCCATGTTCATGTGGGGGTAGTGGCGAGGTTCGTACCGCTTGGCAGCCATCGCCTTCTGAAGCCACGGGATCGCCTCATCGTACTCCCCCTTCTCGATCAGGTAGACCCCGATGTCGTTATATGGATTGCCGAAGTCCGGATCGATCTGAATGGCTGTCTCGCACTCCTTGATCGCCTCATCGATCCGTCCCTGAAAGCTGTACGCCCAACCAAGGAAGGTGTGGGCTTCGGCCGTCGGGTAGAGCTCGATGGACCGCTTGTAGGCCGCGATCGCCCCCTCCAGATCGCCGTTCATCTGCAGGCGGTATCCTTCCTTGAAATAATACTCAGCCTGTTCAAGCCTCGCTGGATCCGGCATTTCCTCCCACCTACCTGTGCCCGATGCCCATCATGTTACCTGCCAGACGGCTTTCTACACCACCTGTGTTTTCGCTATCCCTTTTCCTGCCTGGTAGGGGCGACCCGCCGGGTCGCCCCTACGCCCCTCGTCAGTCGTCGATGAAGGCGTCGCGGAGAAGCCTCGATTGGCGCTCGAAAGCCTGCCTGGGGTTCCGGGGATCCTTCATGAGGGCGATCTCCTGGGTGAGCAGCCGGGCCAGGTGCATGGTGTGTGGCTCGGCCTTCTTGGCCTCTCGGTGATAGAGTGGGTGGTCCCGGTTGACGTAGACCACCGTCCCCTCGCTGAAGCACTCCGGGCCGTCCTCGCCGAAGTGGTCGAGGCAACATGAAATGCCCGACTGGCCGTATTTCAGGCGCCTGATGACGGCGTCCGGTGTGAGACGCTTCACCGTGGGCGCCTTCTTTCTCCTCTTCGCCTTTGCAGCGGCTGGCTTCTGTTCGGCCGCTGCTGCGTCGATGGTTCGCTCGGCGGTGGTCTCTCGGGGTGAGGAGGTGGCTGCCGCGCCTCCGATCCCTCCCGCTTCGCCGATCGGGATCGCCCCGAATGGCGAGAAGTCGGGATTCCTCGTCAACGCCTTGGTGATCCTCTCCAGGGCTTCGTTCAGGGCCCGGGCCGCGGCGCGCCGCTCTTTCTGGCCCGTGAGGCGGCCGAGGACAGCGCGGACCTCCCCCATCACCTTTTGCATCGTCTGGTGAAAGGCCCGGTACTCGGGAGAATCGATGACAAAGCCCGAGCGGTCGCTGGTGATGGGGAGGAAGTCGGCGTTGACCTCGCCGCGGATCCGGGCCGCCACCCTCCCCCAGGTCTCGGCCCCCAACAGGTCGCGGCGAACCATCACCTGTTTGACCTTCACTTCCACGCCCAAGCCTTCGGTGGAGCCTGCGGACGCCGGGAGGACGACGATCTCGCCCGTGACAGGCCCGAATTCTGTCCCTTCGAGAAAGGGAATCGCGTGGCCGGACAGGCTCTTGGGTCGCACCCGGACTCCATTGAGTGTCACAGTGAAGTTGGGGGCCTTCAACGGAACCCCCTCGATCAGCTTTCGCTCCACGTCCTGTGGCGCGAACTGCTTGGTCAAGCCTAAGAGCGTGACCGCCGTTCCGTCGCCCCGTTGAGGGTCCGGTTGGAGGATCTCCAGGGGGAGGCGCCACTCCCCATCCGGCCTTGACCATTCCGCCTTGTCGAAGGTAACACGGGCCGCGAAGTCGCCCCTCTGAGTGGAGACGAGAAAGCGTTGGCACGCCGACAGGGTGGCGAACTTGCCGATGCCGAATTGGCCGATCCGATCGCGTCGGAATACGGGAGACTTCGGCTTCAGGAGCTTTTCCTGGGAGCCGATGATGAAGTACTGCCGAAGTCCATCCAGGTCCATCCCGGTCCCGTTATCCTCGACGCAGACTGAGGTCTCGGACACAGCGACCTTCACCAGCGTGGCGTCCGCGTCATAGGCGTTGTTCACCAGCTCACGGATCAGCTCGATGCTCTCTGCGTAGAGCCGCTCTCCGATCGTGATCAGATGACTCTTATCGACGGTGACTGGAAGATACTTGCCCGGGTCCACAGAATCTCCTGCTCTAAGAATCCTACAGATTTCCCTCTCCTCTCTGAGGAGAGGGCGAGGGTGAGGAGCCTCTACGACACTCCGAGCGCAGCCAGGATCTTCAGGTACTCATTGATCGAGGTGGCCCCGATGACCTTCTGACCGCCGTCGAAGATCACGGTCGGGATGGAATTGACTTGATAGGCCGTGATCGCCTCCTCGTACTCTTTCAGTATCTGAGCCCGGGCCGTTCCCGCGTCGTAGTCCTTGAGGAACCGGTCCATGTCCACGCCGGCGCCTCGGACGACCTTGATGACCTCTTCTCGTTTGCCGATGTTGATCCCTTTACTGAAGAAGGCCTCGAAGAGGAGGAGGTGAAGTCGCTCGAAGGCGTCGTCCCCCTGAAGAGCGATGCACTTCGCTGCCTCGAGCGCGGGAAGGCTCCAGGTGGGGTAATCGTCGCGGGCCCACATCGTGAACCTGACCCCATCCGGCGCAGACATCGAGGCCGCTCGATGCCAGGCGGCCTCCCTGTAGGTCCCCTTGAACGTCACCAATGGATCGGGTTCGGGTCGTAGCGGGAAGCTCCGCCGTTCGATTCTGACCCGGTCGCCGAACTTCTCTTGGACCTTTCGCAGCCGAACCGCTGCGGGATAGCACCAGGGTCAGAGGTAGTCGGAATATTCGATGATCCTTACAGGTATCGCCACTTGCACCGCCTGACGCTCACGAGGAGACGCCTCCCCGGCGTCTTTGCGCTGGGATCATTGTAATCTGCCTATCCGGCCTTGTCCACCATCCGGCGCTCAGCCAAGTTTCTTGCGGAAGCGCAGGATACTGGCCGTGATCAGGACGGTCCCGATGGCCGTGAGGACCAGAAGCTGGGTCCAAAGGTAGGAGATCCCAATTCCCTTCAGGATGATCCCCCGGAGGATCTGAAGGTAGTAGGTCAAGGGGATCATGTAGGCCAGGGTCTTAGCCACGGGCGGCATCCCCTCGATCGGGAACAGGACCCCAGACAGATAGATCGACGGGATGAAGATGAAATACGACATCTGCATCGCCTGCTGCTGGGTCTTGGCAATGGTGGATAACAGGATGCCGAGACCCAAGGTTCCCATGATGAAGAACAGAGAAAGAAAGTAGAGAAGAGGCAAGCTCCCGCGCACGGGGATGTCGAATAACCAGACGCCGAAGACAAGGGCGAATGTCATCTGGGCGTAAGCCATCAGGACGTTCGGGACGATCTTCCCGATCATCAGCTCCCAACGGCGGAGGGGACTCACGATCAACGCCTCGAGCGTCCCACGCTCCCGCTCCCGGACCACCACCATGGCGATGATCGTAATGGTGGTCTGCATCAAGATGGCGCCCAGCAGGCCGGGGATAATGAAGATGGCGCTGATCAAATCGGGGTTGTACCACGCCCGCACCCGGACATCCAGCGGGGCGATGGGCGGGACTCGACCGGCACTCCGTTGCAGCGTCTCGGAGGCGATCTTGAGGGAGCCGACCTGGCCGATGGCGTTGGCGGCGTTGACGGCTGATGTCGCCACCAACGGGTCCGAGGCGTCAACGATCACCTGGACCTGCGTAGCGCGCTGCTGCTTGAGCAGTCGGGCATAGTCGGGCGGGAAGATGATCCCTGCTTTGGCTCGGCCGCTGTCTATGAGGCGTGTGACCTGCTCATAGCTGTTTACGTAGAAGTTGAGGTTGAAATATTGGGAGTTCGAAAAGGCGTGGAGGAGGTCCCGGCTCTCCGGGGTCTGGGACTGATCGAAGACGGCGGTTGGCATGTGCTTGACGTCGGTATTGACGGCCCATCCGATGATGGTGAGCAGCATCATCGGCATGAAGAGCATCATGGCCATCGTAATTCGGTCGCGCCACATCTGGATGAACTCTTTTCGCATCATGCCGAGCAGGCGCGATTTCATAGTCCCCCTTCACGCATTCGCCGCAGTTGCGCCCGCAGGAGGCGACGGTCGGCTAGGCCGACGAAGGAGACAAAGATATCCTCGATCGAGGGGGTCGTCACCTCGACCCGGTGGACCTTGAGCCCTTCGGCGGTCAGGCGGGTCTCAACTTCTGCGGGGGACGGGCCGCCATCCTCCGTCACGACGTGGATCGTGTTCCCGAACCGGACCACCTCCGCCACGCCGGGGAGCTGCTCAAGGAGTTGGGTGGCCTCCCGCATCGGCTGGCAGTCGATCTCTAGCACCCCTCCCTTCAGGGCATTGGCTTTGATCTCGTCACGGCTTCCCTGGGCGGTGATCCGGCCCTGATAGATAAATCCCAGGCTATCGCAGTGCTCGGCCTCATCCATGTAATGCGTGGTAGCGACGACCGTGATCCCTTCCTCCGAGAGCCGGTAGATCAGGTCCCAGAAGTTGCGCCGGGAGACCGGATCGACCCCGGCCGTCGGCTCGTCCAGGAAGAGGAGCTGCGGCTTGTGGATGATGCTGCAGCCCAGGGCCAGCCGCTGTTTCCAGCCACCGGACAGATGGGCGGCCAGCTCTCCCTCGCGTCCGGTCAGGTCGGCCATCTGGATCATCTGCTCGATTCGTGTCCGTTTGATCTCTTTCGGGACCGAGTAGATGCTGGCGTAGAAGTCGAGGTTCTCGCGGACTGTCAGGTCCTCATAGAGGCTGAACCGTTGGGACATGTACCCGATCTTTTCTTTGATCCGCTCCGGCTCCGTGGCGATGTCGTGGCCGAGGACGTACCCCGTCCCCTCGGTCGGATCCAGCAGCCCGCAGAGCATCCGGATGGTGGTGGACTTGCCGGCGCCGTTCGGGCCGAGGAAGCCGTAGACCTCCCCCCGCTTGATGGTCAGATCCACGTGGTCCACGGCCAGGATCTTGCCGAACCGTTTCGTGAGTCCTTTCGTCACGACGGCGTAAGTATCGAAATTCATCTCAGCCATCAAGCATTCCCCGATGGGCGGGCGCGTGGCGACCGGTCCGCGTTGTCTCTCCGCCACCGAGCATGATCTCGGCATCTGCCGGCATCCCGGGCTTGAGTAAGCGCTCGCGGTTGTCGAGAGCGATCTTGACCCCGAAGACGAGGTTCACGCGCTCTTTCTTGGTTTGGACCGTCCGGGGCGTGAATTCGGCCTTCGAGCTGATCTCGATCACCTTCCCTTCGAATCGCCGCGTCGGGAAGGAATCGACCGTGACTACCACGGTCTGACCGATCTTCACCAACCCGATCTCCGACTCCGGGATGTAGACGCGGAGCCACAGATCGTCAGGGTCGATGAGGATCACGATAGGAAAGCCTGGATTGATGACCTCTCCCTGCTCGGCCCGCTTGGTCAGGACGACCCCGGCGAGGGGCGCCACGATGGTGCTGTCGCGGAGCCTCACCTGGGCCATCCCGAGCGCGGCCTTCGCCCGGTCGCGTTCGTGGCGGGCCGCTTCGATCACCTCCGGTCGAGGGCCGGTCCGGATCATCTGGTACCGTTCCCGCGCCGCCTTGACCTGGCTGAGCGCCACCTCGACCTTGTTCTTGGCCCGATCTCGATCCTGGGCCGAGATGGCGCCTTCCTTGAAGAGGTTGTCGAAACGGTCCCAATCATCCTTTGCCAGCTTCAGGTTGTCCTCGGCCTGCTGCAGATTGGCGCGCGCCTCTTCGATCTCCTCGATTCGCGATCCGGCGAGCAGTTCTTTGAGCTGCGCTTCGGCTCTGGCCAGTGCCGCCTGCTGTTGCGCCACCTCCGCCTCGATCTCCGATGTGTCGAGGCGAGCGATGACCTGATTCGCCTGGACGACGTCCCCTTCCTTCACCAGGAGTTGCGCGATGCGCCCCGGCAGCTTCGAACTGATCTCAACCTCGGTCGCCTCAATCGTGCCGTTGGCCTCGAGAATCTCGCCTCGCCCCTTTTCGCGCGCCAGCCTCCAGCCGGCGAAGATGGCAGCAGCCGCCACTACGAGGAGTGCGAGCAGAAGCGTTACTCTTCGCCTGTTATCCGCCACTTACCCCCTCACCCTCTTGTCTGTCATTGCGAGCGCAGCGAAGCAATCTCGCAGCCCTCTAGATTGGCAAATATGTAGGGGCCGCGCTTGCCCTGCCCTTTGGGACGCAGCAAGCAGTGCCCCTACGGCTAATCTTGTCAGCTTCGCAGTGAGGCTAGCTCCTTAACTGCGTTCAAGCTTTTCCAATTAGCTTCTTGAACGCGGCTTCGTCGAGGGTGGGGATGCCGAGACGCTTGGCATCGTCGTCTTTGCTCCCCGGGTCCTTGCCCACGACGACGTAGTCGGTCTTTTTGCTGACTGATGAGGTCACACGGCCGCCCTGCCGAACGATCAGGTCCTTGGCCTCATCGCGGGTCAAGCGCTCCAGGCCGCCCGTGAGAACGAAAATTTTACCGGCCAGCGGTCGCGGGCCTGCGGTTACCCCTTCTTCTCTCATCTTGACGCCCGCCTTGCGGAGCGCTTCGATCTGGCGGCGATTCTCCTGCTGGCTGAAGTAGACGGCGACACTCTGAGCGATGCGAGGGCCGATCCCATAGATCTCGGCCAGTTCCTCCTCTGGCGCTTTCTCCAGCCGATCCATCGAGCCATAGTGCTGGGCCAGGATCGTGGCCACATGCTCGCCCACGTACCGGATGCCCAGCGCAAACAGCAGGCGACCCAGCCCTCGTCCCTTGCTTTCCTGGATCGCGTTAAACAAGTTCGTCGCCGACTTCTCCGCCAAACGCTCGAGCTCGGCAAGCGTCGCCACTTCGAGCCAGTAAAGATCGGCGAACTCCTTGACCAGTTTTCGATCGACAAGCTGTTCCACGACGGCGGCGCCCAAGTGTTCGATGTCCATCGCCCGCCGCGACCCAAAGTGGAGGAGCGACTGCTTCAGCCGGGCCGGACAGGCGGAATTGGTGCAGCGGCTGACCACCTCGCCCTCAGGCCGAAACGCCTCGGCGCCGCAGACGGGGCAATGGGTCGGGAAGCTGAATGGCTTCGTCCGCTGCGGCCGCTTTTCCGTCACCACTCGCAGGATATGCGGGATCACATCGCCGGCCCGCTCGATCAGCACGGTGTCACCTTCCTGCACGTCGAGGCGCTCGATCTCGTCGGCGTTGTGGAGTGTGGCACGACTGATGGTAGCCCCGGCGATCTCCACTGGGTCCAGCATTGCGGTGGGGGTGAGGGCCCCCGTCCGCCCGACGCTGATTTCGATCTTGCGGATAATGGTCATGGCCTGCTGGGCGGGGAATTTATACGCGATGGCCCAGCGGGGGTGATGCGTGGTGGAACCGAGGAGCCGCTGCTGCTCGATCGAATCGACCTTCAGCACGACACCGTCGCAATCGCATCCCAACGTGTCCCGAGCTTCCTCGACCTCGCGGCACGCCTCGATCGCCGCTTCGATATCACCGCACCGCCGACGATAGCGCTCCAGGATGCTCTTCTCGCCCTTGGAATCGATCCGGAAGCCGGACTCATGCAACTGGTGCATGGCCTGATAATGGCTGGTGAAAGGGTCCGGCTCGGCGTAGCTCACCCCATAGACGAAGATATCGAGCGGCCTGGCAGCGGTAATCTGCGGATCCTTCTGGCGCACGGAGCCGGCCGCGGCGTTCCTCGGATTGGCAAACGGCTCTTCGCCTTCCTCCTCAAGCTTCCGGTTCAACCGCTCAAAGCCTTGC
>JBGQJI010000110.1:0-8536 GCA_041498975.1 Methylomirabilis sp. (SeqCode)
CGTTGACGCTGCAACCGCCTTGCAGCGTCAACGTCTGCGGCCTGGTCGAGTCCACCGGGACCGGTCATGCGGTACCCAACTCACCGAAGAATCACTGCGACTCCACATATCGCCCCGGCAAGCCGACAAACTCGACGGCGTGCGTCGAGGTGTGGACGAGCGGAGACCTCGTGATCGATAGCGTCCCTCTCCCCATCGATACAATCGATACAATCAGAGACTCTGAGGGTTGCAAGGGGGAGATCAATGCCGATACCGGCGGCCCAGGTGGGTCTTCGGGGACCTCGTGGATCGATCTGTTCGCGGGCAAGAACATTACCATCGAAGGTGATAATGTGGCTCCCTACGCGGTGCACGCGAACGGGAACGCCGGCACCAACGACAATGGCGGCGTGATCACCGTCAAGTCAAAGGCAGGGGCGGTGGGAACGTTCGGCCTCGCGATCCAGGCCAACGCATTTGGTAATGGCGGCAAGGGTGGCAACGTGGACGTCGAGGCTGGCGGCGACCCCACCGTTAGCCCCGGCAATGGCAACGTCAACTTCCACGCAGCCTCCATCCAGGCCAAAGGCGCGAACGTCGGCGGTGGCAGCCAGGCGGGTGGCCAGATATCGGCCCGATCGTGGAACGCTGGCGTGCTGGGCATCAATGCCACGGGCGAGCTGAACGCAGACGGCGGCAAAGGCAAGACCCCCTTCAGCCTGGGTCTTGTCACACTCCAGGGCTGCGGAAGGGTGCGCATTTCTGGGGATGGTGTGCAGTACACCGGCACCGTGACGCCGCCCCCCGGGAATATCCTCCCAGATCAGTGCGGCGGGTCCCCGGAGATCCCCGTCGACCTTCCCATCTGCGCCTGCTGTCTGGAAGTTGAGTGCGAATACAATTAAGTCCCATAGTGAATCGACACTGAGAGGCGTCTGGAGAACATTCTCCACTCGCACTCTCTGAAGCCTCAAGCTGGCAGTGGGGGGCCATTGGAAGGCCCCCCACTGCCACTCCTTTCTGAAAGAGGAATGGGTCAGCCGCGCTTTTCTCGGCCGCCACTCTTCGACGGCGCAGCGCCCATCCCCCCTCCTGAATCCCTTCTTAGCTAGCCTGTCACGTTCCTAGTGCGCGGCTGCGGTGATGTTGTCCGCCCGGTGGGACTTGGCGGATTTGGACCCCAACAAGATCCCGACGGTCCCAGTGGAGAACGTCGCGTCGGAGACGGACGCGCGCAGCACCCCATTGAGTTCCAAGGTCAGAGTCGTCCCTTCAGCCCGCCCTCTCAGACGGAAGAAGGCATCTCTGGTGGGATTGGGGGTGGAAGGACTCGCGAGGATCTTCTCCACGCCATTTACGATCCTGGAGATGCGAAGCTGGCTCGTGCCTCCAACCACCCGGTAGATGAGGTAGTAGTTCTGCGGGTTCTGGTAACGCAGGACCACGCCGAATCGGGGAGCGGTGTTGTTGTCCGCCGAGGCGAAGTCGGCTGCCACGTCCTGGGTGGGCGCGCTGAGGCCGGGCTGAACCGCCATGTGATCGCCGCTGAGGGCGGCATTCTTCAGCGCATTCCCGCTCACCATGAGATCCCCGCGGACCTCCACCCATCCGTTTCCGAGTGTCGTGGAGTCGGGGCGGTCGAATGTGTCCGTGATGCTCCCGGTGGCACCGCCGGTCGTCACCAGATACATCGCCGTGGCCGAGGCGGCAGAGGTTGTAGTCACGCTACTCGTGGCCGTCGCTCCGATGGTGTACGACCCCGCTGTTGCCGAGACGGCAGAGGTGACCTGCAGGGTCGTGGTCGCGCCCGCACCCGGGCTGAGGGTCAGCTTCGAGGCGCCGAAGGTCCCCGACCACGCAGTGGGCACCGTCGCCTGAAGTGCGAGGCTGGACGGGGTGCAGCCGGCGGTGTCGTTGTTCATGACCGAGGCGGTATAGGTCACGGTGGTGCCGGCCTGGACCGACTGGCTCTGGGACGGGGAGAGTGCCACGGTTTGGCCCGCGCGCACGCAGGTTATGGACCCGACGCTCACGTTGACGCCGGCGCCGGTGCTGTTGGCCCACGCCGGGGTGATCCTCACGCCCGACTCGGGGTCGTAGAAGGTCTGGCCGAGGCCAAGGGCGGGGTCCCACCAAGAGGAGGTCGAAGGGGTCATGTCCAGGAGGTAGCTGGTGTTGGCGCTCGACTCTGACCCCGTATGAACCACGACCCCGTTTAAGACGTTTGTATTACTGGAAAGGGAGTTATCGTAGCCGATCGCCTGGCGGTACTCCACGTAATACCAAGTCTTGGCGCTCGACGACTTCAGGATCTTGAGCGCCTTCGGGTTGGGCCCCGCCGTTTCGTAGGGGTCGAGCGCGTAGGCGCCGTCCGTCTGGATCGTGGTGATGGGCGGTGAGGCGCCGTAGTTTAACCAGCCGAGCCACTCCTTCTGGTAGGCGTTAAAGTCGCCCGAGGAGGATCCCATGATGTCCAGGGTGTCGCCGTACTCGACTGCGGTGCAACTGGTCCCGAGCGTGCTTGTGCCGCACTCCAGGGCGTGCGAATGGTAGAGGCCGAAGTTATGCCCCATCTCGTGGCCGACCACCGGCAACTGAAAACTCCCGTTGATCCAGGCCATGGAGGGGTGGCCTCCGACGGTACCGAGACCCCACCAGGTACAGGCGTTGTTGGGGAAGGCGTACACGTAACGGGTATAGGCGGACAAATTGACCCCGGCGGCCGTCGCGGCTTGCTGGGCATAGGTTGCGAGGCTGGAGGGGTCGCAGGTGGTGCTGTTCAGGGGGATGGTGTACCAGCCGTAGACGTCGCCGGTGAGCCACGTCTGCTGAAATGAGTTCTCCCTATAGAAGTTGCTCGTCGTGCTGAATACGACGCCCTGAGCGTAGGCGAGCGTGTAGGGCTGGTTGGTTGGGTTGTCCTGGAAGTTGACGAGGATCACGGCGGTCGGTTGAGGTCCGAAGGTGTTCGGCAGGGCCGCGGACAGGGCGCTGACGCTGGTGCTGCCGGACGCCAGGGCGAGGGCGGAGTCCACCCGGGCGCCTCTGACGCGGACTCGCGAACCCGTCTGGAGCGCCGGTGGGTCGCCTGCGAAGTGCAGCGAGAACCGCTCCTCTTTGACCTTCAGGAAGTGGAGGTAGCGACTGCCTTTGGCTCGGTCCTCGTGGAAGACCTCGAGGACCCCTTCAACATCCACCTCCTCCTCGATGTAGTGCTGAACGGCAGGCGGCAGGGTAGCGCGGGCGCCGGCGGGTAGGGTGGCCCGCAGCACCTCTCCCGGATTCTCTTCCATGAGGACGGTGAGGAGTTGATGGCGGGTTGCTGCGACGGTCAGGAGCTTGTCCAGAACCTCGGCCTCCTCGGCGGGGTGGGCCAGTCGATGGCGAGTATTCAGGGCATGGAGCGCGCTCGTCAGGCTCTCTGCGGGGGAGTTCGCATCAGCGGATCGGATGTTTTGGGCAAAGACGACGCTGGACGTGGCTGCGAAGATGCAACCGAGGAACAGGGTTGTGACGGCATGCAGGAAACGTGGCCGATGGCTACCGGAGTCAGTGAGGCTGTTTGGGACCATGGGGATCTCTCCTTTCTTCAGAAAGATCCCCGTCCCGGCAGGTACGGTGGCTCTTCTCTTTCGGCAACCCGGCTATCCCGATGACCTCGGGATCCGTGGCTTTGCGTCCCCCGATTGCTCGAGGTTTGCCTTTGTCGAGAGGAGATCCTTCAGATTTGGGGTTGGCCTATTAATGCCCAGCGCAGTCAGGCTAAGGAGGAAGCAAATCTCATGCCAACAGGAAGATTCAGATTTGGGAAAGTCGTATCCTCTACTTCAGGGGAAAAGGGTCGAAGTTCTCCTAGAACGGGGGGCTTCGTTTTTCCCCAATAGCCATGAAGTCCCTCATGTACAGGACACCACAGCCCGTGAGCTGTCATTGGCCCGGATCATTCACAACGGGCTCGACACTCTCAAGGGAGAGGGTCCAGCCCGAAATCCCCTCGCCCCCCGATGGGGGGAGAGGGCGCGGGTGAGGGGGGGGTGGGACAGGGTGAATGACGGGGAAGGAGGGTACATGTTGTGCGACCCCATTTCAGATCACTCGTCGCGCACCTACGGTGAGATGTTCGTGAATAGTGCAGGTTAAGGGGGTGGTCAGCAGGAAAGGGGGCACTCTCGTAGGGACTGTCCGCTGGGCTGGCAGGTGCTCGAAGCGGTGGGGTCGCAGGAGAAGGGAATCACAGACGAGTGATGGTGCCGAAGGGGGGACTCGAACCCCCACGGGTGTAAGCCCACCGCCCCCTCAAGACGGCGTGTCTACCAGTTCCACCACTTCGGCTCGGAGGTATGATGCCAACTGCCGCCCCCGCCTGTCAACGGAAATCTCGCCTGTCGCCTTCTTCTACCCTTCACGATCCTTATGCCAGTTGCGCCGTTTTGCCTTGAACCATCATGAGCGTTTGAGTATAGTGATCGCTGGCAGGTCATTTCTCCAATACACGGTCAGTCATTACCCCTCACCCGGTCCCTCTCCTCGTTCGGGGAAAGGGTGACGCGCTGAGAAGCCACTTCCGGAGGAGAATCGTATGGATCAGCGAACGGCGCGAATCGGTCTGTTGGTCCTGGCGTTGATCGTTGCCGGGTGCGCAACGGCCCAGATCGCCGAACATCGGCTCGTCACCGGGCGGATTACCGATCATCAGGGCCGCCCTGTGCCCGGGACTCCGGTGATGGTGGTGGGTCGGAGGCTCGACCTGGACATAAAGTTTGAGTACAAGGAGTTCGACCGTCGGGAGCTCAGGATTCTCACCGACAAGGATGGCCGGTACAGAGCCGAGTTAATCCCCAGCGAGCTTGGGAATAATCTCTACCTCTTTTTCTACGCCGGGGAGGGGTTCGACGGCGTCCGCTTTGAGAAGCCTGATGGCATCGACATCACCAGCCGGCTGAAGGAGGGAAGAGATCTGAATTTGGATCAGGTCCTCCTTGACCATCCGAAATGGAAAGAGGTGCAGCAGAGGATCGCGCAGTATGGCGCCGATTCGATGAGGGGAAAGGTCCTGCGTCAGTTGGGGCTTCCGGAACGGGTTGACCGCGGGGTCGGTGAGAAGCCGACGGAGACGTGGTGGTACTTCAGCAAGGGGATCAGCTACCGCTTCGTCGGCCCCGCGATCGAGGGGTCCTACACGTTCCCGCCGATCCGCGGCGTGTTACCGCCTCCCGCCACGAACTAATACACACGCACCAAATATCTCTGTCATCCCTCCGAAAGTCCCCCTCACCTTGATCCTCTCCCCCATTGGGGGAGAGGCGGGGTGAGGGGGGCGTCGGCTCATATGGTTGCTCGCAATGACAATGGAGCAACATTTGCTGCGTTTGCTATAGTGCAACCGAACTCCTCTCCCTCTTTCACCGACCCCTCGACTAAGCCTGTCGAAGACTTGCCACGTCAAAATAATCGGCTATAATAAAGGTTTGATCGCCGGACATTCTTCTGGTGGCATTCTCAGGGAAAGGGAATCCATGTCCAGTGGCAAGATCGTCATCAAGGGCGCACGCGAGCACAATCTGAAGGGGATCGATCTCGAGATCCCACGCGAGAAGCTGGTCGTCATCACCGGCGTCTCCGGCTCCGGGAAGTCGTCGCTGGCCTTTGACACCATCTACGCCGAGGGGCAGCGACGCTATGTCGAGTCACTCTCGGCATACGCTCGCCAGTTCTTGGAGCAGATGGACAAGCCGGACGTGGACCTTATCGAGGGTCTCTCGCCCGCCATCTCTATCGAGCAGAAGACCACCAGCAAGAACCCCCGCTCGACCGTGGCGACGATTACGGAGGTCTATGATTATCTGCGTCTTCTCTTTGCCAGGGTGGGGAAGCCTCACTGTTACTCCTGCGGGAAGCCGATCGCGTCGCAGACGGTGCAGCAGATCGTCGATCAGGTGATGGCGCTGCCGGCCGGGACCAAATTCCAGGTGCTTTCCCCGATCGTTCGTGGGCGCAAGGGGGAGTACCGGCAGATCTTCGCCGACATGCGACAGCAGGGGTTCGTCCGGGTGCGCGTGGATGGAAAGCTCCGGGAGTTGGAGGAGTCGATCGAGCTCGACAAGAACAAGAAACACACTATCGAGGTGGTGGTGGACCGCCTCATCCTGAAGAACGATGTCCGCAAACGGCTGGCCGACTCGCTCGAGACGGCGCTGAAACTCAGCGAGGGGCTCGTGACCGTCAATCTCCTGGAGCCGTCGAAGGACCTGACCTTCTCCGAGCGGCTGGCCTGCATCGACTGCGGCGTGAGCTACCCGGAGGTCAGCCCCAGGGTCTTCTCCTTCAATAACCCGCATGGCGCGTGCCCGAGCTGCGACGGCCTCGGGACGAAACTGGAGGGGCGGATGGAGGACCTCCCGGGCATCCTGGAGCCGTGGCATGGAGGCCCGACCGTTCACTACCTGGACCGCCGCTACAAGGAGACCTCTTCATCCAGGGTGCGGGAGGAGATCGAGAACTACGTCGAGCAGTTGGCCAGCGTGCGCCCCTGTCCCGATTGTCAGGGGGCGCGCCTGCGGAAGGAATCGCTGGCCATCAAGGTGGACGGCAAGTCGATCGCGGACGTGACGCGCTACTCGGTCAAGGAGGCGCTTCGGTTCTTCCAGGATCTTTCGCTGAGTGAGAAGGACCATGAGATCGCCCGCCGCATCCTGAAGGAGCTGCGAGAACGGCTGACATTTCTCGTGAACGTCGGCCTCGACTACCTGACGCTGGACCGGACCGCGGCCACCCTGGCCGGCGGCGAGGCGCAGCGGATCCGGCTTGCGACCCAGATCGGCAGCTCGCTGGTCGGGGTCCTCTACATCCTGGACGAGCCGAGCATCGGCCTGCACCAGCGGGATAATGTCCGCCTCCTGAACACCCTGAAGCGCCTCAGGGACCTGGGGAACACGGTCCTTGTCGTGGAGCACGACGAGGAGACGATCCGGTCCGCCGATTACGTGATCGACCTCGGCATAGGGGCGGGGATTTCGGGTGGGCGAGTCGTCGCCTGCGGAAGCCCTGGCGACGTCATCAGGCACAAGACCTCGCTGACCGGGCAGTATCTGTCCCGGCGTCTGAAGATCCCTGTCCCCCGTGTGCGGCGGCCAGGCAGTGGGTTGGTCCTGACCATCGTCGGCGCGAGAGAGCACAATCTCAAGAACATCGAAGTCGAGATCCCCCTCGGCCTCTTCACCTGCGTCACGGGTGTCTCGGGTTCTGGCAAAAGCACCCTGGTGAACGAGATTCTCAAGCGGGCGTTGAATCGGCGCCTCTACGGGTCGCTGGAGCGGGCGGGCGAGCACGACAAGCTGCTTGGCGCCGAGCGCATCGACAAGGTGATCGACATCGATCAATCTCCGATCGGCCGCACGCCCCGCAGCAATCCTGCGACCTACACCGGGGTCTTCAGCTTTATCCGGGAGTTGTACGCCCTTGTCCCGGAGGCGCGTGTGCGCGGCTACAAGCCGGGTCGGTTCAGCTTCAACGTCAAGGGAGGCCGGTGCGAGGCCTGCCAGGGCGATGGGCTGATCCAGATCGAGATGCACTTCCTGCCGGACGTCTACGTGACCTGTGACGTCTGCAAGGGGGCGCGTTACAACCGCGAGACGCTGGAGATCGCCTACAAAGGCAAGAGCATCGCCGAGGTGCTGAACATGACGGTGGAGGAAGCCCTGGCCTTCTTTCAGCCGGTGCCGAAGATCAAGGAGAAGCTCCAGACGCTCTTCGACGTCGGGCTGGGGTATATCAAGCTCGGCCAGTCGGCCACGACGCTGTCTGGCGGCGAGGCGCAGCGGGTGAAACTCTCTCGGGAGCTCAGCAAACGGGGGACCGGCCGGACGCTGTACATCCTGGACGAGCCGACCACGGGTCTGCATTTCCATGATATCCGCCAGCTTCTTGAAGTCCTGCACCGCCTGACCGACGTCGGCAATACGGTCCTGGTCATCGAGCATAACCTGGAGGTGATCAAGACGGCCGACTGGATTATCGACCTTGGCCCGGAGGGCGGCGACGAAGGGGGGCGGGTGGTGGCGGCGGGGCGGCCGGAAGAAGTGGCTGCCGATCCCGGCTCCTACACGGGCCAATTCCTCAGACGGGTTCTGAAGGGAACCTGAGGCACACGCACTACATGTTCTTTCATTGTCATTGCTTCGAAAGCTCCCCTCGCCCGTGTCATTGCGAGGGAGCGGAGCGACCCCTTCGGGTATCCTCAGGGCAGGCTCCGCAATCTATCCCACCATCGTGCTCAGTTCGAGATTGCTTCGCGGAGTTTACACTGAGCGAAGCGAATGTGCTCGCAATGACAAGACGTCGGGTTGAACGCGCCACGGACTTTTACGCCCATGGGCATGAAAGTCCGCACACCCCCCTCACCCCGCCTCTCCCCCAATGGGGGAGAGGATAGGGTACAAACCGGTAACATAGTTTACAGAATAAACCGGGCACATGGTTTACAGTGCATTGGCAAGGAGGGAGATGCCGATGCCGTGGAAGGAAACCAGTGCCATGGACCAACGAATTCAATTGA
>JBGQJI010000111.1:0-8511 GCA_041498975.1 Methylomirabilis sp. (SeqCode)
CCTCGACAGCCTTCTGGCGGAGCTGGGAGTCAACGGGGGTCTGGAAGTGCGGGTGAACGGCCAGGCTGTGAAACACACCCAGCTTCTCGCGCACGGCGACACCGTCCTCATGGTCCCCAAGATCAAGGGAGGCCGGTAGACCCAACGTCTCACCAACTCACTCTCCCAGAGCTGCTTATGTCAGCTTGAGCGGCGATCAGCGTGTAGCCTGATTTCGACGCGCGCCCGCAGTGTGCCAGCGATACGGCCCAGCATCTTCAAGGTAATGTCGGCGCCGTTCTCGATGCGGGAGATCGCGGACGCTGTGGTGCCCAGCATGGCCGCAAGCTGGGTTTGCGTAAGGCCCCGTTGCTGCCTCAGCTTGGCGATCTCGACCCCGATGCGGAAGACCACCCAACTGCTCCTCTGCCGTTGCCCGAAAGTGAGGATCTCGGAGCTTCGTGGCAGCATACCGCTCCCAATTCGTCCTCGCCTTCATTGATGTCTCCTTCTTCCGTCCTATCTTTAGCCTGACCGTTCCAAACGCTCTTCCATCCGCCGAAGGGCCCGATCGATAGCAGATGTCGGAGTCCTGGGGGTTCACTTCACAAAGCCGTGCAAGAGCAGACACTTTCGCCTTGGTGAAGCACAATACAGGATTCGTGTTTTCCGGCGTCAGTGATGTCCTTACGGGAACAACTGGTGCTGGATCGCCTGGAATTCTGGCGAAGCGGCGAACTGCGCCGCGAGCTGGTCCCGCGTGGCGGCCCCTTGCGTGAGGAGGGCCACCCAGCCCGCGAGCCCCACCGCATCGGGCACCCGGTCGAGGAAGACCCGGTACAGCACGGTCACGTACTCGGTGTTGCTCGTGTTGCGCGCGAGGAACTCAGGCGAGTGGAGGAGGATCAGCACGGTGGGCAGGACGGTGCGACTCTGCTGAAGCTGGGCGACGAAGCTTTGCAGCCCCGCCAAGTCGGGGCCGCGCCCCAGGATGCGGACGTAGAGATTGGTGACGAAGGCGATCAGCGAGTCTAAGGGCGGCAGGAAGCTAGCCAGATCGGCGAACTCCTGGGAGTCGAGGAAAATGTCGATGAGGTTGCCCCGAGTCCGCAGGCCGGAATTGAGGTCATTCAAGAAGGCGATGAAGCCAGCCGGGTCGGGGTCGCGGTCCAGGAGGGTGTGGTAGAGGGTCGTGAGGAACTCCGCGTTGGAGGTGTGGCGGTTCAAGAACTCCTGCGAGTGGAAGAAAGCCAGGACGGTTGGGATGACCGTGCCGAAGGTCTCGATCTGCTGGACAAAGGCCTGCAGGCCGGCCGGGTCGGCTTGACGGCCCAGCACCTGCTGATAGAGGCGCTCGACGAAGTCGGAGATGTCGCCTTGGGCCGGCGGAGGTGGCGTCAAGGCGATCTCGTCTATAATCTTCGCCCACACTGCCTTATCGCTGGTTTCACAGGTGTGCGTCTCTATAAGAATTCCGCAATCCGACCTGTCTTGAATGAAGATCGGATCCGACTCAAGCAATAATCCACTCGTCCCCGGCACGTTACTAAGGTCCTGGGATGATGCATCCACTATTCCGTCACCGTCTAGCCCCGATAGAATTGAAATCTTCCCGGTGCCGATAATTGAGACGTAGTGAATACCCCCAGGCAAGGATGTACTGGTCGTGTTATTCGGATGATTCAGAGCAAACAGAGCGGCGCTATCCGGCCTCAATTCTCCAACTGCCACGCTGTTACGATCTACCTGTATAATCAAGCAGAGGTCTGAAGTCTGACAGAGCTCAGCAAATCTTGCCCCCAAATGTGGAGTTCCAACGGTAATCAACGTAGAGACGTTGCCTGCGTAACGATTAACCCCAAGGGATTGCAGATACGCGCGCGCCGCAAGTCCTCCCATGCTATGGCCTACCAAGATCACCTTATCCGCTCCAGGATTCGCTTCCAGCACTCCCCGGATGACTGCGGCCACCTGGATGCCTTGCTGTTCCAACGTAAGACTCTGGGACGGCAGAGGAAGCCCGTGGTCCGAAAAATTCATCGCATAAAAGTCAGAGCTGTTGACGGCTTCGTTGAACCCAAAAACCTCCCCGGTAGCCGGATTGAACTCGGGAGTCCCACCGAACCTCCAGCCATTATTTAGTAAAAAGTCGGAGAACAGGCCCCATGAATCATCGGCGTTAGATGCGAGTCCATGAATAAAAAGGACTGGAAATGGAGGCCTGGAAAGTGCAAACGCGACGAGAGGAACACTCAATAGCCAGCTCACCGTAATCGTAGAAAGGAGGGGCTTTAGGATGGCTAGACGAGTCTTCCTAACCCGCCTCTGGTTCCTCAACACACTCTCCTCCGGCGCCGATTGCACTCTTGCGTTGGTCTGTGTCAATGTTTGACCCATCTGCCCGTAAGGTAAGCCATTCGAAATTGGTGCTGAAGGGGCTTGCAGAACCTTTCCTACGTGAGCGGGCTTCACAGAGCACTCGTGAACCAGGTCTCATTCCTTGGTCCAACCGGGTATTGAGCCTTGCACTGGCCCTCGGGCAGGAACAGCGACAGGTAAAGCCTACTGACGTATCGTCAGATTAGCGATTCTTTGTGGAGGGCAATAACGCAAACGCGCCGTCGGCAGCCTGAGTACAGGCGCGGAAGGCGCGTCCGAGAAGCGCGGAGAACGCTTTTGGGTGTCGTCGCGTCACGGAAGATCTCCCGAGAAATTCTTGTGTCCGCCTAAGGGTGCACTATATCATCGTCGTGGTAGGAAGCCTATGACGCGCCCCCGCTGTCAAGGAAAATCGGCCTCTCTGCGAATCCTCCTGGTCGACAATGAAAAACCATCTCTCGACGGGACCCCCTTCGTCGATTTCTCATCTGATGTGAACGAGCACCTTCCGCTCCCGAGGGCCGTCGAACTCCACCAACATCACGGCTTGCCAGGTGCCCAACTGTAGCCTCTTATTCTTTACGGGCACGGTTTCGCTGGGGCCGACAATGGCCGCCTTGATGTGAGCCGCTGCGTTGTCATCAATTCGATCGTGGCGCCAGATCCCCTCGGGGATCAGCTTCGCCAGGGCCTCTTGGAGGTCTTCTCCGATGTTGGGGTCGGCATTCTCATTGATGGCGATGGCCGCAGTCGCGTGTGGGACGAATACGCAGCAGAGCCCCTCAGCGGCGCCACCTCGGTCCACGATCTCTCGGACCTTAGACGTGATGTCGATCACCTGGAATTTCCGTGTCGTTTTGACGAAGAACTCTTCCATATTCTTCTTCGTGCTCCCTCAGCTTACAACCATGGAACACATTCAGGCTGAGCCTGTCGAAACCTGCCCTGAGTGACGCCGAAGCCTGTGCTGAGCGCTGTCGAAGCGGGCTCAAATTTCACACCCTTCGATCCTTCGGCAGGCTCAGAACTCAGGGTGAACATAGTGAAGTAAGAGAGTCAAATAGTCGCCACACTATAGCAAACGCACTAAATGCTGTCACACCGTCATTGCGAGCGACCAACGGGAGCGCGGCAATCTCACCGTGCTTTCACTGCGAGATTGCTTCGTCGCTCCGCTCCTCGCAATGACGCGGGCGAGGGGGACTTTCTAAGCAATGAGACGGTCATTAAGACGTGGGGAACAGCGAAGGCGTTCCGCAACCCCAGGTCCACCTTTTGGATCATCCCATCGCAGCGGAGGAGCGAGACATGGCCGCCGCAGCAGACAGTTGCTCGAACTCAGCCTCCGCGAGCGATGGCCTGCCCAATGTGCTGAGGCGCAAACCAGGGGTACCGTGGTAGTCGGAACCACCCACTGCCAGGATCCCGTATTGCAGCCGCATCCGCTCATACCGGAAGATCGCCTCTGAATCATGATCCGGATGATGCACTTCCAGGCCCATCAACCCCTGCTCCACCAGGAGAGGAATGATCTCGTCGCGTCCGTAGACCCCGGGGTGAGCGAGGGACGGGACACCACCGGCCCCCTTGATGGCCAGCGTGACCTCGGCCGCCGGGAGTCTGGAGCGCTCCACGTGCGCCGGTTTTCCCGGCGTGAGGTAGCGGTCGAAGGCTTCCTGTACCGACGCCACATACCCGCGCCTCACCATGGCCTGCGCCACATGAGGGCGCCCGACGGAGGAACCGGGTTCCTGCACCTGGGTCAAAATCTCCTCGGCATCCAGCGGGAGACCGAGAGCCCACAGCTTATCCACCATCCGGCGGACCCGCTCGACCCTATCATCACGGGAGGAAGCAAGAAACTCTGCCAGCCGGGAGTCGTCCGGATTGACGAAATGACCCAGGATGTGAACTTCCAGGTCTTCCACATAGGCGGTCACCTCGACACCAGGAACGATCTGCAGTCCCACCCTCGCCCCTTCCGCCATCGCCGCAGGGATGCCTGCCAGCGTGTCATGATCGGTCACCGCCAGCACCGAGACCCCACAGTCCTTGGCAAGCCGGACGAGCCCCTCGGAGGACAGCGCTCCGTCCGAGGCCGTCGTGTGGGCGTGTAGATCGATAAGACGCATGGGGCTGTCGTGGGCGGTCAGGAGCGAGGCAGGTGAGCAACCTCCACCCGCTGCGGGAGGAGGCGCTCGGGGTGGCTGTAGACGTTGAAGCCCTCCCCTCGGACATAGCCGATCACGGTAATGCCAAAGCGCTTGGCCGCAGCAATGGCCAGGCTGGTGGGCGAGGTCCGAGAGAGGATGAACGGGGTCCGCATGTGGGCGCCCTTCCGAAGCATCTCGGAGGAGATGCGGCCGGTGGAGAGGAGGATGTGTCCGGCGGTGGAGATACCCCGCAGGAGTGCCTCGCCATGGATCTTGTCCAGAGCGTTGTGCCGCCCCACGTCCTCGGCCACCAGCAGCAATGTCTTCCCATCGCTCAGGGCGGCGGCATGAATTCCCCGCGACTGCCGGTACAGGTGGGCTTCGGCGTAGAGCTGCTTCATGACCTCGAACGCCTGCTCAGGGTGCAGGGTCGCCTCCTCCGGGAATGCCTTGAACCCCTCCATCGGCATGCCGAATGTGATTCCGCCGGTGCACCCGGAGGTGAAGATGCGGCGACGCGGAGGGACGAACGCCTTGGTGAGCCGGACATCCGCCACCCCATCCTCGGGAAAGACCTCCAGCGTCTTGATCTCTTCCAGCCCCTGGACGATCCCCTCGAAGCTCAGAAATCCCAGGACCAGGCAGTCGAGCTTGGCCGGCGTGCACAGGATCGTCGCCAGTTCCTGACCGTTGATGAAGATGGTGAGGGACTGCTCCTCGACCACAGGGAGCTCCAGCGTCTCAAACGATCCACCGCGATATCGAACGATCCGATGCATGGCTCTCTCAGTACAGCAGGGCACGCAAGACGTGGCGCATGGCGTCGCCTGCAACCGGGGGCAGCAGGCCGATTGCCATCATCTTCGAGCCGCCTCTCGACCGGCGAGAGACTGCCACCCTGCTCTCGCCAGCCCAGCCGAAAGTCATCCCGTTCATTCGATCCCCACGCATGGCCGAATCGAGCGTCCCCTATTCGGCGAGCACCTGCAGGTGGATCTGCCGCTCCCTCGGGCCGTCCAGCTCCGCGAAGATGATCGATTGGAAGGTGCCGAGGGCCATCTCTCCGTCCACCACCGGAATCGAGAGCTGCCGGCCGAGCAGCACGGAGCGGAGGTGAGCGTGGGCGTTCCCCCGATCGCAATCAGAGTAGCGTGGGTCGTTGTGGCGGTAGCCGTCACGCTCCTGCACGAGCCGATCCAGGAGGACCCGAAGATCATGGAGCAGGGCCTCCTGCCACTCGTTGATGAAGAGCGCGGTCGTCGTATGAAGAGAACTGAGGATTATCAGTCCCTGCTTGACGTTGTACCGCTGGAGCCGATCTCGGATCCGCTTCGTCAGATCCATGAACTGAAGTCGGTCCTCGGTGGCCACGGTGAGGGTATCGTGGGTGATCGTCATTCCTCCCTCCGTTGCGTTATCGAGTGCCGTCCATCTATTTGGTTTCACGACACGATGATGTGTCGGCAACTCAATCGATCTCTGTATAGCGTCATTATCGTCTTCCTCCCACCTTGCATCGAGCAGCTTCGCGGTCATGCCGCGAAGAGTGGCCTCCCTGTCGGCGAGGCGCCGCATGCGCACGGCCGATGGGTTAATGGCCTTTGTCGCTAGGAAGCGGTGGCGCAATCACCACAAATAGAACCAGAGGGCTGGATCCGGAATTTTCGACTCCATGCTCCGCCCCCGCCTGGGCCAGCACTGCGCTACCCGCCGAAAGCTCCCGTTCTTGATGTCCAATTCTGAAGCGCGCTGTCCCTTCGAGGACATAGTAGATCTTCTCCGAGGATTCATGGATATGAGGCTTTTGGGCTTGCCCTGGCAGAAGGCAGTACAGATCGACCATGGAACGCTCGGACCTGAAGAGTCCGATTTTCTGTGCCTTCTCGGGTGAGAATCGCTTCAGCCCCACCACCTCGACCCACTCCATCGAATTCTCCCTCAATCCTGCTCTTATGTTGCCGGTGTGGTGATTGAGAAATCCGTTGACTACCGGGTGAAGGCGCAGTTGCTGCCTACGCCCCCCTCACCCTCGCCCTCTCCCCCCTTCGGGTGGCGAGGGGGGTTCAAAGGCTGGACCCTCTCCCTTGAGGGAGAGGGTGCGGGTGAGGGTGTCAAGCCCGTTCGCGAATAATCCGGGTTAATGCGTTTGCTATAGCTACCAATCGGGGTGCAAATCAGGCCGCTGGTTGAGCGCCTCTTTCAAAGGTGTCATCAGACGCTCCTTCCCGTACACGAAGTCGCCCCGATTGTAGGAGGCAAGCTCGTACTTTTTGCCCATCACGATCGCCTCCTCCGGACAGGCCTCCTCACAATAGCCACAGAAGATGCATCGAAGCATATGGATCTTGTAGACCTTGGCGTACCGCTCGCCTCGGGAACGCCTCTCCTCGTCGGTGTTCTCAGCCGGCTCGATGTAGATCGCGTCGGCCGGGCAGGCGATGGCGCACAATTCGCATCCCACGCACCGCTCCATCCCGTCGTTGTTGACCACGAGCATGTGCAGCCCGCGATAGCGGGGGGCAAGGGGAAGGCGCTCCTCCGGATAGGAAACCGTCGTCGGCTTCCGGAAGAGATGCTTGAAGGTGGTCGCCATGCCCTTGAGAAGCCCAACAAGCATTGGTAGTACCCTCGTCAGCTTTCAGCGCTCAGCTCTGAGCTACCGGGAGCGAGTCAGTCTTTGCTGAAAGCTGACCGCTGAAAGCTGATCGCTGACGGCTGCTCTTCAGAGCTTCTTGACGATCGTGAGCAACTCCTCGTCATCCGGCTGCTGGCGCAGCTCGTAGTATTTGATAGTGTTCAGGTTGCCCTGCTTATCGATGATGAAAACCGACCGCTGCGGAAATCCTTCCTCTCGAAGAACCCCGTATTTCAAGGACACCTGCCCGTGAGGCCAGAAATCGCTCAGCAGCGGATACCCCAAACCGCCGCACGTTTGGGAGAATGCCGCGAGGGCATATGGACTGTCGGTGCTGATCCCCAGGACCTGGGTATTGTGGTCCGCGAACCGTCGCATATCGGCGTGGTACGCGGACAGCTCCGCCTGTCAGACCGGAGTGAAGGCGAGAGGGAAGAACGCCAGCAGGACGTTCTGCTTTCCCTTGAAGCTCGAGAGGGTGACGTCGTTCTTCTTGTCGTCCTTTAGGGTGAAGTCCGGTGCCGCGTCTCCAACCTTGAGCTGATGGGTCATTCGCATCTCGCGCCTCCTGTCTGTGGGTAGAAGCCAACCGCGAAGCCAGCCGTTCCGAGATCGAACCAGATGCCCTTCGATACGCTCTTCGCGTCTCTTCCTTACTTCTTCTTCTCTATGCCTTCGACCGCCACGGCAGATGGAAGAGGCCCCGGCTGCTCGGCCGTTCCTTTGTGATCTTCTCCTGAAGCAGCATGATCCCATGGATCAGTTGCTCCGGCCTGGGCGGGCAGCCTGGGACGTAGACATCCACCGGAACGACTTGGTCCACACCCTGAACGATGGTATAGGTGTTGAAAATCCCCCCGCACGAGGCGCAGGCGCCCATTGCGATCACCCATTTCGGGTCAGGCATCTGATCGTAGATCCTCCGGAGGACCGGGGCCATCTTTCGACTGAGGCGCCCGGCAACGATCATGAGATCGGCCTGACGTGGCGACCCCCGGAACACCTCCGCCCCGAACCTGGCAAGATCAAAGCGCGACGCGCCCGTCGCCATCATCTCGATGGCACAGCAGGCCAGCCCGAAGCTCACAGGCCAGATCGAGGACTTCCGCGCCCAATTGACCAAGCTGTCAAGGGTCGAGAGGAGGATGCCCCGCTCGAACTCCTCCTCTTCTACCCCGGGTGGCTTCTCGCTTAGTTCTATGGTTTTCAGCATCACGCTGCTCATTCCATCTCCTGTAAAGCCGTTTCTCGCCCCCGCTTCGCACTGGCTTGTCATTGCGAGCACATTCGCTTCGCTCAGTGTAAACTCCGCGAAGCAATCTCACCAAACGTACAATCGTAGAGATTGCTTCGTCCCGATGGTCC
>JBGQJI010000112.1:0-8477 GCA_041498975.1 Methylomirabilis sp. (SeqCode)
CGGTCTTGCCGAGAGCCTTTCTGGCCTATCGGAGCAGAGTGCTCAGCGGTCGGGAGGAGATGGACCACGCCTTGAGCGACCCCGAGTTCGACCCGAGAGCCGTCGTCCTCCTGGACGGGGAAGGTCCGGTCCTTTTAGGGCCGGCCGATCCCTCCCCTGCGGTGCGGATCGCGGACTACCAACCCGAACGCGTTGTGATTGAGGTCTCAACGCGGTATGATGGAGTGCTCGTTTTGGGGGACGCGTGGTTTCCAGGTTGGAAGGCCACCGTCGGTGGTCTCCCGGCGAAGATCCTTCGGGGTAACCTCCTTCTCCGTGCGGTTCCCATCCCCGCCGGACAGCATCAGGTGATCTTTCGATATGCTCCGCTCTCCTTTCGACTCGGAGCGGTGCTGAGTGGGTTAGTCCTGATCATCGCGGCTTCGTTAGGACTGGCAGCACTGCTTCTTGGCAGACGGCATGGCGAAAAGCTTTCGTAAGGATGCAATGATAGTCATTGGCCTGATGTCGGGGACGTCGGCGGATGGGATCGATGCCGCGCTTGTAGAGATCAGTCCGGGGAGGCTGCTGCCGAAACTACGCCTCCTGCGATTCGAGGTTTTCCCATTCCCCGACGGGCTCAGACAGCGGATCCTGCGAGCCGCCGACGACTGCCGAGGCGGCGCCGGCGAACTCTGCCATCTCAATGGCTATCTGGGCGAGCTCTTTGCGGGGGCCGCGCACAGGGTCGCCCGAATTGCTGGCGTGCCGATGCGCGAGGTGGCCCTTATTGGGTCCCACGGTCAAACCGTCGTCCATCTCCCCGATCCCAAAGTGGAGGACGGGATACGGGTCCGTTCGACGCTGCAGATCGGCGAGCCGTCGGTGATCGCCGAGCGGACAGGGATCACGACCGTGGCCGACTTTCGCCCACGAGACTTGGCGGCAGGAGGCGAGGGGGCTCCCCTCACTCCCTACCTGCATGCTCTGCTCTTCCGACACTCCCGGCGAGACCGCATCGTCCTGAACCTCGGCGGGATCGCCAACCTCACCTTTCTCCCGAAGGGTCAGGGCCTCGGGGGAGTGTTGGCCTTCGACACCGGTCCAGGCAATGTCCTGATCGACGCCCTCATGGCGCGACTGACCGGCGGCGCCATCGCGTCAGATTTTGGAGGCAGAATCGCCGCTTCCGGACAGGTTATGGCTCGTCTGCTTCGATGGCTCATGGCCCATCCGTTCCTCTCGCGCCGGCCGCCGAAGAGCACCGGTCGGGAGAGCTTCGGTCCCGCTTTGATCGACGCGCTGCTGCGCCGTGCCGCATCGCGCCCCATCGCAGAGGAGGATCTGGTCGCGACTATCACGGCCTTCACAGCCCAGTCGGTGGCCCTGCACATCAGGCGGGACCTCCCACGCGGCGCTGCCTCCGCGGACCTGATCACCTGCGGCGGCGGGGCCGAGAATCCAATGCTGGTCAAACGGCTCCAGGAAGCCCTGCCTGAATGCCGTCTCCTCACGGCAGATCAGGCCGGTTTTCCGGGCCGGGGCATCGAGGCCTCAGCCTTCGCCCTGCTGGCCTACCTGACGGCGCGGGGTCTGCCTGGCAACCTGCCCCGGATCACCGGGGCGGCTCACCCCGCGGTCCTGGGCAAGATCGTCCCGGGGCGGGCATTTCGGGGGATCCGATGAGAAATTCCACCTACTACGAGACGGTGATTCGGCTGCTGGGCGAGATTCAACAAAGCCAGGGCGCGGCGATCGACAAGGCGGCTGACCTGATCTTCTCCTCCCTGGCGCCCGACGGGGTCCTGCACGTCTTCGGGAGCGGCCACTCCCATCTCGTCGCCGAAGAGGCATTTCATCGTGCCGGCGGGCTGGTGCCGGTCAATGTCATGAGCGAACCATTCCTGACCCCTCTGAGCCCCCCGAAGAAGAGCGGCCGCCTCGAGCGGGTGAGCGGCATCGCCGCGATCCTCCTGGAGTACCACGATCCGAGGCCTGGAGAGGTCCTCGTCATCGTCTCCAATGCCGGGATCAACCCTGTCCCGGTGGAACTGGCGTTGGAAGCCAAGCAGAGGCGGCTCACGGTCATCGCCATCACGTCTCTCAGGCACGCCCGAGCCGTGGCCTCGCGTCATGCGAGCGGCAAGCGCCTCTTCGAGATCGCGGACCTCGTTATCGACAACCTGGGAGAGCCCGGCGACAGTGCCGTTGCCTTCCCCGGCCTTGCGGAAAAGGTGGGGCCAACCTCGCTCCTGGCTGGGGCGTTCATCGTCAACTCGATCGTCTGCGGTGTGGTCGAGCGATATCTCGCGAAGGGGCTTTCGCCGCCAGTCTATCTCAGCGCTAACCTGCCGGGCGGCGACGAGCACAATCGCCACCTGGAGGCGAAATACAAGGGGCGGATCAAATTATTGGGTTAAGTGCGTATCCGGGAAAAAGGCATTCACAGTTCACGGTTGACGGTTCACGGACGGACAGATCCGTTTCCCAAGGACCTTCTTTTGCCAGCCCCGAACGTTTTCCTCTCTCGTTCCTTCTGCTAGTGCTTTCAACCATACTGCTGACCACCGCCGCATTTGCGGCGGATCTCGTTGCGACGGTGCGTGAGGTGCTTGACGGGGATACGATCGTGTTGGATGATGGCCGAAAGGTGCGGTATCTGGGGGTCAATGCGCCGGAGCATGGGCAACCCTACGCCCATGAGGCGACGAACTTCAACCGGCGCCTGGTGAGGGGCCTGGTCGTTCACCTGGAGTTCGATCAGATACAAGAGGATCGTTATCACAGGCTCCTGGCCTATGTCTATACGAGGAGGTGCGAGATGCGGGGTGCGGGGTGCGAGGAGCAAACAATGGTGAATGAGCAGCTTCTGGCCGAAGGATGGGCCCATATCTTCTCGATACCCCCGAATACACGATACGCCGAGCGGTTCCTTCAGGTGCAGGAGAAGGCGAAGGCTGCGAAGAAAGGGCTCTGGAAAACGGTTCGAGGGCCGCTGATGATCACGCGGATCGAACCGAAGGGGGATGGCGAAGCAGGGAAAGGTTCGCTGGCGGAGTTCGTCCGGATCGCCAACATCTCGAGACAGATCGTGGATGTCGGTGGGTATTCGATCGCCGATCGAGAGGGGCATCGGTATCGTTTCCCACGCGCCCGGCTCCGGCCCGGCTACGTGCTGACACTCGTGACGGGGGACGGGCGGGATCGGCGAGATGAAGCCGGGCCGATCACGCTCTACTGGAGTCGGGGATCAGGCGTCTGGAACGATCGGGGAGACACTGCCTCCCTCAGCGATCCGTTGGGGGAGGTGGTGGATAGATTCGAGTACAAGGCTGAGAGACGGCGGGAGCGTCTCTATCGAGGAGACTGACGTGGAGGAATGAGGGTATAGGGTCTAGGGTTCAGGGTCTAGTGGACCGGTTTTCTCCTAAACCCTAAACCCTTTACCCTAAACCCTAGCCGATGTGTTGTGATGGCTATGCATGACCTGGTAATTCGGGGGGCTGATCTCATCGACGGGACCGGGGCCACGGCGCGGCGGGCCGACCTCGCCGTGGCCGGGGATCGGATCTCAGAGATCGGGCGGATCGATTCATCCTGCGGACGGCGGGTGATCGAAGCGAATGGACTCGCGCTCTCTCCTGGCTTCGTGGATATCCATTCGCACTCCGACTATCACCTCTTTCTTCAACCGACGGCCGACAGCGCGGTACGGCAAGGCGTGACATTGGAGGTCGGCGGCAACTGCGGTTACGCAGCCGCTCCGATCTGGGGGCCCTGGCTTGTGGAACGGGCGGCCACGTACCGCGACCTCTATGGCCTCGATCACGATTGGCAGGGTGTGGCGGGCTACTTCAAGCGGTTGGAGGCGGTAGGGGTCTCCGAGAACTTCGGTCTGCTGATGGGGCACAACACGCTGCGGGGCTCGTCAATGGGAGGCGCCAATCGCTCGCCATCATCGGAGGAGCTGGAGGCGATGGTCGAAGGGGCGCGACGTGGGATGGCCGAGGGCGCCCTCGGCCTGTCCACGGGCTTGGTCTATGCTCCAGCCTGTTTCTCCAAGCCTGATGAGCTGACCGCCATCGCAGCCACAGTGCGAGAGGCTGGCGGGGTTCTTACCTGTCACATGCGGAGTGAGGGGGACGGACTGATCGAGGCGATCGAGGAGATCATCTCGGTGGCGTCAAGGGCGGCGATCCCGCTTCAGATCTCGCACCTCAAGACCTCCGGCGAGCGAAACTGGTCGAAGCTTGCCGAGGCATTCCGGCTCATCGAGGCGGCGCAGGCGCGGGGCCTCGACGTCTCCTGCGACCGGTACCCCTACACTGCCTCCAACACCGGACTGCAGGCCGTCCTGCCGACATGGGCGCTAGAGGGCGGGCTGGAGGAACGGGTCGAGCGGCTCCGCGTCTCGTCGGCGCGCGCCCGGATCGCACAGGAGCTGTCGGCCCACTACTCGGCGGACTATTGGTCCCGCCTGATGATCTCCGAGGTGACCTGCGAGGCGCACCGTCGCTATGAGGGCCTGCGGATCGCGAAAGCGGCGGAGCAAGCCGGCAAGCCGCCGATCGACTTTGTCATCGATCTCTTGATCGCGGAGCGGATGCAGGTGGATGCCATCTTCTTCACGATGTGTGAGGAGAACCTGGAGGCGATTTTGACCAAGCCCTATGCGATGATCGGGTCGGACTCCGGGTGTCGCGGCCATCGGGGACCGCTCAGCCGTGGCCGCCCACACCCGAGGACATTCGGGACCTTCCCGCGTGTGCTGGGTCACTATGTGCGAGAGAGGCGCCTTCTCGATCTGCCAACCGCTGTGAAGAAGATGACCTGGGATCCCTGCCGCAAGGTCGGCCTGATCAACCGGGGACGCCTCCGGCCCGGATGCATGGCCGACCTCGTCCTCTTCGACCCGGCGACGATCTCCGATACGGCGACCTACGACCTGCCGATCCAGTATCCCGTCGGCATCCAGTATGTCTTCGTCAACGGGATCGCCGTCGTCGAGCGGGACGAGCACACGGGCGCCCGGCCCGGCCGCGCCGTGCGGAGGGGGTAACGGATGCGGGCGAGAATTGGAATCACGAGCTGGCATTACCGGGATGACGAGGAGCGTTGGGAGGCGGTGCTGGACGGCTACACCCGCGCCGTCCTGGAGGCGGGCGGCTTGCCGCTGATCCTTCCCATCCCTCATGCGGAGCCTGTCACTTCGACAGGCTCAGTGCGCAGTCTGAGCTCTATCGAAGCCCGTCCTGAGCACAGTCGAAGGGCCTGCGCTGATCCCCGTCGAAGCGGGCCTGCCTTGATCGAGGAGTACCTGGAGGCCATCGATGGGCTCGTCATGACGGGGGGCGCTGACATCCACCCTTCCTTCTACGGGCAGATCGTCCTGGAGCGATGTGGCGAGATCGACGAGGAGCGAGACCGATTTGAGGTGGAGCTGATTCACGCCGCCCGAGACCGTGACCTTCCGTTCTTAGGGATCTGCCGTGGCCTCCAAGTCTTGAACGTCGCCTTGGGTGGCAGCCTCTACCAGGATCTCTCCTATCGGCAGGGGACCGACCCGACCCACCAGAGCCTTCGGGAGCGGCGGGGCGAGCCGGCTCACTCTGTTGCAATCGCGGCAGGCTCCCGCCTCGCCGAGATCATCGGCGCCCGTGAACTGCCCGTGACCAGCACCCACCACCAGGTCATCCGCGACCCAGCGCCCGCCCTCGAAGTCAGCGCCGTTGCCCCCGACGGGGTCATCGAGGCGATCGAGGGCGCGGGGCGCTTCCTCGTTGGAGTCCAGTGGCACCCCGAGCGAATGGTCGCTCGCCACCCCGAGCAACTCGCCCTCTTTCGAGCCCTGGTCGAGCAGGCCGGCAGATCTCGTCGGACCTGAACACGCCTTCGCGTTCCTCAGACCCTCGAATTCGGGACCTGCGACCTGGCGCTCGGAACCTCGCACCCGTGACCCCTTGCAACCGGGAAATCAGGGTCCCGAGAGCTTCCGGCCGCATTCCCTCTCGGCCACGGCGGCCAGATCATCGAGGGGCGGCGCCACATCTTTGATCGGCTCATGCCATGTGGCCCCTCGCTCCTTGTGCCCTTGCCGTAGCGAGATCCAGGTCCCACAGCTCCGACCGCTGCGAAGCCAGATCCGTAAACCGATTCGCTCCGCTTCGATCTCCTGAGCGAGGGTATAGTCACTGCTTCGTGTCATGCCGTCGATGATCCCTCCCAGCAGGATCCCCCCCGGCACAACAGCGATGGTGGTGAATTCCGCCGCAAAGCGACTGTCTGAGACGTCGTTTATTTCCACGGGGTGAGCGAGAAGGTCGTGACCGATCGCGTGGGCGATGAGCTGGGCCAGGTCGTCATCCGAGGCATGCCGAGCTGCCGGCTGGCTAATGTAGATGATCCCAGGGGCGATATTCCATCCGGCGGCCCGGTCATCGCCCACGATGTGGAACGCGAACGATCTCCCGAGATA
This sequence comes from Methylomirabilis sp. (SeqCode), assembly GCA_041498975.1. GTDB lineage: Bacteria > Methylomirabilota > Methylomirabilia > Methylomirabilales > Methylomirabilaceae > Methylomirabilis. Next base: position 6,455 of record JBGQJI010000112.1, read on the forward strand.
CTTGAACGGCAGGGTTTTGAGGAGCGTGTCGGCGATCCGTTCCACGCGGATCTTGTCATTAGGAACGGAAACGACTTGCAGGCCGGCGCCCACGCTGCATGCGGTGAGAGACAGCACGATGAGAGGAAGGATCAGGCGGCGGGGGAACGTCACCCCGCGGCCTTTCTGGGGGACCAGGTATCAGCAGCGATTGGATTTGCGCCCTTCGTCGAGCTTCCCCTTCTTTCACAGCACGGTCATACAACGACCGGAACGATCTTCTGAACAGGTCCTACCACGAGGCGTCATTCCCGAGCATTATGGCGGAGATCCGCCAAGATGTAAACGATTTCCTCCCGAGCGCATCATCGGGCCGATCTCTGCGGGGGCACTCGGCCACCAGACGGGTGTCCTGGAGCAGAGCTCGATGGAGAGGGCCACAGGTCCTGCCTTACGTCGTTCCGGCCCGAAACAGCTCGGTGAGCCGCCGGTGGGCATCACACCCCACCACCCGGCGGATCACCTCGGGAGAGGGAGGGGTTGCGTGCGCAACGTAGTGAGCCTTTGCCCCGGCGATCCGATCACACGATGCCCTCAGGCGCGTCTCGGAGAGGCGGCCCGTCTCGACCGCCTCGGGCACGGCGGCAAGCGCCTCTCGTTGCGCCGCCTCGTCCTGGCAGATGAGTACGAGATCGCCACCGGCCTCAAGGAATCTGATGGCCGCCTCGCCTGGAGGGGTCGCATCGGCGATCCCGCGCATCATGAGGTCGTCGCTCATAATCAATCCGGCGAAGCCCAGTTGCTCCCGTAGCAGATCGCTCAGGATCGCCCGCGATAGGGTTGCGGGCCCTTCCGCGTCCAGGGCGGGAACCAGCAGATGGGCAGTCATCAGCGCCGGGATCCCCTCGCCGATCACCTCAACGAATGGCGCCAGCTCGACCGCCAGGAGCCTGGCCAGATCGTGGCGCACGACCGGGAGCGCCAGGTGAGAGTCGGTGGCCGTGTCCCCGTGGCCGGGAAAGTGCTTGCCCACGGCAACCACCCCTGCGTCGCGTAGGCCGCGGAAAAAGGCGGTCCCGAGTTGGGCCACGGCCTTCGGGTCGGCGCCAAAGCTGCGGCCCGCCATGACCGGGTTCTCCGGATTGGTCAGGACATCGAGCACCGGGGCCAGGTTCATGTTGATCCCAACGGCCAGAAGTTCCTTGGCCATCCCTTCTCCCAGGGCGTAAGTCAGCTTGACCGAGCCAAAGGCCCCGGCCACTGAGGGGGACGGCCATTGGGTGAAGGGCGGCCCGAGGCGAGCCACCCGACCTCCCTCTTGGTCGATGGCGAGAAAGAGCGGGGTTGGCGATGCGGCCTGCAGTCCTGCGGTCAGGGCGGCCACTCCCTCCGGACTGCCCAGGTTGCGCGCGAAGAGGATCAGGCCGCCGGGGTTGCACTCGCGGAGGAAGGCCTTCAGGGCCTGGGACAGCACACGACCCTCGAAGCCGAGGATGAAGAGCTGGCCGATCGCCTCGCGCAGTGTCATCGCCTCCCCGCCGGGTCGACAGAGATCAATGCCTGCCGGTATGCCTCCAGGTCTTCGGGTCGCACCTCTTTCCACGTGGCCATCTCCAGATAGAGCCTCTCCGGGTCTGTGAGGACTCGGTCGAACAGCCTGTTGGTCGCCTCGACGATCATGTCCATCCGCCGGTCGATGATCAGGCGAATGAGCGGCGTCAGGAGCTTGGCCATGAAGCCGTAGAAGAGGTGATCGATCCTCAGGTAGAAGTCCGGGTCGCTCTCCATGTAGGTCCGGCCTGCTTGCTGTACCTCGCGGTAGTCCAGGACCAGAACCATGCGACCGGTGAAGCGGAGAAGGTTCGCGAGGGACCGGAACTCCCCGCTGAACCGGTACACGCGTTGATCGCCTGTCACTCTGATGAGCCTCGCCTCGCCTCTGAGGGCGCCCTTGTCTTCGATGGTGTAGACTCCTGGTCCCACCTCAGTGACGGTATACCGCTCCAACGGAGGATGAAGGCGTCGGGCCAGTTGTGTCGCCAGC
>JBGQJI010000113.1:0-8360 GCA_041498975.1 Methylomirabilis sp. (SeqCode)
CCTCGGCGGCCTCCGGCGCGCCGGTGGAGGTGTCGTGAACCATCTTATCCTCGAGGTCCGTCCCCCGGAGAGCCAGCACTATGTGTCATGGGGGGAGCGCCTCGAAACCGTTGCCCGATTCAACCAGCCCGACGAGGTCCACGCGCTCTGCGAGAAGGCCTACTCGCTCGGTGCGCGGGCCGTCCTCGCGGTGTTCGACGATACGATCCGCGAGGCCCTCGCAGCCTTCCAGCGCTGGCGCGACATGGAGGTGTGGGCGGTCCTGCCGAACATGTTCGCGTTCATCCGCGATCTCACTGACCGTGGCTTGATAGGTGCTGCGCGCGCCCGCTTCATGCGGCTCACACCCCCGCAAATGGCGCGCACCGCGTTCCGCGCGATGCTCGACCTGGGGAGCATCCGGCGACAGGATCTCGCCGTCGGCACGATGCTGGTGTGTGAGATGGAGCTCGCGGCCCTTCGGAGCCTCCGCGTGACGCGGCTTTTCCTCCATCCGCAGGTGACCGAGGTCGCGCTCGCCGGCGGCGCCCCGGCTGTCTTCATGGCACTTGCGGCCGCGTCAGAGCGCCTCGGAATCGATTCTGGCTTAGTGACCCACAACCCGCTCCGCGCGGCTACCGTGCTCGGCCCCGAGCTGCGCCGCTTTGCCGCGGTCATCGCACCGTGCAACCCGAAGGGCTACAAGATGTTCCCGAATCGAGAAGCATGCGAGCGTCTCTTCCGTTCGGACCCCGCGCGCTTCATCGCCGCGGAGGTGACAACGGGCGGGACCGTGGCGCTACAGGCCGCGCTTACGCATACGCGGGCGCTCGGGCTCTCCGGTGCCGTGCTAAACTTTAGAACGGTGGAGGCAGCCTTTCGTACCAATGCTGCCTCGTGCTTTTCGCCATGAGGATCTCATCGATCTTCATCGTTGTCCCCTCTTCCATTCTGGCTATCCTTCGTACTTGGATGGGGCCATCCACTTCGCCCACGTCAAGACGATGGCCACACTTACCCTGTCGCGAGGTCGCATGGCAGCGGTGTCCGACTGGTACAACAGGTTCGTCCCATTTCTCCTCTACTCGAACTCGTTCTTGGTCGTTGGCTGGGAACTATCCCACGCGTTGGACAAGATGGTTCCTCTTCTCCTTATAGGTTGCCTGCAAAATGAACGTTGCATCCCTTGCGTCGCACCAGCAACTGGTAAAGACTATCGTGCGCGCCAATGGAGGGGCACACGATGGAACACGCCAAGGCTCTGGTGATTCGCAAGCGTGTCGGCGTCCAACGACTGGCAGCGCAGGGCTACGCCGAGACGGAGATTGCTAAACGACTCCTGGTCTCGCGCCCCCTCATCGACCGTTGGGTGTCCAACGCGGACGTGACGACCGACCGCCGAGGCTGGCCCAAAGGCCGGCTGTGGAGCCAGACCGAGGCGGGACGGGTGGAATCGTCCGTCTGCGCCGAGCGCTGGTCGCGGAGGAGGCGTTCTTCGTGGGACCAGGGGCGCTACAGCAGGCCTATGCCCTGTGTTCTCCAGGGGCTCCGTCCCGTCGCGGCGGTGGATCGCGCCGGCCCTGCAGGGAGCCGGCTTGGCCCAGCCTTGCCGGCGCGGCCGTCGCAAGGGCAGCGCGCGAGGCCGGCACTACCCGGCGCGGAGTCTGCGCCGCCTGGGCACGATCATCGAAAGGCTCGAGCTCATCTGGCCGCGCTTCCTGGCCGGCTGTCTTTAGCCCATCTACCTGGCCTCGCGCGAGTCCACGCAGCCCTTCCGCTTCGGGTGGCTGAGCGGCGGCGCGGGAGCCGCTCCTCGTCGACTGGCAGCGCTATCCCAAGGCCGATGTCCTGACGCTGGACAACGCCTTGACCTTCCCGGCCTCGCGCAAAGGCCTGGGCTTCCTCAGCAGGCTGCTGATCTCCTTACTCAATCTCAGGGTTATCCCCGTCCTGCTGCCACTGAGGAAGCCCTTGAGCCCTAGGGCGATCGATGGCCATAACAGCGTCTTTGTCGGGAAGCTCAGGCAGCGCCAGACGTTCGGCTCCCTCGAGGAGCTGGCCGAGGCGTTCGCGCGCCTCAACGCGCAATACCTGGCCTCCAAACGGCCGGTGTGGGAGCCTCACACCTGCCTGCCGGTGGGCCTCGCCACGACGCCGGCGCTGCACTGTTACCTCTCCCAACCACAGGGCAAGCGGCTCTACTTCATCCGCTGTGTGGTCGAACCCGACGGGGTCCCATGCATCGAGGTGCTGAAGCTCCACGTTTCCGTCAACCCGGGTTACCTGTCGCAATTCGTCTTGGCTTGATTGTACATCGCTCCGAAACGGCTGGATGTCTTCTACGAACAGGACGACGGTTCGTCGAACTTGATTCACAGCCAACATTTCGCTGTCAGGTTCTCTGAGAAGCAGAGTAAACAACATTTATCTTGCACTCAAACGCTAGGAATCTACTCTGGGCGAATGGGGGATCAGCCGGATTGCCCTAGCACTTGTGGATGGAATCTGGCGGGGAGGTGTGCTATTCATAGTGGCAAGTTGACGAAGCGGCTTCCAAGCGGTTAGGGGCATACGGGACACTACCACACTTGCACACTCAATGGAGTCGCCCCATGAAGACAGTTTGCAAGATTAGGACGCAGGAGAAGCCAAAGTGATCCGCCCGGCGGCGTTGCAGGAACTGCCAGGTGATCCGCGGGTTCGCTCAGACCGGGATAAAGAATGCGCGGATCTGCTACCCCTTCCTCTTGGGAGCACCCCACGCGAGAGCTCTTGCGCTCAGGGGGGCATCCTGTGGCTCCTCGACGGGCGTAATGGACTGTACGCATGGCCACCCGGCAGGCCTTCGGCCACCAGTCGCGGGTGAAGCGCTGCCACTGGCACAAGCGAGGGCACTTAGGGGCCAACCTTCTCAGCATGGGCTCATAAGAAATCACTTGCTGAACATGGGGAATTTTTCCACCGGTCTTTTTGGGGAATCTATAATGGTCATTGCAACGAGCTTACGGTCAACCTCAAGACCAGGAACTGGCTCGAGTTTTTCAATGCACTGCTCAGGCAGCTCGGACGCGGTCGACCTTTAATGGATCAGAAATCAAACAAAGTAGTAAGTGACCATGGCCCTCTTTAACATCGAGACCAGGTTTTTGCGGCACAAGGACTATCAGCATCTCCATCTTCTTCGGGCCACCCTGAAAGCTGCATCAGGCCTTGCACCGGTACCGAACCCTTCCGCCGTCCTGCATGGCCCAGGTCCGGCCGTGCTGGCAGCGAGGACAGCGGACCCCATCTGGCCACCGGATGCGTCGGATCGACGCCAAGCATGCTCGCTCACTGGCAATGTAGTGCCGATAGTCATACAGGCTCACTCTCATGGCTTCTTCGGAGCCCCTCGCTCCGCCTTCGCCATGACGGTATCAAAGAACCCTTTTTACCCACGAAGGAGATAATTCCCAAAAGGAAAGCCGTAACAGATGCACGATGGAAATCAGCAGATGGAGCAGAGTCACCCCGAGCGTACCACCCGTACGCGTGGTTTGAACCTTTATTGGATTTTGGCCATTATGTCCTTGGCGCTTCTTTCGCGGCTATACGCCTTCGTTGGATGGGGGCTAGGCGACGACGCCTACTACGCCTGGCTCGCGCACTACCTCTCGACCGGACATTTTCCGGGCTTATCGTTTGGATCGAACTACCGCCTGGGGCTCCATCTTCCGAATGCAGCATCGTTTTGGTTGTTTGGAGTTAACGACCTCTCGTTTGTGCTGTTCCCGTTCGTCTGCTCTCTCGCCACCATCCCAGTAACCTATCTCCTTGGAAACGAGATTGCCGAAGGTAAGGTCGGATTGCTGGCTGCCACCCTACTTGCCTTCTCGCCCTTTGATGTTGTCTTCTCAACAACCATGACCATTGACATTATTACTTCGTTTCTTTCCGCGCTGGCGTTTCTCCTCTTCCTAAAGGCGGACCGGGCGAACGGCCTCCGCTCTCACGGCTTGTTCATCTTGGGGGCTGTGCTCGTATTCTATTGCTACCTTGTCAAGATCCCAGCAATGGCGATTGTCGGGATCTTTGCAGTTCTCTCAGCGCTCCACCTCAGGGCATGGAAGCGACATGCGGTCTTTTACGCGGCGTTAGCAGCTCTGCTTGGAACCTTCTGCCTCATTGATTTTTTTTCCACCGGGGGGTTCTTTAACTATTTACACCGGGAGGGCCATTTCGCACCAAAATATGTTCAGGGACACCTATCCGACTATCTTAAATTCTATCCGAGTTGGATGTTTAGGCTGACGTTCGACCAGACTCTGCTTTTTGGCTACACATTCTATGCTGTCCTCCCTGCGCTCGCCTACGCCTTATACAGGCGCCTGCATGACTGTCTTCCCCTAACAGTATGGCTGGTCGGTCTATTTCTTGTGCTTGAGTTCTTACCTTCAAAGGCGGGCCTTCCATACGAACCGATTCCACGTTACTTCCGTTATTTGGACGCCTTGGTGGTCCCCAGCCTTCTGCTAGTCGCGGTTCTGATTGCTTCGATCGCTCACCGAAGTCGTTGGCTCGGTGGCGCCATTCTTGCGTTTCTCCTTGTGGGCTCGCTTTTTTGGATACAGCGAACGGCCTCTCTTTACCAGGACTCCCTTCGAGACATAAAGATCGCGTCAGCCTTTCTGATAACACTTCGCGAAGGGGACCTATACTCCGATAACCGGTTTCTGGACCGGTTTCGATTCGACCGGGGCTACCAGAACGCACCACGGATCAAATACATGCAGGAGGCCATTGAGAAGCACAGGACCTCCGACTTGCTCGCCTCTTTTCGCCCTGGATACGCGGTCACTGGAGGTGCCCGTGGACCGGATATGTGGATGGGAGCGATCTTCAACTTGGGTAGCCTAACGCCTCCCCCCACGTGGCGGCTGCATCTGACGGTGGAGGGAGAAATTAGACCCTGGCGGCAAGAAGCGCTTCGCATCTACCGCATTGAGGGTCTCCCAGGGGCTGAGGGCAGCAGTCAATTGAACCTGAATCCGGCGTGAGAACCTAAGTGACTCCTTGCACATGCGGCACCAATTCTCGATGAGGTCAGCAAATGGGCTTTGCGGTGAAGGCTACTTTAGAAGTAGGGTTCACCGTGATGCCCCGAGGCCCCCAAAGGCATGCCCGACCAACTGCGACGAACCGAGAATCGCCCCCGGTTGACCTTGCCTGCGAGCGGGCCCAGAGAGGGGGTGTGAAAGTTTGCCTTGGCTGCAAGCCGGCATTTTCACGCCGGATTCAGGTTGAAGTAACCAAGGTATGGGATTAACTCAGAAACCTTTTGGTCTCAACGATCTTCAGGTTCTCGCGAAAATTTCGGGATGAAACAATTAGCCACCCGACGAAACCCCCTGCCGACAGGTCCGGCGGCAGCGCACCCGTTGGCCACCGTTGCCGGCCAGGTCGGGGCTCCGTGGCCTGCGGTCGCTTGACCCGCCGCCGCGTGTCGAGTGTGCCCCTCCCTCAAAACGTGGCGACGGGAGGAGGAGCCGATGCGTGACACTGACCTGTACCGACATCAGTTGGACCTGGTGCAGCCGTGGATAGTCCACAGGGTAGAACTGGACCCCACAGAGCAACGAGTGGACGTGTGAGCGCCCCCCCCGGAGGGGACCCCCGGCTCCCCTACCCAGAATTTGGTTGCCTGTAATGGGCATGGGGGACCACGTGGACCGAACGTGGTGCTATCTAATAGATGCCAGTTCCGGACCTTCCCCCACTGCCGGGAACCCCGGGTGGAGTATCCTACGCACAAGGTGAAGTGGGTCGCTGTCCCCTGAGCTGAGCCGCACAGCCAGTTCACGGCCCTCTTCGAGCACATGGCCATTGACCTCCTCTGAGAGTGCTCCGTCAGCGGGGGCACCGCCATCCTCCGGTTCCCCTGGGACAAGGCGTGAGGCAACCCCAGGAACGGGTAGTGGCGTGGTGCCACGCCCGCAAGGCCTCCGCGGCGCTGTACCAGATGCGCATCGCCGAGGAGGCGTTTAAGGAGGGGGAAACTACCGTAGCCTGGTGGTCAGCGCTGACGCGCCGTAGGGGGAGTACGTCGGGGAGGACCAGAAAAGGAGTGCCTGGACGGTTTCTGTGAGGCGCTGACGGCCTCGCAATGGGCCGCCATCAAGGGCACTTGCCACCCAAATGTGGGAGTCCTACCTCCCGGCGATCCAGCGGCCATCCGCGACGCCGCGCAGAAGACCGTCTTTGACCGCGTCCACATCGTGAGGTACGTTACGAAGGTAGTGGACAAAAACCGCCATTAGGAGCACCGGGCCTTGGAGAAGACCGACAGGGAGAGCTCTTTCACCGGCACTAAGCGTCTGCGGCTCAATGCGGCCGAGACTCTCCCCTTGCGCCAACGCCAAGAGTTCAAGCAGTCGAAGCCCTGGACCTCAAGGTTGGCCGTGCCTGGGCATTCAGAACATCCTCCAGGCACTGCGGACATACCGCGCTCCAGAGTCGGCGGAGCGATCCTTCCAGTGCTGGTTCCGATAGGCGACTCATTGCCACCTCCAACTGATCCGCAAGGTCGCCCACATGTTGAAGCGGCACTTGGCTAACTTCGTAACCTACGCCAAGCACCGGCTCATCAACGCGGTCGCCAAGGGCCTGAATGGCAAGTCTAGGGAGAAATCAAAACCGCCTGTGGGTTCCAGATCCTGGAGCACTTCATGATGGCCACCGTGTTCCCTGCAGGGGCCTGGACCGGTATCGAAACCAGAGCCGGAGGCACCACGTTTCGTTTGACCTAACGTGGGTCGGCGATGTCGAGGCAAACCTCCGCGATTCACCTCACTTTATCCGGATCCACCGGAAAGGGAAAGTCCAACTGTAGGAGATCCAAGGGCACGAACTTGGCTTCATTTCAGGGCTAGGAGCCCATGTCGGCATCCTCAATTTCCACCCCGAGTAGATTGCCAGAGCCATCACAAGCGATACGCTGGAACGCCCTGTTATGCTGACGGTTGACTATCACCCGAATCTGAGCGCCAAGTATGATGGCGTGGGTATTTCCATCCGCGAGGCCGAAGACTATCTTAGGGAAGTGCAGATTTCTCGATAGACTTCGAACGTCACCATCGGCTTTCGACGATCATGGTGGGAAACCTTGGGCGTCGAGGTCTCTGTGGTCTTCTTCGACTTATTCCTTTCTCTGTGGCTCCTCGGCCGCTGAAGATTGCCGATGGACAGACACCCTGATCCTCCCCAGGGGCCGGGTCAACGATGCGAATCACAAACCAATGAAATTAAGCGTGGTAATTTCCACCTATAATGAGGCACGGCGGATCGGCCCGTCACTGCGCCGGGTGTTGGACTACCTTCGGACCCGCTACGGGGAAGGCGACTTCGAAATCATCGTGGTGGATGATGGATCATGTGATAGCACGGTCGGTCTGATAGAACAGTTCAGGGCACAAGCGTCGGAACTCAGGCTGATCCGCTTCCCGAAAAACCGGGGCAAGGGCGCCGCCGTTCGAGCCGGCATGCTGGCGGCCACTGCTGAATTTGTCCTATTCTCGGATGCGGATCTCTCCACACCCGTCGAGCAGGTGGATGGCGCCTTGGAACTTCTTGCGGGTGGCACCGATGTGGTGATCGGTTCGCGTGCGCTGGCTGGATCGCGCATCCTGGTGCGCCAGAATCTCCTTCGCGAATCGTTAGGGAGGCTGTTCAATCGTCTCCTCCGGGCCTTCCTGCCGATCCCGTTCCGAGATACGCAGTGCGGATTCAAAGTGTTTCGCCGCGAGGCAGCGCATAGTATATTCCAACGAACGCGTACCGACGGCTTCGCCTTTGACGTCGAGGCCATCCTCATCGCGATGCACCTGGGGTATGCCGTTCGGGAGATGCCAGTGCGCTGGATCAATGATCCCGAGAGCAAGGTAAGCATGGTGCGTCACCCGGCGAGGATGCTGGCAGACCTATGGCGCATCCGGCGCGCATATGCTGGCGCAGGACCGCAGCGCGCGCCAGGCCGGAACCTCGCACCCTGAGCCCGTAAGCCTATTCCTGGGAGGGATGATGGTCACCGGGTTTTCACACGTTTTTCTGCTCGTTAGCCAGCTCGGGCGTACGGTCCATTTCTATCGAGAGCTTCTAGGGCGACCACCGGCATCTGAAGATGCCAGGCACGCACGTTTCGAGCTCGGCCCGATCTCCCTGACCGTTCACGAGGATCTGACGCCGGCCGAGTTATCAGCGTGGAGGGTGGATGCCCTCCCAGAGCGGCGCGGCTGGGGCGTCTATTTCACCTTTCCGACCGATGATCTGGAGGGGACCTACAGGGTGCTGACCAGCATCGGGGCCGAGATTCTGACCACCCCCAAGGCAACCCCATGGGGTACGAC
>JBGQJI010000114.1:0-8254 GCA_041498975.1 Methylomirabilis sp. (SeqCode)
CTGTGGACCTGCGCTACACCTCATTAGACGGGACACCGCCTTGCGGGGCCGTTGCAGCACGATTACAAACGTGAAAGAAAGTGCGAGGTGCGGGGTGCGGGGTGCGGGGTGCGGGGTGCGGGGTGCGAGGAAGGCCAGCGCGGGATAGCGCTGCTGGTCACGCTCTGGCTCCTGGCGTTCCTTGCGGTCATGTTCATGACCTTCACCTTCTCCATGCGCACCGAGCTGGCCGCTGCCGGCAACTTCAGGGAGGAAGCCGAGACTTATCACCTAGCGGAGGCTGGAGTTTATCGGGCGGCGGCTGAACTCGTCAACGCCGAGGCGAGTGTCCTTCCGCCCGGCTTCACGCCCTACGATTATCTGATGGAGCGATGGCGCGATAATCCGGACATGCACGAGAATGTGCCGCTGGGGCGCGGCAGCTACTGGGTGACCATCACGGACGAGGAAAGCAAGATTCCGCTCAACGGCGCGACCGATGCGATGCTCGCCCGACTGCTCTCCAACTCAGGGGTCACAGATGAGAAGCTCGTGTCAACCATTGTCGATTCGATCCAGGATTGGCGCGATCCGGATAATCTTCATCGCCTCAACGGCGCTGAGGACGACTACTACCTCTCGCTTCAAACGCCGTATAGGGCGAAGAATGCCGATTTTGAGGTGATCGACGAGTTAATGCTGATCAAAGGGATGACCCCCGAGATCCTGTATGGCAACGTCGATAGCCCGGAGCGGCGAGCCGAACTGGAGGCGCAGTTCCCCTGGGAGCGGCAGGCAGGGCCAGGGGAATACCTTGGCATTGCCCGAAATCTCTCGGTTTCAGGGTCGGGCCAGGTGAACGTGAAGACCGCAAATGGCGACGTATTAATGGCGCTCGGGCTCACGGCAATGGAAACTAAGGCTGTCATCGAGCGGCGAGTCCAGGGCCCGGTCAACAATCTCGGAGAGATCACCGCCTTGCTGACTTCCATCTCGGGCGGCGGCCGAAAAGGGTTCGAGGTCCTGAAGGGAGGCCAGCCAGGCTCTGCCTCCTCGGCGCAGGTCCTGGCGGGCCTGCCCCGATTCGCGACGGTGACCTCGAAAACCTACTATGTCCAGTCCGTGGGCCGCGTGGCCGGTTCGCGACTGACCAGCCGGATCGGCGCCATCTTGCGGAACGAGGGGACCACGGGGCGGCCGAAGATCGTGATTCGCCTCTGGAGCCTGGACCCGAGACAGGGAGGCTGATGAAGCTCGCCGACCTGATTCCAAGAAAGCAGACAAGCCTGGGCATCGACATCAGGGGAGGCCTGCTCTGCCATGCCCTCCTCTGCAAAATGTTCGGCCGCGTCCGGCTGCTGGACTGGGGCATCGAGGAACTCCCTGCCCAGGAGGAGGGAAGGGATGAGGCGCTCAAAGAAAAACTGGCGGGCCTTCTGGCTCGATTGCCCGGACGCCCCGCCCTTGTGACGGTCGGCCTGCCGCGAAGCCTTGTCACGATGCGCGCGGTGAGCATGCCGGCGGTGGGCGGGGATGAGATGAAAGGGATCCTGGACTATGAGGTCGAACGGCACATCCCCTTTCCTACGGAGGAGGCGCACTACGACTTCCAGTTATTAGAGAAGGACGCCGAGAAAGCGACCGTCTTATTGGCCGCGGCCCGGAAGGAAGAGATCAGTAAGTATCTTGGAGTCCTGGAGGAGGCGGGGATAAAACCGGGGGCCATCGGCGTCTCGACGTTGGCGTCGTTCAATACCCTCTTGTACAACAAGCGCCGAGGCATGGTGCCGCTTTCTGCGCTGATCGATGTTCGAGACGGGGAGGCGGAGATCGGTTTGGCGAAGGAGGGGATTCTCAAGTACTGCCGTTACCTCAAACTCGGCCCGGCCGCGCCCCTCGACGTCCTGCTCCCCGAGCTTTCCGGCCTCCTGGCCCACCTCGAGGGGTCAGGCGACCGGCAGATGGGCCAGATCTATCTTTCGGGGTCGGGCGCGGGGAGGGGAGATCTCCTTCATCACCTGGCCGAACGTACAGGGTTGGAGGTCGAGTTCCTCCACCCCTTCCGTCGGATCAAAGCTCACGGTGTGGACCCTCAGGCCGCTCCGTTGCTGGGGGCGGCCGTTGGGCTCGCCCTTCACGGGCTCGTCCCACTCCCGATCGAGATCGACCTTCTGCCCAAAGAGTTGGCCCCTCCGCAGCGGGACCGCGGCCTGCTCATGATGTTCAGGCTCCTGGCCCTCATCGTGGCCCTCGGTCTGGCCTATGGCGTGAACGAGGCGATTCGGGAGCGTCGGGCGCTTGCCAGCCTGACATCCAGAGTCAAACAGGTGCAGGCAGAGGCAGCCAAAGTTGAACAGCTCAAAGGAGAGGTCGCGAAACTCGAAGGCCAGATCCAGTCGCTGGAAAGAATCGACCGGGTGGAGGTCAGGAAACTGGACGTCCTTCGCGAACTCTTTCAGATCCTTCCCAAAGGCGTGACGCTGACCCTATTCTCGGTGGATGGGCGGGAGATGAAGATCGGCGGCTCCATCAATGGCTCCGCCTCAAACCTGATCTCCATCCTGGAGGACTCCCCCGTCTTCGAAAACGCCCAATTTACCTCTCCCGTGGCAAGCCGCGGGGCGGAGACCCAGGACTTTCAGATCAAGGCATTCCTCGAAGCCCGCAAGGAGACGCGATCGTGAGCATCTCCTCCCGCGAGAAGCGGTTTCTTCTGGCCGCCGGGGTGGCCTTGGTCGGCTTTCTCGCCGTCAACTACCTCGTCGTCCCGGCGGTCTCGAGCCAGCTTCAGGTCCGGAAAGAGTACGAGGAGAAGCGCCAGGCCCTTGAGCGATACCAACTGGTTGTGGAGGGGAAGAGACGCTACGAGAAAAAATTTGCCAACGCTGAACAGCTCTACACGCAACTCCAGCAACAACTCTTGCCTGGGGACAAACTGACCCTGGCCGCAGCCGATCTTCAGGCGATGCTCCACAAGGCGGCGGGGGAGACCGGGGTGACGATCGTCAGTGAGAATATCCATGCGCCGAAGAAAGCGGAGGGGTTCACCCAGGTGTCGGTCGAACTTTCCCTGAACGGTGACCTGAGGAAGCTCCGCGACTTCCTGTACAAGATCGAGAGCTCTAAGAAGCTCCTCACGGTGCCCAGGCTGGTGGTGAACGCCTCTTTCCCTCGGATAGGTGCCGAGCTTCAAGTGACGGTTGTGGTCAGCGGGTACACGCCGGCGCTGGAGGAGAAAGGCTGAGATGAGCAGGCCCTTACGGTTGCTGAACATTGCGCTGGCTTTGGTTGCAGTGCTGGTCGGAGGCGCCCTGGCGAAAACATGGGTTTCGCCCGTCACCCCTGTGAGCGTGGATCGCTCCGTGGCAAAGCCCTCGCAGGAGGCGGTCGCCGTGGAGTTTGGCCGCCCCAGCCGTCCACCGTTGACACAGTTCGATCCGGTGTTGGAGAAGAACCCCTTCAAACAGCCGCCTCCGCCTCCGCCGGCACGTCACGCACTGGTTCCTCCGCCGGTTCCTCTGCCCACCCTCTCGGGGACTATCCAGGTCGGCGATGACTGGCGGGCGATCGTGAACGATAAAGGTAAATCGCAAATCTATACCATCGGCCAGGAAGTGGCGGGCGGCGTGATTATCGAGATCAAAGAGGATCGGATCGTGTTCAAGCGAGGTGACAACACTGCTGAGATCCCGCTCAAGGCGGCCATCGAGACTGTGGCGTCCACCACCCAGCCGGTCCTGGGAATGCCCTCAGCACAACAGCCCCCCGGCGTTGGGGCCGCCCCTGCGTTAGGCCAAACAGGGTCACCAGCTCAGGTCGACCGGCAAAGGCGCAAACAGGACAAGCAGGCCCAGAAGCAGGAGCGGAAATCGAAGCAATCCGGGAAGCGTAAATAGCGTCCTGGTGTCCAGGGGATGAGTCGTTGACGAGCCCTTCGCCATCCATTGTCATGCTTCAGGAGGGAGTGAGGATTGGCTAGCCGTACGCGTCGCCTATTGATCTTGATGGTTGCGGCAAGTCTTTCGGGCTGCTCCATGATAGAGAGAATTGCCGGGACCGAACCGAAGCCCCCACCCCCGAAGGTTGAGGCGCAGGCGGCAGCGCCTACCTTGGTGCCTTCGGAACCCGTTCCACCGTCTGCGGCTTTGCAGCCAAAGGAGGGCGCGGCGCAGCCGACGGAAGACGCGAGCGCCCCTTCAGCAGAGGAGATGGTTCCGGCCTCGGCTGTCGTGGAGGGTGCGAAAGAGGGCGCTCCTGGCTCTGCCGTGGGCGCCAAGATCGGGCCACCCGGTGCGGGTGGGGCACAAGGGGGTCAGCAAGGCAGGACCCAGTACGTCTCGCTGAACTTCGAGAATGCCGACCTGGAGCTCGTTCTCCGCTCCATCGCCGACATCACCGGGATCAACTTCATCCTCGCCCCGGGGGTCAAGACGAATGTCACGATGCGGACGACGACCAAGGTTCCCGCCAGCGAGGTCTTCTCCATCATGGAGTTGGTCCTGGATGTGAATAACCTGGTGGCGGTGAAGGAGGGCTCGTTCTACAAGATCGTCCCGATCGCGGTGGCCCAGCAAGAGCCCCAGGACGTGCAGGTGGGCAAAGAGCGCGTCGAGGAGCGCGAGCGGTACGTGACGCAGATCGTCCGCCTCGATTACCTGTCGGCCGACGAGATGGCTCGTATCCTCCAGAGCTTCTTGGGCCGTGGCGCCAAGATCGTGGTTCACACCCAGACGAACAGCGTGATCGTCGGCGGGTTCAGTTCGACGGTGAAGCGGTTACTTGAGACGATCAAAGCCCTGGATACTCCGGCGAAGCGGGACAATGTCTCACGGATCTACGTCTACTTCGTGGAGAATGTCAGGGCAGCCGACCTGGCCAACATCCTCAATACCCTGTACGGTCAGCGCCCGGTCGTGCCCCGGCCCACGACACCTGCCACCAGGCCGGGACAGCCTCCGGCCCGGCCCGGCCTCGGCGTCTCGCAGCCGCCGACCCCCCCATCCCCCCAGCCGGCTTTGGCTCCCCAGCCTACCGGCGCCGCAGGCCAGCCGCTGGGGGTGCCGCTGCCGCCGGGTGTTGAGCCTGCGCCGGGCGAGGTGGTGGGAGAGGTCATTATCGTCGCTGATGAGGCGACGAACGCATTGATCGTCAAGACCTCACCGCGCAACTATGAGTTCATCGAGGAGACGATCAAGCAACTGGACATCGTGCCGAAGCAGGTCCTGATCGAGCTCTTGCTCGCCGAGATCAATCTGACCGACAATTTTAGTTTTAGCCTTGAAGAGATCATCAGGAGCGGGCAATTCCTCGTTGCAGGGGCATACGGCGTCGCGCCACTCGCGACGGCGATCGCTGGAGTTGTGAAGGGAGGTAGTGCTCCCGCTTCCGGTCTGACCTTTGCCTTCGTAGACAATGATAAGTTTCGCGTGGTCTTAAACAATCTTGTGCAGGTGGATAGAGCGGAGGTCCTGGCGAGCCCACACCTGCTGACGGCCAACAACAAAGAGGCGAAGATCCAGATCGGTCAGGAGGTCCCGATTCCGACCGGAGTACAGAGTGTAGGGACCGGTGATGTAGCCAATGTCTTCAGCACCTTCCAGCGGAAGGACATCGGGATCATCCTCGGGATCAAGCCCCACGTGAACGAAAAGCGATTGGTTACTCTGGACATAGAAGCGGAAAACACCGCTCTCGCTGGAACCGCGGCGACTGCTTCTGAGGGCGGTGCCTCGTTCAACAAAACTACGACGAAGACGTCGGTCGTGGTGCTGGATGGCCAGACGCTGCTGATCGGAGGCATCATCCGAACGGATAAGGCGAAAGGGTACACTGGGATTCCGTTTCTGAGCCAGATCCCTTTCCTTGGATATCTCTTCCGAGGCACCAAAGAAACTTTGACAAAAAACGAGCTGCTCATCTTGATTACGCCCCATGTCATTGCGTCACCGGAGGAGGGCCGGGCGATGACCGAACAATTCAAGGGGCGCGTGGAGAAGCTGGAGCCACTTCTGAAACAAATGCCTGAATTCCCGATGCTCAAGCCGAAATACCCTGCCGATCAATAGGGGAACGCAAGATCTCCTGTCGCCGAAGGAGGAAGCTGTATTTCCTGGGATGCCGGCGTCCTTTTCCTGGCGGTAATTTGTGCTTGGCGGGGCCGCCCCTGTGGCGTTACTGGCGTGAGATCACCCGAAGACAAGAGGTGTCCCCGCCAGCGCATTCAACCTCGTTGAACCGTCATTGCGAGCGACCAAATAAGCCAGAGCCCAGAGCCCTTCGGCTTCGCTCAGGATAAACTCCGCGAAGGGGTGGCAATCCGACACGCAGTGTCGTTGCGAGGCGCAGCCCCCTCGGCATTGCTCGGGGCAGGCTGTGCAATCCCTACGAGATTCCTCGCGGAGTTTACACTGAACGAAGTGAATGTGCTCGGAATGACCCTTCGACTAGGCTCAGGACAGGCCCTTCGGGTCAGATTGCGGAGCCTGCCCTGAGGATACCCGAAGGGGTCGCTCCGCTCCTCGCAATGACACGCGTGAGGGGGACTTTCGAAGCAAGGACCCTTTCGTTAAGGCGTGCGGAAGAGTGGCGTGATCAGGAGAGGTAACGCAGCTCTGTGAGTTGGCGAAGGACCTTGGCTGCGCTCTCCTCAGGAGTCTCCTCGTCGGTGTAAAGAATGACTTCCGGTTCCAGTGGCTCCTCATAAGGGTCTGAGATTCCGGTGAAGTAGGGAATGGCCCCTTCCAGCGCCTTCTTGTACAGCCCTTTTGTATCTCTGGCGATGCAGGTCCCCAGGGGGCATCGCACGTAGACCTCGACGAAGCTCTCGATCTCTTTCCGAGCCGCTTCCCGCGCCTCCCGATAGGGAGAGATGGCTGAGACCAGGGTCACCACATGATTCCGCGTCAGCAGCTTGCTGACGAAGGCGATCCGCCTGATGTTGGTGTCCCGGTCCTCCTTGGTGAACCCGAGACCCTGGCTCAAGTTCCGCCGAACCACGTCACCGTCCAGCACCTCCACCGGGAAGCCGCGCTGCCGTAGCTCGGCTTCGACCAGCTTCGAGATCGTCGTCTTACCCGCGCCCGAGAGCCCCGTGAACCAGATTGTAAACCCTTTGCTCAAGACGCCTCCTTTTCTTGCTATAGGATCGAGCTTCTCTGTCTGCCTCGCTCCCATACTGGTCTCAACCTTCGCTCATGGCCTCGATGGCGTCGATGAACCGCTCCCACGAAAGGCGCTCCCGCTCCTTCCGGATCCCCTCGATAAACTCTAGCTCCCGGCCTTCCCTGAAGTATTGCACAATGGCCTCGGCCAGCGCCCGCGGATCGGCCGGATTGACGATGAAGCCGGTCTGGCCATCGATCACGGCCTCGGGCAGCCCGCCTACCTTCGTGGTGACGACCGGGCGCTCGAACGAGTAGGCGATCGGAACGACAGCGCTCTGGGTGGCCGAGGTGTAGGGGAGCACAACCAGGTCTGCTGCGGAGAAGTAGAGGGCGACCTCCTCGTTGGCGACGTACCGATCGACCAGGAGGACTCTGGCCGAGAGGTCAAGCGATCGGATCAGCCCCAGACACTCCTCCCGCCCGTCGTAGAACTCTCCGACGATCATAAGGGTGCACTCCATAGCTTTCAGAACCAGGGGCATCGCGCGGAGGAGCTGAGCCAGCCCCTTGTAGCGTCGGATGAGCCCGAAGAACAGGATCGTGGGCGAGGTGAGGCCGAGCTGCCGCTGGGCGGCTACCTTGTTGATGGCCGGGCTGAAGCCGTCGTTGATCGGGAGAAAGAGCTTCCGGATCCGTGCATCCGGCCGGATCGCTTGCAGCTCGCGGAGGTCTTCGTCCGAGTGAACGAT
Source organism: Methylomirabilis sp. (SeqCode) (assembly GCA_041498975.1). Lineage (GTDB taxonomy): Bacteria > Methylomirabilota > Methylomirabilia > Methylomirabilales > Methylomirabilaceae > Methylomirabilis. The sequence goes on from JBGQJI010000114.1 coordinate 7,832, forward strand.
GAAGAGATCGGCCGCGGCAAAGGCGAACCTGGGCAGCAACCCCTCCCCAGGGATTCGCTCGTGAGGCCGGACATTGTGGCAAATGAACAATACCCTTGGCCGTCCGTGCCTTTTCGCCAGGCGGAGAACCGTGCCCAATGGGATGGCGAAGATCGGGCTCCACCACTGGACGATGACCAGATCGGGGGAGAGGGTCCGGATGCGGCGCGCAGTCCGAAGCCAGGAGCGAGGGCCGAGGGGATCGAAGATCGCCTCGCTGTCTGACGAGAAGCTGCGAGCGCTCGTGTCGAATTCAGTCGTCCCTGGAAAGAAAAACGTTGGATACAGCCGCGTGAAAGAGAGCAGGGTGACCGCATGCCGCTTCAACAGCGCCTTGGCCAGGAACGTGGTGTAGTGAGCGATGCCGCCGCGGAGGGGATAGGC
>JBGQJI010000115.1:0-8150 GCA_041498975.1 Methylomirabilis sp. (SeqCode)
TTCGATGTCGAGGAAGCTCGGGTGCGGGAGGCCGAGTATCGGGCGAGGGTACGGCTCGATCCGATCCTGGCCCGCCGCAACTCCACCGAGGCGCCGGAGATCTTCCGGACCTACATCCGGTTTGTCTGCGATGGTCTGGGGGTGGAGTGGGGGACGGCCGCCGAGAGGGCTTTTCAGCGGATCGCGCAGTACAACCGGGAGCACAACCTCTGGAACCAGCCGAACCCGCAGGCCCCGGCCGTCCTCGAGCAGTTACAGCGTCGCGACCTGGCGGTCGGGATGATCTCCAACTCCGATGGCAGCATCGAGCGGATGATCGCGAAGGAAGGATTGGCTTCCTACTTCCGGTTCGTTCTGGACTCGCGGGTCGTCGGGGTGGAAAAACCGGACCCCAGGATCTTTCAGATGGCGCTTGAACGGGCTGGGGTCAGCCCCGCAGAGGCCGTGTACATCGGCGACCTCTACTCCATTGATGTCCTCGGGTCGAGGGCGGCCGGCCTGGATGCAATCCTTCTCGACCCTGCCGGCCTGTGGGGCCACGTTGACTGCGCCAAGGCAAGGGACCTGTCCGAGGCCACCAGCCTGATTCTACAACGGCTCGGTTGAAGGGACTGACCAGGCCACGATCATAACCTCCCTCAGCTTCCTCTTCCTGCACTCAACCAGCCGGACTCTTTGACACTCAGACAACGGGCCTGCTTTCTCCGCATCTACAGAGCCTCGTTCACTGAACGACCTGCTTGCATGAGGTATGAGGCATGCTATCGGACCGCCGCCGACGGTCGCAGCCCCTTGCATGCCACGCCGAAGATGGACGTCCCGAACGGCAATCGGACTCTCTGCGCCAACCATTGATCGAGTAACAGCAGCCGAAACAGGCACCGATTTACCCAGATGGACGATGATCTGATATCAGACCGGGGCGTGGCCTTCGGCCGGACCGGGGCCAGGACCTTTCTGGCAAACGCGATGACGGGCAGCAGGAGCGCGTTCCAGTACAGCAACCTCTTCACCGCAAACCCGTTCCCGGCGAGCAACCGGCCGATCTCTTCCTTCCTGTACCGGTGACGAGTTCGAACCACCAGGTCATGCTCTCCGCGAAGCCATTCAAAGGCCGCGACGTTGACGATCAGAAGTCCTCCCTCCCGAAGGACTCGGTGGGCCTCGCGGACGGCCACACGGTCGTCGAGCCCTTCGATGTACAGCAGGTCGATCAGGGTCACCGCATCGAACGAGCTGTCTCGAAACGGGAGGCTGTGGGCCGAGGCCCGGATGATGGAACCAACCCTTCGTTGTGAGGCGTACCAGATCGCGCGTTCCTCAACGTCCACGCCGACAAGAAGGCGGCCGGGCAGGCGATTGGCCATCGAGGCCATCCCGCCGCCCGTCCCACATCCTACGTCGAGGATCCGCAGCACTCGTCCGTCGCCCTCTGACTGGAGACTTCGCGACACCAACCGCCTGAGGGCGCGATACCACCAGTGAGTGTCCTCCAGGCGCGCCATTGTATCGTACTCGTGCTGCTCCATCGTTTTCGCCCTTGACTCTCAGGTGAGCAGGACGAACCCATCACAGAGAGCGCTTGGCAGCGTCAATCACGGCGTCGATCTCGTGATCGGCGAGTTCCGGGTAAAGGGGGAGGCTCAGGATCTGGGAGGCGAATAAGGTGGTGTGTGACAAGTGTTCTCCGGACTCGGGCAGGTCCCTGTAGGCTTCGACCAGGTGGACGGGAACCGGGTAATGGATCGACGTTGCCACGCCGTTGGCGCTCATGGCCGCCTGAAAGGCAGCGCGATCCGCCACTCGAATCACGAAAAGGTGATAGACGTGATGGCGCCCCGTCGCTTCGCCCGGGCAGACGATTCCCATCCGCGTGAGCGCCTCCGTGTATCTGGCAGCGATCCGACGGCGACGGTCATTCCAAGGCTTCAAGTGGGGCAACTTGGCCAGGAGAATGGCAGCCTGAAGCTCGTCGAGGCGACTGTTGAACCCCCTGAAAGGATGCGAGTAGCCTTCAGTCCGGCCGTAGTTGCGCAAGGCCTTCAGCTTCTCCGCCAGGTCCGGGTCGTTCGTCACCACCATGCCGGCATCCCCGAAGGCCCCGAGGTTCTTCGTTGGATAGAAGCTGTAACAGCCGGCATCGCCCATCGTTCCCGCCATCTGCCCCTTGTACAGGCCTCCGTGTGCCTGTGCGCAATCCTCGATGACGCGCAGGCCTCGCCTTCTCGCGATCTCGAGGATAGGGTCCATGTCGGCGCACTGCCCGTATAGGTGGACGGGCAAGATGGCCCTGGTGTGAGGGGTGATCCGATTTTCGATCAGACCGGGGTCCATCGTATAGGTGACCGGATCGATATCGACGAAGGCCGGTGTCGCTCCGGCAAGCGAGATGGCCGACACGGTGGGGATGCAGGTGTTCGAGACGGTGATCACCTCATCGCCGGGGCCGACGCCGCAAGCCACCAGGGCCAAGTGCAGTGCCTCGGTCCCGGAGCCGACCCCGACTCCATATCCGGCGCCGCAGTAACGGGCAAACTCTGCCTCAAACTGCTCAAGCCGCTCGCCGAGGATGAACTGTCCGCGGGAGAGGACGTCGGCGATGGCAGCGTCCACCGCCGGCTTGAGGGCGAGATACTGGCGCCTCAGGTCTCGGAATGGAACGCTCGTGCCGGTCCGACTATTTGGCCTCACGACACGATGATGTGTGGGCAACTCAATCGACCTCTGCATAGCGTCATTGTGTGTCCGAAAAGGTTGGAACGGCACTAGCCATTGTCCCAGTAGTGCGTCCCATGCTCGCGGTAGTACTGCAGCGTGCGGGAGAGTCCTTCCTCTAGGCTTGTCCTGGGCCGCCAGCCCAGCCGATCGGAGATCTGCTGGAACGAACCGTAATAGTGACCGATGTCGATCGCCTTGCGGTCGGGGGGAAACGGGACGATCACGAATCGCCCTTTGCCGTTGAGCTGGATGAGCAGCCTCGCCAGATCCAGGAGCCGGATAGGGGTGTCCTCGCCAAGATTGAAGATCTGGCCATTCGCCTCATCGCGCGCCGCGGCCAGCAGGAGGGCGTCAACCACGTCGTCTACATAATTGAGGTCTCGCATCTGCTGGCCATCTCCGAACACCTGTATCTCGCGGCCCTCTATGATCTGGCGAATCCACGAGCCCAGGAAGGTCTGGCGGGCGTCTTTGACCCGCATCCGTGGACCGTAGGTGTTGGTCAATCGCAACGCGCAAGCCCGCAGCGCATACACGTTGTTGTAGACGATGTGGTACCATTCTCCGGCCAACTTGTTGATGCCGTTCACATCGACCGGGTGGACCGGATGACGCTCGTCCACCGGCAGGTAATCGGGGATGCCGTAGACCTGTCTGGTGCTGGCGAAGACGATCTTGATTTGCCGGTTGTGCTTGCGGCAGGCCTCCAGGATCGACAACTGGCTCCGGCAGTTGATATCGAGATCGGTGTAGGGATCGTCCATCGAATCGAGGTGGCTGGTCTGGCCGGCCAGGTTGAAGAGGTAATCCTGTCCCTGGACGAGGTATTTCATGCTGTGCTCGTCCCTGACATCGGCGATGTTCACTGTGACGCGATCCCTGATCTCGTTGATGTTGAAAAGGTTGCCCCCATACTCGGGAATCAGTGAATCGACGAGGGTCACCCGTGCACCGCAGCCCACGAGTGCGGCCGCCAGGTTTGATCCGATGAACCCCAGCCCCCCGGTGATCAGGACCTGCGTCCTTGCGAAGGTCTTCTCATGCGCGGACATCGGATCTCGGTCTCTCCCTAGAGAGCAGGCACCTACCTCTTGAGGGCTCGCTCATCGAGGTACGCGATGCGGGTTGGCGAATCTTTGCGCACCACGAGCTGCCACCACAGGTAGAGGATGTTGATGGCCGTCTTGAACAGGCGCCGGAAGTTGAAGAATTGCGACTTCCCGACCGTGCGGTGGTAATGATGGACCGGGAATTCCGCGAAGCGGTACCCGGCCATTTCCAGCCTTTTGACCAATTCCAGGCAGATCACCCCACTCGTGTGCTCCAGCTTGATATGGTCAAAGACCCGACGGCGGATCAGACGGAAGTCGCAGTCCACATCGCGGACGTGAAAATTGAAGCACAGGCGCATCAGCCAAAGGTACATCGAGCCGATGATGATCCGGTGCACAGGGTCTGAGCGAACGATCTTGTACCCATTGACGACGTCAACGCCGTCCTGCATGATCGGCAGCAATTTCCGCAACTCAAATACGTCGTACTGCCCGTCCCCGTCTGTGTAGAACACCAGATCCTTCGCGGCGTGGGAGAAACCCGACTGCAACGCCGCCCCGTAGCCACGGTTCTTTTCGTGAAACACCAGCCGCAGCCGTGTGTATCGTGCCTGAAGCTCCTGAAGCAGGATGCGGCTGTTGTCGCTGCTTCCATCATCGACCACGATGATCTCGTAATCATCGGTGAACTCCCGGGCAACGGTGTCTGCCGCGGCCACGAGGGAGCCGATAGTTCCCGCGTCGTTGTAGCACGGGAAGAAGATCGTCAGGCTGGGCCTCGTTCCGTCAGTCATAGGCTGCATCCGTCGGTTCCGATTGCGGTCTGTCGGAGTGATCGTGTCCGAGTCAGGGGGCTCTTCGGGCTATCCATTTCCGCACGACTCGGGAGGCCCGTCTCACCCCTTTCCTGGTCAGGCGGCTTGGATGCCAATCGGGACACACGCGCTGCAGCTCGTGCGGAAAATGTGCTCCACTGTGGTACATGATTCTCGAGAGAAGGATCGCATCCGCGCGCGACACAGGCTGTGCGCAGGTCAATCTCCTGCCTCATCCCATCAACGTCTGCAGGTAGGGGATACGTCATGGGAGTTGAGGGCCGCGGGGTGCGGCGCCACCCGCGAGCCCGACGGCATAGCTGTAACAAACTCAGCCCGAATGGGCGGCATTGTCAAGCGATTTCTGAGACAGGCGACTGGGGAAAGGGGCCGTTCCCTGCCAGAGGGGAAGAATTTCTCGATGCCGTGTCCTCACCGCAGACCACGGTGCGGGCTTAGCGGACCTGGCCAGGATGTGAGAGGTCATCCGCCCTTCGCCACTGATGGTCGGATGAGCCCTTGACCTCTCGGAGTGCCTGCCAGAGCCCCAGGGCCGCCACATACCCCATCCCCATCGTATAGAGAAGGATGAAAGGGACGATCGGGTAGATTCCCCGCTGGAGCGCCAGCCGTAGGCCGTAGCCGCTATAGAGAAAGAGCCCTGCCTCGACGAACACGGTCCAAGGCAGGGGCAATCGGTAGCCCTTCCCGAGCCAGCCGTCGGCCTGGCTCTCGAGGCGGTACTTCGGGGTCCTCACGAAGCGGTTCGGCCGCCCGAAAAACGCCTCAAAGACCGCCTTGGTGTTGTTCACGGCAATCCCGGTTCCCAGCAGCATCAAGAACGGCATCGCCCGGAACCGTTTGTGCCAATCGTGGTATAGCTCGCGCTGCGAGTAATAATAGAGGCTGGAGGGGCCAAAGGTCGCGAGAGAGAGGAAGGCAAGGGGGGCCCACAGATGCCGCCACCCCGGCAACAGCCAGTTCCAACGCAGCAGAAGCGGCGTTGCCAGGATAACCATGACCATGAGTGGGTGGGCGAGATAATGGGTCATGTGGAGGAAAGCCTGGTACTTGGTAAACCAGGCGGCGGGTGAGCGGAAGATGCTCGGGAGGAGCTTCATGGCGGTTTGGATGGAGCCCTTAGCCAATCGGTGCTGTTGGGACCTGAAGCCGCTGAGCAGAGCCGGGAGTTCAGCAGGGCACAGAAGGTGCGGGAGGAATTTCATACGCCAGCCTGCCAGTTGCGCCCGGTAGCTCAGGTCAAGATCTTCCGTGAGCGTGTCGCTCTGCCAGCCTCCAGCATCAATGATCGCCTCCTTCCGCCAGATGCCACCCGTGCCATTGAAGTTCATGAAGAGGCGAGACCAGGCACGGGCCGGTTGTTCGATCGCGAAGTGGCCATCGATCGCGATCGCCTGGGCGGCGGTCAGGAACGAATAGTCCTGGTTGATATGGCCCCATCGTCCTTGCACCGCGCATACTCGATCGTCCTGCCGGAAGAACGGAAGGGTGTCCAGGATAAAGTTGTGGGGCGGAATGAAATCGGCATCGAAGATCGCGACCAGCTCGCCCTTGGCCTGCTTCAGCCCCTCGCTCAATGCCCCCCCCTTGAAGCCGGTCCGATCCGACCGGTACAGGTGGACGATGTCGAGCCCGGCTGCGCGATGACGCTGTACCCTCGCCGCCACCAGTGACGTGGTCTCATCTGTTGAATCGTCCAGGACCTGGATTTCCAACAGATGGTGGGGATAGTTGAGCTGCGCGGCGGCGTCGATCAGGCGCTCGACGACATACCGTTCGTTATAGACCGGGAGCTGGACGGTGACCGGCGGCAGTCGCTCGTGATGGCCGTTCTCCCAGAACTTCGCCGCCAGTTCACGGTCCGCAAGGAGGGCCGCGACCTTGTGGCGGCGATACAGGAGGGCAAGCACCGCGCTGTTGACGCCATACAGAAAGAGTAGGCAGAGGCCAAAGAGGTACAGGGTCTCTGCGGTCCACAGGAAAGGCTTCACGATGTCCGTCCACCGGCCACTTGACCGATCAGGCCCGACCCGACCCGTCGGAGTTTCCTGGCCCGGCTGGCCCAGAGCGCGAGCAGATAGAAGGGGAGGTATTCCAGAACACCGGCCAATACCGGCAAGCGGAACTGGTCATCGGTGTATCTCAGGTAGGAGAGCGCGATCGCCCCTGAGAGGTAGAGCCAGCAGGCGCTCGGCCGGATCGCGAGGAGGGGGAGGATCCATAGCAGGTACCAGGGATGCACGGTCTGGGCGAAGGTGACGAAGGTTCCGAACATCAGGAGCACCTCCGGGACGGTCGCCTCAAGCCCCTCGTCGCCCGACCTCGTAGAGCGAAGGCTCACGGTGAGGAGAGCCAGGGCCAGGACCACATAGGCAACCCTTGTCGGCTGGGATGTGAGTGAGCCGAGACCGAAGGCCAGCAGCGCGCCCGGCCCCGGATTGAACAGTTCCTTGGGATCTGAAAGGTACTGGGGTAAGAATCCCAGCACCTCTCGGCCTGCTGTCGGGACGTATGAAAGGTAGAGCAATCCAACAGTGGCTGCGGCGGAGAGTAGCAGGCGAGGTCCATGCCGGCGGACCAGGGCCGGAATCAGCAGGGCCGGGTAGAGCTTGATCGCCGTTGCCACGCCCAGCGAGACGCCGGCCCATGCATCACGACGGCGCTCCGAGAAAATGAGGCACAGGAGCACGAACGGCAGCATCAGGCCATCGAGGTGCCCTGACCCGGCGAGCTCGAAGACCACCAGCGGATTCCACGCATAGAGAATGGCTCGGCTATCGGGAAGCCTCAGCATGCGGAGCAGCTTCAGAAGCAGGGTGATGGTCAAAAGGTCGAAGGCCACGATCATCCCCTTGAGAGACAAGACGCCATCGAGCCTGGCGGCATAGATGGCGCGAAAGAGCCACTGGGCGCCCGGCGGATAGATGGTGCGTGCCCATGGCCGATTGATCCGTGGGTAGATCGTGACGTCTCTAAGATGGGACAGCTCCGGCGCTTCTGGCGCATGAAGATAGGGGCTGAGCCCGGCCGCCTGGACCCTGCCATCCCAGACATACCGGTAGAGGTCGTCGGAAAGGACGGGCTCGGTCCAGAGCAGGATGGCGCGGAATACGATCGAGCAAGCGAACAGCGTGAAGATGACGGGCCGGGCATTGGGTCGCTCGCGGAACGCGAACCAGGCTGCCGCAAGGTAGAGCGCGAACAGTAGGGAGAAGTGAACAAGGAAACTGGGAATGATCCCCTTCCGTATGGTGAGGAGCGGAAAGGCCAGCGGAATGCCCTTCGTGGACAGGGCAAATGACGCATACAGAAATGACGAGAGCGCTCCGAGGCCGATGAGGATCAGGGCGGTGCTCGGGGGCCCGGTCCGGCGTCCGACGTGGCCGTCGGGGCGAGTACCGGAAGGGTGCGTTCTCGCGGGCATCGCGCGTTAGACCAGGAAGGCCAGGATTCTTCCGATCACACTTCCCGCCTGGGCTTTTTCGACCCGACGGGCGAGAAGCGCATCGATCCCGAGTCGCCGCCCGGCCCTGAAGCTGAGAAA